>NZ_JBXAFX010000026.1:0-53671 GCF_058793515.1 Novosphingobium sp. GW835-FHT14H07
TACGCCCTCCGCCGATCCCGACACACCGTATTCTCATCTTGATTGTCGCGCTTTCTCACCCTGATCGTCGCGCGACATGAAGCGGCTCACCAGCAATGGGAACAGGTCGCCGATGCCCTGCGCGAGAAGTTCCCGAAGCTGGCCGACATGATGGCCGGATCGCGCGAGGACGTGCTTGCCTACATGACCTTCCCGAAGGAGCACTGGGCGCAGATCGCTTCGACCAACCCGCTGGAAAGGGTGAACAAGGAGATTAAGCGAAGGGCCGATGTCATCGGGATCTTTCCGAATGACGCCGCCGTCGTCCGCCTCGTCGGAGCACTCATGCTGGAACAGAATGATGAGTGGGCGGTGTCACGCCGTTACATGACGCTGGAAACCCTCGGCTCGGTGAGCCATAACCCCATTGTCAGCCTGCCAGCTCTGGCTGCCTGACCCGAACCTGATCCTACTGCGGATCGACGGTTCCTACACCACCCCGTGGGACACGACCCATCGAGACGATCCTGATAAGGACCGATCCGCGGCAGCGGCTGGACTTTGCGCTGATAGTTGAACGCCGCCTCCGGCGACCGGATCGCTTTGCGGACGACCTTCCGCGACAAACGAAGGTCACGAGCGATCGCCTTGATCGCCTTACCCGCTGCATGCTCACGCCGAATCCGAACCACTGTCTCCACGATCAACATCCCGTTCTCGCCAACTGATCAAAACCAGTCGGCCGACTAAATCCCCGGGATGAAGGGGTCCTTTTTGCACGCCGATCACCCCACGAAGGGGGTGCCTATTGCACGCTGATCCTCAGTTCGTACCGATCAAATCGCCAGAGCAGCAGGCGGCGTTGTCAATGCACCGCAGTCGAGATTTGCTCGTCAAGCAGCGCACGCAGTTGGTCAACATGATGCGCGGCATTTTAGCCGAGTTCGGCATCGAGATCCCACAGGGCCTTCATCGCGCACTTGAGATGGCACGCGCGATCGTCGGAGGAGAGGCACCAGACGTACCGTCCGACGCCGTAAAGGTCGTCGCTCGGCTTTCGCAGCAAGCGCTGGACGCTCATGCCCAGCTTCGAGAAATCGAGCGCGACTTACTCGCGTGGCAACGCAGGAGTGACCTCGCAACTCGTCTCCTGACAATACCGGGCATCGGCCCTATCGGAGCAACGGCGATAGCAGCATCGGTTACCGATCCGCGCCAGTTTCGCTCTGGTCGCCAGTTCGCCGCCTGGCTGGGCCTGACGCCTCTGCAGAGCTCGAGCGGCGGTAAGGAACGGCTTGGACGCATCACCAAGATGGGCGACAAATATCTTCGCAAATTGCTGGTAGTAGGCATGACATCGATGGTGCGACGAGCGAAGAACAAGCCCCAAGCGGTAGATCCACGCCTCCTCGCGCTGATGGCGCGAAAACCGATGCGAGTGGTGACCGTCGCAATGGCGAACAAGACAGCCCGGATCGCCTGGGCAGTCATGGTGCGTGGCGAGGTCTACAAGGAGCGTCACGTGCCAGCGCTAGCTGCATAGAATGATGAGTTAGCTGAGGAGATCAGCTCAAGGAGTTGTGAGAGCAAAGCGAGATGATGGCGAACCGGTCAGACCGGGAACCGGGACAACCCAGCAAATGACGAAGGCGCTATAGCCTGCAAAGCAGTGTGGGACCCAGTTCGCGGATACCATCAGGGCCAGCAGTCTTTCTGACGACTGCACAAACAGGCCGGACAGAAGTCTGCACCCGACCAACTGCCAGATTTTCAATTTTGTGCTTGCAACGCGGGAGCCATCCACAGAGGTCACTTTGATGTGTGGCGAGGAACGACCGCCGGGTCTGGGGCGGCAGCTGCTGGTGCGGTGCTTACCTCGCCAAATCCATACGACGCTTGCGCCAGCTGAGCCTTCTCGATAACCTTATTCGGCGGTACTCAAGCCATGCCGAAAGGTGTGGTTATGAAATTCTACCTCATCGCAGCGCTCATCGCGCTCAGCAGCCAAGCGGCAGGCCAAGAGGCCAAGCTTGAAGACTTCTCGAGCAGCACACCCCCAGAATTCTCGGTCCTGGTGCCCGGAGTGCCTGTCAAACCCCCGACCGGGCAGCCGGAGGCCAAGCAGCCCGTTCCCGGGGGTGAAGGGACTGCCTTTGCGGAAGAGGCGATCACCCCTGTGAGTCCCACGCCCCCATTGTTCTACATCCCGTCCTGGATGAGACGCGGAAACTCTGCCGTCATTCCCACGCTGGTGAATGCATCAAGACTCGGGTCAGATCCCGATTGCCTCTCTGGAGGATACTTCCCGCGCCATGACCTGTCCGAGGTGGCACAATCGCGACGCCGTCTCTATTTCCGCCACGTCGCTGCAGCCGCTTGCGAAGCCGGCGTTCCTGTGCGGCTGTTTGACGCGCTCGTTGCTCATGAAAGCCGCTACCAGCCCTTTGCGCGCAGTCCTGCCGGGGCCATGGGCATGGCGCAGCTGATGCCGGGGACTGCAAGTTATCTTGGCGTTTCAGATCCTTGGGACCCTGTCGAAAACCTCCGCGGGGGAGCGCGTTACCTGCGTGAGCAGCTCGATCGCTATGGCTCGTGGCATCTTGCTTTGGCTGCGTACAATGCCGGTCCGGGCAACGTCGACAAGCATGGCGGAGTTCCGCCCTTTGCTGAAACGCGCAGCTATGTCCGCAGCATACTTGCATCGCTCAGCGGAAGCACTGCCGCGCCAGTCTCGCTTGCCCGGCGAGGAGCGGACAACCCCTTCAGGTCGGTCAGCCTTCTCGCGTTCGCTGGACGGTCAGATGTCCCAGAAAACTGAAAAACCTATGCAAGAGGCATAGTAGAGGCTGATAGCCAGGATCACCGGTGTGCCGGTGAGATAGTTGGCTTGCCAGCGCAGCCAGAGCTTCGGGAGCAACAATGCCTTGTCGAGTGTGCTTGTGCGCGCGGGAGCCCATCGGCCAATTCGCCAGTCATTCAGGGTCACGATTGTCGAAAGTGCGGCGCAGATCAGCGCCATGATGCCGACCGCGATATAGAGCGATGTCCAGGCAATGAGCGCTTCTTGCTTCACCGGCAGACTGTCCCTGATCCTGGAGGCGATTGCTCCGCAACGCCAGCTTGGCGGCGAACATATGCCAAGCTGCGTGTTCATATCATCAATGGATCAGCGGCGCTTCTACTAAGCGTGCGTGCTTGGCTGACGCTGCAATTCGCTTGCTCAGCCGAATGAGCGGTCAAACAGCGCAGGGTCGTGCCGCCGTGCTTCCAGCGCTGTATGGTGCCTGGCTATAGCGCTCGAGGTGCGCTGCGCGATGCCGTGGCATAGGGCTTCGCGGATGGGCTCAAAAGTCCCATCGCACGCGGCCATCTCCTCGCTGAGCTGAAGCGCGAGGGCAATGGCAAGGTGGGCAGAGGTTTCGCAGCAGGGGTCTTCATAGGACTCTGGGCTGACAAAGCAGTGGACGGCGATCGCTGCTCTGACGGGATCGATGCCAAGCCTTTCGTTGATCCGGTTAAACTCGGCTGTCGACATACTGCCATCAGCGATGCGCTCGAACAGACCGCTGCGGTGGCTGCTCTTGATGATCCCCTCGTCGACAAGCCTACGAAGACTGATCCCCTGCCGGTTCATCTGGTACTTGATCAAATCGGCGTACTCAGCTTGCAGCCTATGACAGCTCTTGCGCTCGTTTGGGTTCGCCCCCTGACCCATCCTTGCCTCCGTCAATTCTCCCTATGCAACTGCATGATGTGAATTCTAAAATGCGGCTTTGGCAAGAGAAATTTGGCGCAGACTGATGGCGAGGGCGCAGAAGATCACCGTCTCACGCACACCGCACTGGTCTCCCGTGACTTCTCCGAGGCGGGCCTTGAGGGTGTCAAATTCGGCATTCAGAGCGCCGCTTAATCTGAGATAGATCCTTACCCGCCCATCGCAGGGCCGGTGCCGGTTGAATGCGGCGAGCAACTCCCGATTGGAAAGATCTGGAGCGCGAATCACATCTGTGATCACATCTCTAAGGCGCTGAAACTTCGACCGTTCTATTGTCAGCCATTTGATGGCGTCCGCAATGATCACAAAAGCATCCCGACTCACCAGCAGTTCGTGGACGACCTCTTTTCCGCTGGCCATTGCGTTTCCTCCCGCCATTGTTCGCTACTGATCGGGGCCCCTTGGCGTCGGTTCCTTATCGCCTCGCCGAGCGGCTGCAACGATTCGGACCGGTGGTATGAAAAACAGACCCACGTGGTCATGGATTCATGACCAGGGTGGCGTGCTGGTGATACCACGTGGTCCTGAATCCATGACCACGTGGTCCTAAAAATCGAGCCACCCGGTATCAAAAATCGGACCACCTGGCATCAAAAACAGTGATTCGCGGACTTCTCCGACTTCGCTCTACACAACAGTGATTGAGAAAACCTTTCGGCTCCGGCCCCTTTGGTGACGACGCACCGCGTCATTTGGTCAACCAGAAGGGGAAGACAATGAAGGTCCATGATCTCAAAGAGGCAGGGGGGACGTTCGCCGTCGCCCTTGCTGTCGCCGCCGCCATGAGCGTCTTCGGTATCGAAGCTGCCATGGCCGGCACGGACGCCACGTTCAATACGGCGCTCACGCGGTTCACCGGCTTCCTTCAGGGGTCGGGCGGACGGATCATCACGGTGCTTTCGCTCGCCGGCGGCATCGTTGCCATGGCCAGCGGGCGTTTCTCGCTCGGCCAGGTCGCGATCCCCGTCGGCGTCGGCGTGGGCGCTGGCACCGGCGTGCCGATCGTCACTTCCACGGTCACAGCGACGATCTGAGCGAAAGCACAGGTCATCGCGAACGGGGGGCGCTGCTCCATTACCGGCATGGGAATGGCAGCAAACCTTTCTGGCGGAGACGATCTTTGGACAAGTATTCCATCCCAAAGCATCTCGACGATCCCGAACTGATCGGGTTCTGGTCGCTTGATGAATTCCTCGTGCTCGTGATCCCATTCACCTGGGGAATTCTGGCGCAGCATGTTGTCATAGGCCTGCTTCTGGCCGTTGCTGCATGGCTTGGGTACCGCAAACTCAAAGCTGGGCGCTCGATGTATTGGGTCCTGCATTTTGCCTATTGGCATTTGCCGGGTGAATTCTTCGGTCTGAAGGTCGCTCCGCCTTCCCACTTGCGTGTGATGGCGGGCTGACATGGAACTTTCATTCGCACACGAGGCGTCGCAGCGGACCCTCAAGCAGCGCAACATTCTGGCTCTGGCCTGCATCATTCTGGGCGCCCTGGTGCTGGTGATGTTCGTCGCGGCAACGACGCGGGACCGGGAGGTTGTCCTTCAGCCGATCCTTCCCAGCGAAATGGTGCTGAGCTCAGCGGCGGTCAGCCCCGAATATCTCGAGGCGGTGACCCGCGACACGGCACAGCTCGCGCTCAATCGGTCACCTGAGAACCTGCAGTACTGGCTCGACGGGCTCATTGCGATTGCCGCGCCCGAGGCGCGCGGTCCGCTCAAGGCCAACCTTCTCAAGATCATCGATGAGCAACAGGACTCGCAGGTCACCCAGTTCATCACGATCGACTGGATCCGCACGGACCCCGAGAATCTGACCAGTCAGGTCGGCGGCGTGCTCCATACGATCGTCGGATCGCGCGACGTTCGCCGCGAACACAAGATCTTCGAATTCCATTGGCAGCACACCGGCGTCTCGCTCCGCCTCAAGGGCTTTGGCGTGGTCGTCAAGAAGGAGCAGGAACAATGAACCCGATTGTGCCTTCGCTGCTGATTGCAACCGGCAGCATCCTCGCTTCCCGCATTGACTGCCATCTCTTGCGCCTGTGCGGGGTCGTACTGGTCGGCGGCGCGCTTGCTCTGACCGCCGTTCCGGCTCTCGCCGACGAGCATATTCTAGCAGCCGACAATGGCGAGGTGCGCTGCCAGGCGTCGAAGTCGGACCTTACCCGCATTTCGCTGAAGGATGACCAGTTCGTCTCGGTCTCGCGTGTCCAGGCGGGTGTTCCGCAGGAAGACTTCTCGATCGTGCACGAGCCGACCCGCGGCGACATCTATCTTTCCGTTCCGGACGGTTATTCCAAGCGCAAGATTTCGTTCTTCGGGACGACGCGCCGTGGCTTCGTCTACAAGTTCGACTGCGAGGTATCGGGTGAAGCGGCGCTGCAGGTCTTCGTCGCCAATGCGGATCTCGAAAACCCTCAGGGTGCGCCGCAGTCGCTCGAGGCCTCTGCAACCCTCGATGATCGTGCGGTCTCGCTGGTCCGGGCCATGTTCGAGCAGCGCCGCGTTGCGGGTTTCGAGATCAGCGATGCTGCCCGTGCCCCGGTCAATGTCGGCGACCTCAAGGTCCAGCTGGTCAGCGAATATCGCAGCCCGACCATGACCGGGAAAGTCCTGCGCATCGAGAACAAAGGCTCCGAGCCGATGACGCTCAAGGAAGAGATCATCGCCGGAGACGGCGCCATCGCGGTCAGCATTTCCAATCCCAACCTCGCCAGCGGCCAGGCCACCGCCGCTTACGTCGTCGTACCGTCAGGAGGGTAAGTCAGATGGATTTCCTCAAGCGCAAACCCAAGGACCTCGATGCCAGCGAGGCTGAGGAACATGACACCCTCGATGCGAGTGGTGCCATTGCAGAGAACTCACTGGTCCAGAAGCGGCAGAAGATGCTGATGTTCGGTCTTGCCGGCGTGATCGCGGTGGCTGGGGCCATGTATGTTCTCGATACCGAGGAGACCATCGAAGAGGCGACGGAGAAGGGGGCCAAGACAACTGTCTCGACTGATGCACTTCTGAACCGGCAGCGCGTCGATCAGGAATGGGTCGCGATGTACGAGGGCGAGATGAACTCGACCGACGTGCGTCTCAAGGGCCTTGAGGCGCAGGGCGCGCAGTTCGCCCAGATGCAATCCGAGATCGAGGCGCTGCGCGGCGAAAATGCGGCCATGGCGCGCGATGGCCAGCGTGTCCTGGAAGCCTACGAGCGCGAGAACGAGCAACTGCGCCAGCAAGTCCAGAGGGGCAACGCGCGGCCGACAGCGCCAGGACCTGTCGCGGCGGCCCGCGAGATGGGCGTGCCGGCGTCACCAGAGGCCGGAGCGGCAGAAGCCCCGCCCGTGCGCCGCGGGAGCGACGTCCAGATGGTCTCGTTCACGTCAGCAAGCGGGACGGCATCGCGTATCGACCCGACAAAGTCGCCCGCCGTCTATACGGACTCGCCCAACTATCTGCCCCCGAATTCGATTGCCAAGGCAACGGTGGTGGTCGGCGTCGATGCCACGACCAATACGCGCAGCCAGAGCGATCCGCTCCCCGTCCTGCTCCGGATCACCGGGCCAGCGCGCTCGGTCTACGGTGATGGGAAGCTCCTCGCGACCCGGGTGCAGGGGTGCATGGTCAACGGCGCAGCCTACGGGGACCTCTCCTCGGAGAAGGTCTATGTGAAGCTCCAGCGCATGACCTGCGCGCAGCCGGGCGGCCGCTTTGCGGTATCGGAGGTCAAGGGGTTCATCGCGTTCGGCGGCAAAGTGGGCGTGCGCGGTCGCGTGGTTAGCCGCGAGGGCTCGCTGACCACCCAGGCTTTTCTGGCAGGTCTCGTGAGCGGCGTCGGCAACGCGCTCAGTGAAGGGTTCAATCAGCCGATCATCGCGGGCGAGGGCCGACGGACCCCCGGCGCTGGCGAAATCGGGCTGCGTGCCCTGGGCGGCGGCGGACAGCAGGCCGGCACCACGGTCTCGGAATATCTCATCGAGCGCGCCGAGCAGTATCAGCCGGTTGTCGAGATGCCCACCGGGGCGGCGGTCGAGGTGGTCTTCCTCGACGGCACCTTCATCAGAAACTGAGGGGACCACCATGGAGCGTAAATGGAAGACATGGCAGATCGCGGCAGCCGGAGGTCTGGCAGCCAGTGGCCTAGCCGCTATCGCGGCCGTTGCTCATGCCTCGGCAGCGAGTGACCCCGCTTCGATCCAGGCAGCGCTGACCAAGCGCCTGCCAAAGACCGAGATCACATCAATCGACTGCAAGTCCATCGACGGCGTCTGCGAGATTCAGGCCCGCCAGAACCTGTTCTACATCGACCATAGCGCGCGCTACCTGATTATCGGGCGCGTCTACGACATGGAGACCAAACAGGACCTCACGGCTGCCCGTCTCCTCCAGATGAACCCTGACATGCTTGTCGGCGGTGCCGGTGCAAGCGATGAGCCCGAGGCCAAGCCGCAGGCAGGCGCTACTGGTTCGCCGTCAGCAGCAACCGATGCCCGGATTGATCCGGCAGCCCTTGCGACCTTGCCGAAGAACGGCAGCATCGTGATGGGCCGTGGAACCAGGACCATAACGGTCTTCAGCGACTTTCGCTGCGGCTACTGCAAGCGGCTTCACGAGACGCTGGGGACCCTCAATGTCAAGGTGATCGAGCGCCCGATCTCGGTGCTCGGCACAAGGCCAATCTCGGAGGCCGTGATCTGCGCACCCGACCGGCGCCGGGCAGTAACCCAGGCGTACGAGGGCGGGGCGGTCACATCTGCAGGATCGTGTGACACCAGCGGGCTCGATGCCAACGAGGCCTTCGCAAGGCAGCACGGCTTCAGCGGGACGCCGGTCATCGTCCGCGAAGATGGCGCGGTTCTCCACGGCTACCGCCCGCGCGACTTTCTGCTCAGCTGGATCGAAGGAAAGGCATCATGATGCACAGAAATCTGCGTTCGCAAGCTGCCATGGTCGCTGCGGTCCTCGGGGGCCTGCTGTCGGGTTGCTCGACGCTTGGGACTAATGTCAGCGCGAACTTCCGCTGCAATGCGCCCGACGGAATCTGCGCCCCATCGTCCGTGATCGACGATACTGCGCTTGCCCGGATCGAAGAGACCAGCTCGACCGACCTTCTCAATCCCGCCGGACCCTACCGGATGGATGACGGGATCGATGCACCTGTCCACGACACGCATTTGGCAAGTGCAGCACCTGTGGCGCGCAGCGCCCCGCGCTATCAACTCTCTGTCGTCTTCCCCGGTTTCACCGATGCCAGCGGCACGACGCATGCGCGCCGGGTCGTGAGCACCGAAGCACTGCTTCCCGGACGCGGGGACGCGATGGAACAGATTGCTCAGCGGGGTCCGAAGGTTGCGCGCAGTCGCGGTCTTCTTGCCGCAGCAGAAAGCGCTCCGCCTTTGCTCGCGGCGTTGCCGGAGGGGAGCGACGCAAAGGCCGATCCTCGCAAGGGCGCGGCCGGGACTGAGGTCGCCACGGCCGACGCGAAGAATCCGATCGCCGAAATTCAGGCGGAGGTTGCGCAGCGGCTTTCTGCCAAGGGATCCCGCGCCCGGCCCAAGCCTGCCGCTTTCAGCGGCGTCGTGGAGTAAGGCGCGATGTTGGGCTCGCTCGTCGATCTCGTTGTGGGAGACAGCCGCAAGCCGGAGCGCAGCGCCCGCGCGCCTGATGTGCCGATGCTGTCGCATTTTCTCGGCTATCGCTCCTTCGACGAGGAGAAGCGCATCTTCCACCAGGTCCGTTCGAAGGGCTTCATTCTTGAGCTTGCACCGCTCGTGGGTGCGAATGACCGGGTCAGCGAGATCATCGGCACGATCTTCTCCGATATTCTTCAGCCCGGAACGCGCTTCAGCGTGACAAACTTCTCAAGTCCCAGGGTAGCCGAGATGCTGCAGGCCTGGGCGCTGCCCCGGTTCACGGCTTCGGGCGTCTTCCGGACACTTGCGCGCCACCGCCTCGACAAACTGCTCGCCGGTGCCTGGTCAACGCTCGCGAGCGATGGACCATTTTTCGTGCGCAATTTCCGTGTCGTTATGTCGGTGGGCATCGGGCAAGGGTCCAGTCTCACCAATGATGACCTCGTCACGATGCGCGACGGGATCATTTCGGCGCTGGAATCGATCAACGTTCCGGTCCGGCAGTTCGCGCCAATCGATCTCATCCGCCTGTTCGACGAAATTCTCGCGCCATCGAATGGCGCAGGAGACGAGGTCCCTGACTACAACAGGTTTGATCCGATCAACGAACAATGTGTCCGGCGCGACCTGGTGACGCATGTCGAGAAGGACCGCCTTGTCCTCCATGCTCAATCGCTGCGGCCGACCGGCGCAGTCGCATCGGGTGTCCCCGAACTGAAGGACTTTGTGCCCGAGCGGTTCGACGTCCGTACCATGGCGGTGCGAGGATTCCCTGATCGCTGGGCACCTTGGGATACCCAGAAGATCATCGGCGACATCTTCAATCCCAAGCTCAGTCTTCCCTGCCCGGTGCTTCAGACGGTCTGCGGGATCATCCCGGGCCCGGAATCCTCGGAGGCAAGGGCAGGATACAAGTTCGCGCGAACGACATCGCTGGCCGATGGCAAGGGCGTCAAGCTCGTTCCCAAGTTACGCACCGAAGCCGCCGAATGGCAGTTCGTGGCCGATAGGGTCAAGCAGGGCGAGAAGCTGGTCTCCTGCTACTATGCCGTCTCGATCATTGCACCCAAGGGCCGGGGCGAGCCCTGCGAGCGCACGCTGAAAGCGCTCTACAAGGCCACGGGATGGGACCTGATCGACGAGACCCATATCCAGTTGCCCGCCTTTATGGCGCACTTCCCGCTGCTGCTTGCCGACGGGCTCGACCATGATCTGAAGCGCATGAAGCGCCTGCGGACGATGCGCTCGGCCAATGTTGCAGCGATCGCGCCGATCCAGGGAGAGTATGTCGGGGGGAATATTCCGCATCTGCTGTTCATTGGCAGGCGCGGTCAACCGCAGTTCTGGTCGCCGTTCCAGAATACTGCCGGCAATCACAATGTTGCGATTGCAGGCAAGTCCGGTTCGGGCAAATCGGTTCTCCTCCAGGATCTGACAGCGAGCTTTGCAGGGGTTGGAGCCAAGACCATCGTGATCGACGATGGCCGCAGCTTCGAGCATATGGCCAAGGCTCTTGGCGGCACGTTCACCGAGTTCAAGCTGTCCTCGGGCATCTCGATCAACCCGTTCCGGATGATCGATGAGCATCTTGCGCGCGAGGACGATGACTATCTGGTCGACTGCCTCGCGATGCTCAAATCGATCATCGCCCAGATGGCGCGCAACGAGACCCGGCTGAACGACACCGAACGGGGGCTTATCGACCAGGCGGTCAACCTCGTCTGGGAGGAGCATGGTCGTGACGGGACTGTCGACCAGGTGATCGCGGCGCTCGGGGAGGCCCGGCACCCGTGTGCTTATGATCTGGCTACCTCGCTCCTGCCGTTCGCGGCCAAGGGCACTTTTGGCCGCTTCTTTCTGGGCGATGCCAATCTTGACCTGTCTGCTGATCTGACGGTTTTCGAGCTCTCTGATCTTGCGACCCGCGAGGAGCTGCGCGGCGTTGTTCTCACGTCGATCATGTTCATCGCCTCGCAGGTCATGCGCCGGATGGATCGCGCCACACCGAAGCCTTTGATCATCGATGAGGCCTGGCAGATGCTCAAGGGCGGGGCGATGGCCGACTTCGTCGAGACCTATTCGCGCACGTGCCGCAAGTACGGCGGCGCGCTGATTACGGCCACCCAGTCGATCCACGATTACTACAAGTCGGAAGGCTCGCGGGCCGCGCTCGAAAACTCTGACTGGTTCCTGATCCTCCAGCAGAAGGGCGAGACCATCTCGGACTTCCGCAACTCGGATCGCTTCGAGATGGACAACCTCACCGAGGCGCTGCTGCGCTCGCTGAAGCGCAATGGCACCGATTATTCGGATATCTTCATCCGCGGGCCCGATACCGAAAGCATCGGACGGCTCGTCCTCGACCGCTATTCAGCAGCACTCTACTCATCGAGCCCTGACGTTTTCGCGCGCATCGAGGCTTACATCGAGCGTGGGCTGCCGATGCACGACGCGATCGAGGCCGTCGCATTTCCCGAAGGCTACCAGCAGGCGGAGGCGGCAGAATGATCGCGTTGCCTCGTTCCCGGCAGAGGGCGGATCTTGTCCAGCGCGGCCAGGACGCGCTGTTTGTGGCCCTGCGCCTCGCAGGGTGGGGCGCGACGACCTTGCTCGCGGCGCTTGGTACGGGGCTGCTCGTGTTCGTTGCGCTGGGCAGTTTCACCTTTGCAGGGCTGATGCTGCAGCTCGGCAACCTTGCATCGCGGTTCGCAGCAGCGGGCCCTGCCAGACAGAGTGAATTCGAGGCCCTCGTGCTGGCCATCTTCGCGACTGTCGTGGCGCTCACCGCCTTTTTCCGCCGCGCGAGCCTTCGCGCTGCCCTTACCGTGCCTCTTGTTACTGGGGGAGAGGATCAATGAGAGATCTGTTCGATGAGCTGCCACCGGCCCACGTGGCTGTCACGACAGCGGCGCGAAAGCCGACCGGAACGCTCATGCGACGCCGTTTTGCCGGCATGTCGACGCGGGAACTGGTCTTGCTTGTAGCCGGCATCGCCATGTTCATCTGGGGCACCTGGGTGACACGGAACATCGCAGCTTCGTCGGACTCGAGGCAGGAGTTCGTCCAGCTGCAACTTCAGGGGATCATCGGCGAATATCTGCAGGCGCAGTCCCGTTCGAGCGCGGACGAAACGACGGCTGCACGCGAGACGGCTGTCTTCATGGCGGCGCTCGATGAAACTGTCGCCAGCCTCTCCAAGAGCGGCAAAGTCGTGCTGGTTCACGAGGCCATCGTTGGCGGCAATGTGCCGGACGTGACGCAAAGCGTGAAGGCGGCCGTCTATGCCAAGGTCCCGCGGCCGACGCCCGCTCAAGCGATGCAAGGCATGGGATCGGGCGTGAGACCAAAGGGCTCCGCTGCAAATGCGGCTCGCGTCGAATCCGAGATGCAGGCCTTCATGGCCGCGAATGGCGGAGGGCAGGGTGGTGGAGCGCGCTGATCCCAAGGGCCTTTCGCTCGCACAGAAGCTCGCGGTCATCGCCGTGCTGAGCTCCCTCGCGATGGGATTCAGCGCGCTGGCCCGGTGGAGCGGAACGCACGCCCTCATGGTCAATGCTTCGGACTCGCTTCCGAACTGGGCCTTCCTGGTAGAGAGCGGCCGCTTCCCGAATCGCGGTGACTACGTGATTTTTCATCCGGGCCACGACCGGGTGACGACCAAGTACTTCGGCACCAACCCGCCTCCCTTTGCGAAGATCGCGGTCGGTTTGCCGGGAGACGTCGTGACGCGGCGGGGCGCAGACGTTCTGGTCAATGGTCAGCAGGTTGCATCGCTGAAGCCTGTGACCAAGCGCGGCGACGCGCTCGAGAAAGGCCCTCTGGGCATAGTGCCAAAGGGCTGCATCTTTGCAGCGACCTCGCACAAGGACGGGTTCGACAGTCGCTACGCGCATATCGGCTTTGTCTGCCGCGACCGTCTGGTTGGCACCGGAAGGGCAATCCTGTGAGGGGCGGGCCTGTGAAGCGCGGAATCCTTCTTGCGCTGCTGGCGCCGTTCGCGATCGGTGCAGGCGTGCCCGTTCCGCCTACGCGCGTGGGCGTCGATCATGGACAAATGGGTCAGACCTGGCCCGTTATCGAGCCTGACCTCCTGGCGGTCATCAAGGCCCGTCTCGATACGGCGCAGGCGAGCGGCAAGATCGATGCGCTGAACCGCCAGTTTGCCGAGAAGGTCAAGCAGCGGGTCATGCAGCCGGTGGCTGTTGTCGGAATGAGCCCTGCGGGTGAGACCCGCAGCTGGGAGTTTGATCCTGCCATCGTGGTCGAGAACGACATTCGCGACGATCACGGCAATCTCATTGCTGTCGCAGGTCAGCGCGTCAATCCGCTGAGCTATACGGGTCTTTCGAAGAAGCTCGTCTTCATCAATGGCAACGATCCGGCAGAGCTCGCCTGGGCCATGCAGCGGGGAGGCGATGAAGCGGCCAAGATCATCTTCGTCGACGGCTCGCCGTTCACCCAGATGCAAACGCATCGCCGGCGCTTCTACTTCGACCAGGATGGGCGCCTGATAACGCATTTCGGTATCCGCCACACGCCGGCCGTGGTCGAGCGCAAGGGTGATCTGCTGCAGGTCACCGAGCATGTCATCCGCCGCAAGGGGCAGCCGACATGACCGGGTGGCGCGATCTTTTGCCGGTGCCGCTTGCTGCCCCCGAAACCCCGATGCTGCGCGGTGCCCGCGTTCGAGTGATCATGGGCTGCGCGGTGCTCGCCGCAACAGTGCTCTTCTTTGGCGAACTGCGCACGCTGGCACGACCCCTGGCGCTTCCCTGGCTGGGCGCCATCGTCACCTTTGTCATTGTTCAGGGTTGGCTTTGGCTGAAGGCCAAAAATGCGGCCGACGATGCCTGGCTCATGCAGGGCAGGGAGGACCAAGATGCTACTTAGGCTTCTGGCTCCCATCGTTGCTCTGCTGGTAATGGCACTGGCGATGCCGGCAGCGGCTCAAGGTCTTCCGACCGGGCCAGGCCGGTGCTCGGGCAGCTTCGTCAATCCTGTCACCGATGTGTGCTGGGGATGCATGTTCCCGCTCTCGCTCGGCTCGCTCAAGATCTGGCCGTCCTCCCGGGCCGACACCAAGAATCCTGACCTCCCGATCTGTGCGTGCGGCACACCTGTTCCGCGCATTGGCCTCGCGATGGGTTTCTGGGAGCCGGTGCGGCTCGTCGACGTCACGACAAAGCCCTGGTGCTTCCCCAATCTCGGCGGGATCAAACTCAATCCCGGCTTCTCGATCGGCAGTGGCTATGCCTCCGATTCCTCACAGGTCGGCGGTCAGGCGCAGAACAGCGCCAAGTACCACGTCCATTACTACATCTACCCGCTGCTTTACTGGCTAGAGGTGGTCACGGACTTCCTGTGCCTCGAGGCGAGCTCCTTCGATGTTGCCTATCTGAGTGAGATTGATCCCCTCTGGCAGGATGATGAGCTGACCACTCTGCTCAATCCCGAGGCGGCCCTGTTCACTTCGCCGTTGGCGCAAGCCGCCTGCTCGGCCGATTGCATTTCGGCGAGCGCAAAGTTGCCGATGGATGAACTGTTCTGGTGCTCTGGCTGTCAGGGTCCGATGTACCCGATGAACGGCAACATCGGCGCGAACGTTGGCATGAAGCAATCTGCCCGGCTCGCAGCCGAGCGGATGATCTACAAGATGCACCGGCAGGGCCTGGCCTGGGGCACCAGCGGTCCGAAGGCGCTGTGCTCCAAGTACCTCATGCCGATCCTCAAGAAGAGCCAGTACCGCCTGCAGCAGGTGAACCCAACCGCAATGGTGAGCGGACGCGAGGCCTGTTCGCCCATCGGGGCCACAACGCTCCTGCCCAAGGCGGGGCAGGTCTACCCTGTGAAGGGTGAAGACGTGGGCTTCCTTGTCTGGCGCAAGCGCAACTGCTGCGTCCTTTAGCCGGGAGAGAGATAGTGAACCGCACGCTCGCTTTCTGTCTTACAGGTGTCGGTCTTGCAGGCTTTGCGGTGGCGGTCTTCGCCCAGACCGTTGAAGGTCTCGATATTCAGGCTATCGAGGCGCGCGGGCACGCAGTGCAGGCCGATGCGCAAGAACTGTTCGATTTCGCCACCGCGAGGAGCGAAGCGCATCGCAGTGAGGCGCAAGGTGTCGTCGATGCAGCCAAGGCTTCCGTGCAGGATCTCGATGTATCGGACATGGGCGGGGTCAAGGGCCCCATTGATTTCGACGCGATCGTAACCGGCGCAAAGGCCGGCAATGTTCAGCCGCAGGGCGCGCCGCTTTTCATTGCCTTTGCCAGCCTGTCGATGCCGGAGGACGCGCTCGCCCGGCTTATTGCGGACACGACCAAGGCTGGGGGCGTCGTGGTTTTCCGCGGCTTTTCCTCCGGCAATCCCCAAGCCTTCATCACGGGTATCCGCAAAGTTGTGGACCAGGCGGGGGCCACCAACGTCGCGATCGACCCGCGGCTGTTCCGCTCGCTCCGTGTCGACCGGGTGCCAACCTTCGTGGCGCTCTCGACGGATTTTGAGCCTTGCGACCAACTCGACTGCGTAACCGCGCCGCCACCCCACGACCGGATCGCGGGCAATGTGAGCGTGGCCTATGTGCTCGAAACTTTTGCTGACGCCAACGGCCCGGGCGCACCGGTGTCTCGGGTCGCGCTCGCGAACATGAGGACGGCGCGGTGAACCCGGTGCGTCTGTCATTTGCTTGTCTTGCGTTGTTCGCGTCCGGGCACCTTGCTCATGCCCAGATGACATCTGGCGATGCGCGCGCCGATGGCGAGGCCATGGCCCGCAGCCTGCGCGATGGCACGAACTCGGCTATTCTGAGCGCGGGCAGTGAAGCAAGTGTGCCCGGTTTTGGCGGGACGGACATTCCAGCACGGCGCTATGTCGATGACCCCAAGGGGTTGACGACGGCCGGCGAAGCACAGCGCTACCAGGAGCAATACCGGACGGTCGTGGATCCGCGCCGCAAGGTCGTCGATCCTGCGACGATCGATTTGTCGTCTGCCTCGGCAATTGAGGGCGATCCCGATCGTTACCTCGGGGCGGGAGCTGGGATCGGAGGGGAAGCCAACACCTGTTCGCCGCTCCCCCCGGGCGGCGATGGCGCAACGACCTATCTTGAAAGCTGCAACAGCGGGTCGCAGCCCTTTGACGCACCACGGACATGCAATGCCGCGCTTAGCGTTCAGACCGAAGGGCGGCGTTCATGGGAATATGCTTGTGAAACCGAGGAGTTTGCCGAGCGATCCGATATGTGCCCGATGCTTGCCAATGCGCAGGGTTCGGGTTCCTGCACCCTCGAGAGGAGCGTGCGCGTCGGTCAGCGGTGTCTGCAGTGGGTAGCAGAAGATAATGGCCGCAAATGGTGTTCGGAGCCTGGAGAGCCGATCTACCGCCAGGTCTGGCAATGCCCTTCAAGGCTCAGCGGCGTGCCGGGCGGAGTCGAGCGAAACAATGCTCGGATCGTCGGCGAAACGAAAGACGAAGCTGCTTGCCGGAGTGCCACCAATGGCGCCACCTGCACCCTTGCCAGCGAGGTCTGCACGGCCCCTGACGAGACGCGGGTGATCAATGGTCTTTCGGTTACGCGAAGCTGTTGGGAGTGGCAGCGCACCTATCAGTGCCAGGGTGTGGCACCGGCCAATGACTGCGCCGCGTTGGAAGCACGCTCTGATTGCAAGTTCAGTCATGATGAATGCCTGAGCTTCGATCCCGATGGCGTGACCTGCAATGTCCACGACCGCTGGTACCAGTGCACCCTTCCCCAAACGGGCACGTCCGCTTCAGCCGCCTATGTCTGCGCGGGCGACCTCTACTGCATCGACGGCGAATGCACGCAGGTGACGCGCGAGGCGTCCACCGAGTTCAAGGACGCGATGGTCGCCATGAACGTCATGGGGAACCTGCGCGATGGCTTCGATCCCGACCGGTTGAAGATCTTCAGCGGCGAGCATCTGCGTTGCACACGGAAGATTTTTGGCCTCTCGAACTGCTGTAGCGGGAAGGGCGTTCCGCTCCTGACACCGTTCCTGTGTGACCGCGAGGACCGCGAGGTCGACAAGCGCGATGATGCTGGCCTCTGCCACTTTGTCGGCACCTATTGTTCAGCGCGCGTCCTCGGCGTCTGTGTAACCCGCAAGCAGTCCTACTGCTGCTACGGAAGCAAGCTGGTCCGCATCCTCAATCAGCAGGGGAAGGCCCAGCTCGGGATGCAGTGGGGAACCCCGAAGCAACCTGACTGCGACGGCTTCCTGATCGCACAATTCCAGCAGCTCGATCTCAGCCGCATGGACTTCCGAGAGGTCTACGCCGAGTTCGTCGACGCGGCAAAGCTGCCCAGTGAGATCGAGATGTCGATCCAGATTCAGCAGAAAATCGAGAGCTACTATACTCGTCATGGAGGGACCGGATCATGACCGGTGCCACGGTCCTGCCATTCGGGAGAGAACGACCTTTCCCATCTGCTGAGGTTCTCGATCTGGCGGTTGCGGTTGCGATCGGTCGCGATCTCGCGCGGACCGAGGCCGATCTTCTTGCGCGGGTCGAAGACTGGTTCCTGCATCCGGCGACACGCAGCGAGGTCGCGAGTTCGGTTGCGCGCCTTCTCGACAAGGATTGGGCGCGCCGTTCGGGCACAGATGACTGCGGCCTGTGCCTGACAGAAGCCGGCGTCGCGGCCACGACCACTCTTTCGGGGGGAATGATCCGCATGATCGACCGCGGCCGTGGTCTCTTCAAAACCGCCTTCCTCCTCCAGATGCTCGACCTCGGGAAAGGACAATGCCCATGAATAAGCCTGTTTTCCTTGCCCTGAGCGCATTCGGCGTGGCGTTCGGTGCTCCTTTGGTGGCGCAGAGCGCATCCCCCGCCCCGCGCGATGCGTTCTATTGCGATGAGCGCAAGCTTGGCACCTGGTTCTACTGCAATTCGGAAGAGGCCAAACGAAAGGCGCGGGAGCGAAGCCAACCGCAGCCGACCCAGAGCCCGCCTGCGGTTGACCGCATGGCGGCAATTACCCGCCAGCTCGACGAGCTCAAGGCGCGCGCGATCCTCGAGCCGACCTCGGAGAACATCGTCAACTACATCCGCTTCCAGCGCGAGCAGCTCGATCGTGCGTCGACCTTCGCCGACGTCTGGAGCCGTGCAATCTGGCAAAACCCCGAGCTCGATTACACGCTTGAGCGTCCAGTCTCGACCCTCGCCAAGCAGACCTGGCTGACCGATCGCCGCCAGCAGCGCGAGGGATCGATGGCAGCGCTCACTCAGCGTTACGGCGTGTTCTACTTCTACTCCTCGTCATGCTCGGCCTGCCGGACATTCTCGCCAGTCATGCGGGCCCTGTCCGATAGTTACGGCCTCGAGGTTCTGGCGGTGTCGATGGACGGCGGCCCCAACGAGGCGTTTCCCAACTTCGTGGTCGATAGCGGACAATACCAGCGCATGGGGCTGCAGGGCGGGACCGTTCCTGCCCTCGTCCTGTTCGACACCCAGACGAAGCAGCCCATTCCGATCGGCTATGGCGTGATGGCGGCCGACGAGGTCATGCAGCGCATCTTCTACCTCACCAAGATCGAACCAGGGAGCGACTACTGATGGCACGCACCACCACGCCAAATTCGGCGACCCGGCTGCTCGCTCCTATCCTGAGGCGAGCGGGCATTGCCCTGTCAGCGCTGGCAGTTGCCAGCATGGCCGCCGGCCCCGTGCATGCCAATGTGGGGTCTGAGCTCAACAGCTTCTTCAATGACATGGGCGCGGCTGCGAACGCCACCGGGCCGGTTGCCTACCAGGGCCAGTCTGCGGGCTACTATTCAGGCGGCAATATCTGGACCCGCTTCCCGCAAAGGAGCGTCAACCCGGTCAATCTCCAGCTGCCCTCGGTCAAGGCTGGCTGCGGCGGGATCGATGTGTTTTCCGGATCCTTCTCGTTCATCAACTCGGACGAGATCGTGGCGATGCTCAAAGCGACGGCCAACAATGCGTTAGGGTTTGCCTTCCAGCTCGCGATCAAGTCGATCAGTCCGCAGATCTCGGCCACGATCGAGGAAATGGCGCAGAAGGCGCAGCAGATGAACCAGTTCAACATGAACAGCTGCGAGACCGCACAGAACCTCGTCGGCGGCCTGTGGGGCAAGTCCGATCGCATGTCGTCGGAGATCTGCAAGTCGATCGGGAACAGCCAGGGCCTGTTTTCCGACTGGGCCAAGGGGCGGCATGAATGCGGGACGGGTGGGCAGCGCGAGGCGACCCTGAAGGCGAACAAGGATCCCGCCATTCCCGCGGCAAGCTACAACTTCACGTGGGAAATGTTGAAGCAGAGCTACCCCAGTTTCTCGGTGAACTTCCGCGAATACCTGATGACCTTCGTCGGCACCGTAATCTTCTATCAGGACGGCGATGCCAGCGGCAAACGCGGCTACCAGTTCGTCGGGCAGGGAGACCGGGCACTGCTGACCGCGCTGCTGGATGGCGGGGGCTCGGTCACGATGCTGAAGTGCGACACGAACGACAAGTGCCTCAATCCCACCACGCAGAGTATGTCTGTTTCAGCCTCGCAGGCCCTCAAGCCGCGTGTGAGGGCGATGATCGAGAGCATGAACGGCAAGGTGCGCAGCAACGCAGCTCTCACGCCTGACGAGATTGGTCTTCTGGGGGCCACTACTATCCCGCTTTACAAGATCATCTCGGTCAACGCGGCCGCAACGCTTGGCGGCATGACGGCCAATGACATGAACGATCTTGCCGAGATCGTTGCGATGGACCTCCTCGATGCGCTGGCACAGCAGTATTACGGCTATGCCTCGCGCGGCGTCGGCTCCTTCCAGAATGCCAATGAGGAAGCACTGTCACAGTGGCGCGCGCAGATCGTCTCGGTCCGACAGGTGCTCGACACATATTCCCAAGGGATGAACCTCCGCCTCGAACGGACCCAGCATGTCGTTCAGCGGGCTGTTTTCCTCGAGGGCACGTTGCGTAACAACCTTTCGCCCCAGATGTCGGCTGCGCTGCGATTCAGCACATCCCTCTCAAATCAGGGCCTGCAATAGGCCCGGCGCGCGGCAGGAGGGACGAGCCATGATGGAGATCTTCACGATCGGTGGGGGCGAGTACCTGGTCAACATCTTCAATGCGGTCAGCGCCTGGACCGGGGGAGGGGGCTTCCGCGCGCTGCTGCGTGTCGTGATGGTGATCGGGCTCATTTATACCCTGCTCATCGTGGCGTTCAGTCTCGACTGGCGTGCTTGGTTCAACTGGTTTCTCGGCGCGACGCTGATCTACGGCGCTCTGGTCGTCCCAGTGACCTCGGTCCGGATTACCGATCGCCTCAATCCCTCGCTCGCGCCGGCCACGGTTGCCAACGTGCCCATCGGTCTGGCGATGATCGCTTCGGTCAGCAGCCAGGCCGGGGACTGGCTGACACGCACCGCCGAAACGGTCTTCGTGATGCCAGGTGCATTGCAGATGTCGACCAACGGGATGATCTACGGTGCGCGGCTTTGGGACCGGACCCGCGACTTTCAGATCCGCGACCCGCGTATCAGCGCGAACCTGGGTGAGTACTTCAAGCAATGCCTGTTCTACGACATTCTGCTCGGACACACCTCTTTCGACACAATCGCCAACTCGAACAACATCCTTGACGATATGGGGCCTGGGTCACCGGCGCGGGGAATGAAGTTTCTGCCTGCGAGCGGGCCACCGATCATCGTCACTTGCCAGAATGCCTATAGCGAGCTGCAGACTGGCATCACCGCCTATACCGAGCTGGGTCTGCAGCAAGAGGGCCGCAAGCTGTTCCCCGGCCTGACGCCGGCTCTGGCGAGAGCGAAGCTGGTTTCTGATCTCCCTGTCATCGCAAACCAGTTCCACGGGAGTTCGCAGACAGCTCAGCAGGTTTTCCAGCAGCGCTCTCTGGTGAACGCTTTCCTCGAGGCGCGGGCCAATCTTGGGGCCGCGGACGGCGATACCTTTGCGATGCTTCGAGCAGAGGAGCAGGCGCGCAACACCTACAGCTCGATCGCTCAGCAGGCGATGACATGGGTGCCGCTTCTCAACATCGTCCTGACGGTGGTCTTCTATGCGATGTTCCCGGTCATCTTTCCGCTGTTTCTCATGCCGCGGACAGGTACGGTGGCGCTCAAGGGCTACTTCACAGGGTTCTTCTACCTCGCTGCGTGGGGGCCGCTTTATGTGGTCCTGCACATGTTCATTATGGACCGCGCTTCCGATGCCCTGAACGCCACCGCACCGGGCGGGATGACCATGGCGGGGATGGCGGGGATCGATGCGGTCAATGCAGATACGGCAACGATCGCGGGCTTTCTAATGATGTCGATCCCCTTCCTCGCCGGCGGAATGGCGAAAGGAGCCATGGCCGTTTCGTCGCAAGCGACCTCGATGCTTGCCCCAGCGCAGGCGGCAGCCGAAGCGGCTGCCGTCGAACGTACGACCGGCAACTATTCCTACGGGAACGAGAGCTTCATGAACCTCTCGAGCTTCAACCGGCAGTCCGAACAATGGAATGCCGCTCCCTCTTTCACCGGCGGGGCGCCGGTCATGTCGACGGTCAATGCGAATGGGACGACGACAAAGACCATGACGGATGGTGCGAGCGTCTTTGACACGTCGCCGGGCATGAGCCGATTGGCGTTCGGCGCGTCGCTCAGCCAGTTCGCCAATGCCGAGCGGCAGCAGACCCTTTCTGAACTTGAGACGGCGCGGAACACTCTTTCGGAAGAGCGGTCGCGAGCGGTTGCCTTCCTTGACCGCGCGTCGACGCGGCAAACAAGCGGAGTGCGCAACTCCAGCGGAAGTGAAAGCTCGTCCGGGTATCGCTCGGGTGAGAACCTGCAGCGGTTCGACAATCAGTCGCTGGATGCCAGGGACACCGTCAGCGAAAGCGATCGTGTCACGCGGTCGAGGGGGGATCAGCAAACCAATATTGATCGTCTCGAGACGAGCCGCAGCGGCAGTGTCGGGTTGTCCGGCAGCGTTGCAGGCACTCGAGGTGGCGATGCCGGGCCTGGGGGCAAGGGGAGTGTGGGCGCCAATGGAGGTGTCCAAGCTGGCATCAGCGGTAGCCGCCAGCGAACAGACGTTGTCTCTCGAGGAAATGATCGGAACGAAACGCAGGGCTTCGAGTCCTCGACTTCGGACAATCGTTCGAATGGTTCGAATGTCACGCAAGACAGTGGGAGCTACGCTCAAAGCGGAAGCTTCAGCCGGAGTGAGGGCTATTCGGAGAACGCCTACTCGCGTGAACGTGCACTCGAGGAGATCCGGCGGATCGATCAGCGGATCGCCCAGATTGACGAGCTGGCGACATCACTCACCGATAGTACCTCTACACGGGAGGGATTTGGTGCCAGTCTCGCCTTCGACATGAGCCAGATCGTGGCAAGCCGCTATCAGGAAAAGGCGGCGGAACTCGGGATCACTGCACCCAGCCTTGCTCGAACCGACTACAGTCCGCAAGAGCAGGCTGTCTACGAGCTTGTCGCGCGCGAGATCATCTCCGACTACTACGATCAGCGGGTGGCGCCTTTCAATGATCTCATCCCGGAAAAGGGAACGCTTACCGGCAAAGTCGCCGGGCCCGGTAGCTTCACCGAAACTGACCTTAGGGCTCGAGCGCCACAGCGTTCTGGCGGAAGCTCCCGGAATCTTGTCGAGGGATCGACCGATGACTCGATTGGTGCTCGGATAAGCGAAGGGCAGGGGAGCCTGAAGGAGCGCTACGAGGCCAATGGCACCCGCTTTGATGATCGGCGTCGGGAATTTGACGGGGGTCGTTCTACTTCAGGTGGCGCTGACGAGCGCTTCAATGAACGGTTCTATGATCGAGATCAGCGGTAGAGCGGATGGGGAGTTGTGGCAGCGCCCGGATACGATCTCGCAGTTATCAGCTGAGCAAGCTGAATGCGATGAAACCGATGGAAACCAAAATCACGATCCAAGGTCCAGCGCTGTTTCTGGGGTGGCTATCCAGATGAGATCGGGCATCGTTTTCTGGAATACGTGATTTCAAGAAATCTGGATCACCATTCCCAGTCAGGTCGTCAGGTACTGCTCGTTTCGAGAAATCGACAGTTCGCCAGTTTTCATAGTCTTCCATCGTCTTTCTCCAATCTGAACATACCATTATCATGGTTCGATGACAACGATTGGAGGTGGTGTTGGGGACTGGCTGGAATTGAGCGAAGCAGCATAGGAGGCTGCATTTCGCAGGCGTTATGCTAAGTTGAAGCCCGTAGAGAGCGGCAAGCGCCATGGTGGGCGAGCCGTGGGGAATTCATGCTGTCGAAGATTGACGCGACCTATATCGAGCTGCGTGAGCGGGTCATGCTGGGCGACTTGCCGCCCGGTACGTCGATGACCGCTGACGACATTGTCGCGCATACCGGCGTGTCGTTGTCGATGGCTCGCCATCTTCTGGTGTCGCTGGGTGTCGGGGGCTATCTCACCAAGCGTGGCCGTGCCTATGTTGTTTCGACCTTCACGAGAGAACAGATCGAGGAATGGCGCCTTGCGCTGGGAGCGATCGTCGAGATCGGCGCCCTTCGTCTGGCATTGGCGGGAGGTTCGCGGTTGCAGGCGGTGGCCGAGAGCCTTGAGAAGGACGTCCGCAGCCATGCAGTGGAGGATGAGGCGTTCTTTCTCGGGGCGATGTCCTTCGCGACGATCATTCTGGGAGGACCGCAGAGCACCTTGTCCGAGCTGGTCGAGCAGTTCATCCCGCAGGCCTTTTTCAGGCTACTCTGGCTCTCGGACATCTATGCCGAGCGCACGGGTTTCCTGGTTGAAGCTGCGGACAGCTATCTGGTCGCGGCGTGCGCGGGTGATCTTGATGGCGTACGGAAAGCGAGCCGCTTCTTCTTCGATTCAACCGCGCCGGCGCTCCACAAGTTGATCGAGCAGATGGAGCGCAAAGACTTTCCAAAAAGCGCCCAGTATCACGCCCTTCAGGCCATCGAGCCCCAGGTCAGCGGATTGCCGACGTATACGGGGAGTACGAAGGCCGCGCGCCCGCTGCTTGGTCCACTGAGTGATGCCGGCGCGGCCGCGCATCCCTTGTAGCAGCGCTCACACCTCAAGCCGCAAAGGCGGGCTGCCGGGGGTGGATCCGCATGGCAGTCGCAGCGGCAGCGCAATCGCGCGCGTCGCCCTTACAAAGCAATTGGACCATGGTTCGGGCAGATGTCGTCATGCCCTCTATATCCGTCAGGTCCAGGGTCGCTGCTCGCGCATAGACCTGTGCAACGCTAGCGCGCCTTGCATATTCCTCGAGCGTGGCGACTTCGCCTGTCGCTGCGACGACACTGACCATCAATTTCTGGTGCGCGAGGAGTGAGGCGAGCGCTTTGCCGGAAGCCGTAGTTCGGTCGAATGCTTCTAGCCGCCTCTGTATTTCAGGGATGGCAGGAGAAAGGTCCATCGAGACCAGTCTGACGATAGCCGTAGCCTCGATCCCGGCTAGAACCGCCTGCCGCTCCCACATTTCGTTCTTCGTCGGCCGATACCAAACAAACCTAGCCACATCCGCCACAATGAAGCCAAATGCGCGGAGTTCGCCAAACGCATATTCCCCCCAATCCGCGCCTTTACCGGACGCCTCGGCGAGAAGGCGTGGGTCGGGCTCAAGGGGTACACCGTCGCCCCGGATCACCGCGCGGCGGAGATGCTCGATATCGGCATCAGCGCTTTTGGCGAGCTTCTCGATCGCGGTCCGATAGAGCTGGTCGATTCCGTTGGGCATTGCCGGAGGATAGCAGCGAAGGGTGGATCATCAACCGGTCAGCGGCCAATCGCCCCCGTTGAGCTCCTTCACCAATTCAGCAATCCGTTTCCATTCAATGGCGGTTTCATCAAAGGGATCATGGGTCAGAATTCGTGCGCAAGCAGCATCGATCTGTTCAGCGTCGACCGGAATGCTAGCATCGCTCCGATATGCTTCCAGGGCGGCCAGCAAGCGCTTGAAATCCTCGTAGTGCCCCATCAAAGCTCCCGCTGAGAACTGATCCAAATCTAGGCCCAAAATCCGCAGACTGTCGAGCCACTTTACAGGTGATCGACAGCTTCGCACCTGGTTACTTCCCTGTACTGTAATGCAAAACCCTCGCCTCTTGCCCACTTAGGCAGCCTGCCCGCGATCCAGAAGTCCGGGATGCGGCATAAGCTGCCCAGTTCGAAAACAGGACACGACCAATGGGATTTCTGACGCTCGCTTCGGCTGCAACTTTTGTCTGCACGACCATTGCTGTCTGGGACGGTGATGGCCCGATCTGGTGCAAAGAGGGGCCGAAAATCCGGATCGCCGGAATCGCAGCTCGCGAAATGGATGGAACCTGCTCGCGGGGGCACCCTTGCCCCCCATCCTCGGCTGTGGCGGCCAGGGACGCTTTGGTTCGATTACTCGGTGGCCCGAAGGGCGTGCGCGACACTGGTCATGTCATTGTGCGGGCACCCGCAATGCGGTGTTCGGCAGACGGGCAAAGCTACGGCCGTGTCGTTGCCAGTTGCAGGCTTTCCGACGGTCGAGACCTTGCCAGAGCAATGCTTGCGACGCGGACTGTGCTAGCTTGGAGACGATAAGCGGTTACGCGTTAAAGAGGTAGTGCGCTCTATGCCATTCAAGTTGGCGGCGATGTTCGTGATCGAGCGGGATTGGGCTCGTACTTTCAGGAGCCAACAGTTTCAGCGCAGCTTCGCTTAGCTCGGGCTTTAGAAGGGCGCGTCCTTGATCATCGAAGCTAACTAGTCCGCGATCAAAGGCTGCATCCCAGTGTGCTGCCAGAAGCAATCCGTTGTGGACGTCCAGACGCTCTTCATCGCTGCGACATTTGGCCCAAGGCACGATATGACTGGCGCGTAATAGAGCCTCGTCACTGATGCCTGTAAGTGGGCAACGGCCGTTCCAGTAATCCATCAAGGCTCGCCTGAAGTAGGACTGCCCTACCCGCTCCTTGACGATCCTCTCCACTTCGGTGTTCCCCAGCTCGGCAACTTCGGCTTCGTACTGCGCGAGGGGGAATGTCGGCAGGCTACGCGCCAGATGGAAGGCGCGGGATAACGCTGCGCGAAGCTCAGCCTGCGTCGCAAAAGCGAAGGCGCCCTTGAAATGCGCGGGTGGATTGACCGCCATTTCCGGCAACTCGCTTCCGAGTTTGGACGCTACACCAGCGTGCTCGACCGCCAGAAACCAGGGAGAACCGTCAGAATTAACACCGCTGGCGAGCGCCACTTCTCCAGGAACACCCTCGTCGGATTTGAACCAGAGCCACCCGTCTGCAACGCCGTTCGCTTTGCGGTAGCCGTGGTTGTAGGCTGCCTGATCGAGCTCGATCCGGAAGATTGGGTGCGCGGTGGTGTGCCTGAGTGAAAGAGGCTCGTTCATTGCCAGAGCGGCCTGTTTTGCCAATCTGCGGGAAAGCCCATTGCGGCAAGGTCAGTTGTGGGGTGGGTTCGAAGGTGCACGGCGAGATCCTGCATCCATGTGGAAGCGGGGGCAACGGTTCGGACTACGTGCCCGATCATGCACAGTCCATTGTATAGCCGGGCCGGAGCCTGCGTGGCGTTCTGATCCAAGGTTCTCATCAGGGGATCAGGCTTCTGCGCCAGCTTGGGGGGCATCCGAAAGCCTCGGTTCCAGAGACGGCCATGATGGGCACAGATATTGCGGACATCGACGATGTGACGCACCAACGGCACGAGGACAGTTTCGGGAAGGCCAAGCGGCTGCGCAATCCGATTGCGCAAGGCACGCTCCGCAAGGTTCGAGTACCACCGGGAAAGCTGGCCGAATGACATCATTTCGGCGACCATCCAGACTGGCGGCAAGGCCGGGTCGTGATAGTTTTCCCGGTAGTGTTTGATGTAGGTTTCGCTTGACCAACCGACCTCACCGGCAAGCTTGGCAAGATTGGCGTGGAACTCCTTGCGGTCTGAATAGAGGCTTGCGTCCAGATAACTGTGGCCGTCGCCGAGAAGGGCGAGCTGGTAAGCCCAGTTCCCGCGTAAAGCGACTTCAACGTGCTCCGTGCCCCGCATCACCAAGCGGCGCAACACTCGGTCGAAATCGTAGAGTGCGGTGACGGAATCGAAGCTGGTGCCGCGGCGAAAGCGTGGGCCATTCTGCCCTTTCGGATGTTCAAAATAGAGCCAATAGGCGCTGAGCCGGTAATAGCTGACATGGGTAAGCCAGTATCGCGCCTGGGCTTCGTCCTCGATGGCCATGCCTTTGCCGCGCAGATGCGCTATCTGCTGGTCGATGGTCAGCGCAGGTTTGGCAAAGCTGTCTGTCATGCTGCCGGTCTTGTATGTTCAAGCAGCTGAAAACAAAAGACCCGCCCAGTGTGCATATCCTTGCGGATAGAGGCCGGGCGGGTGCGATTGGCTTGCAAATAGGCCGTACTTCCCAACAAATCAATAACCGTCGTACTCGGCTCGTCCTGCAAATCCGAGTTAGTTGGCGCGGGCCTCACTGCGCGGCAGTACTTTTGATCAGCCGGACCGCCGCTAGCGCGGCCTTCCGGAACAGGGAAAGGTCCAGCCCGTCGCGGTAAACGGTCTCATCGTGGGTGTATCGAAACACCTTGTCGTCCTTGTCCCAGATCCAGCCAAGTGGCTTATTACCGCTCTTGAAAAGTGGCCTGCTTCCGCTCCACAGGCCGCACCCCAACTCCACGTCCGAGGTGGTAGCCTCGTTGGAACCAAGATAGAGCCACATGTCGGCTCGTATGCCCCTTGGTTTGAGCTCGAATCGTCGCTCGAAATAGCCCTCCGACCAACGGATCACCGGGTCGAGGCTCAGATCATCCACGGCGGGGTCATGCGGTACCGGCTGCCAGTCTCCGCCAAGGGCGGGCCAGACCTGATGCCACATTTCGACCATATCCTGCACAAAGTCGATCTGGGTCTGCCGAGCGGCTAGGCATGCCTTGTAGAAGTCCGCGATCTGCTTGGCCGTAAAAGCCTCGGGCATATATCCGATTTTCCGGTCAAGCAGGAGGTTGACCGCGTGGCGCACCTCCGGGCTTTCGAGATAACTCCGAACACTTTCACGGTAGACAAACGGCTTCGGTTTTCCGGTCATGATCCATAGGCCCTGTTCCAGACTGTCCGGCGGAACCGGCGATAGTCATCGCAATCGTGCTGCGGTGGAAGCTCCTGCTCCACATCGCACAGGAAGGTCCACCAGCTTCGGGAAGCCCAATCCGGATTGGCATCGAGCACGGCGCGGTTCAGGCTACCGGGCTGAGGAGCCACGACCAGAAACACCGATTGCTTGGAACACCAGTTCGGCCTGCTCGTGGCGTGTTCGTGATAGCTCCCGAGCTGGCGGGCGCTCAGTTCAGCGCCGAATTTGGCTTCGATCACCACCCCGGCGCATGAGCCATCGTCAAGGGTCAGCTCCAGCAGGATATCGATGCGCTTGCCTTTGCCCACGGCCAGCTCGGCTTCAGCCGCCACATGCGAAACAGTGCGGCCCCCCAAGAAATCGCATGAACGACCGGCAGAGCGGAATGCGGCCCGAAGGAAAGCCTCTGCACGTGACTTGCAGCGCGTCAGCAAGCCGCCGGTCAGGTAATGTACAAAGCCGCTAGTGATCTGCGGCTCGTGAAACCAGGCCCAGACGTGCGGTGCTACCGTGAAGCAATGGCCCTTCCGCTGAAGCCCGAAGGTGGAGCGCAGTGCGCCCAGTCCTTCTTGCCATACCGGCGGCGGCAAATCGTTGAGCCGGGATGACAGGATTTGTTCGTTGCCACCGAATAGCCGTCCGGCGTTCAAAAGTGCCGCTGCATCAAATGCCGGAGCCGGTCGCTTGGCGAGTCTTGCGATGTCGCTGCCTTGCAGGCCTGGCCCGGTACGTCGCAAGGCAGGCCCGCGCAGGCTCTGCTTACCGGCAATGCTCACCGATACCCCTCCACTCTCGGCCGCATGCCTTGCATCGTCAGTTCGTCGTAGGCGGCGAGGACGAGGCGGCGGGTGCGGTATTCGCCGTGGCGGGCGATTTCGTTCTTCTGGAGGACGCGGAAGGTTTCGCTGGGGTAGTCTTCGCCCATCACGTCCTTGGGATCGAGGACGTAGCGCAGTTCGTCGCGGGTGAGGCCGTAGGCGAGGGCATACCAGGCGTCGAGCTCGGCGCGCAGGTGCGCGCGGCGGTCGTCGTCCCATGCGAAGGGGGGGCCTTCGTAGCCGAGGTCGCGGGCGAAGGGGGCCATGGAGTGGCTGGTGTAGGTGAGTTCCAGCACGCGCGGGACGATGAAGGCGAGCGCGGCTTCGTCATAGGCGCTCGGAGGGAGGATGGGGAGTTGTTTCAGGTAACCATAGGTCAGGTGGAGCCCTGCGACCTTCATTCTCGCGATAAAGTCCAACGGCAAAGAGTTAAGGTTTCCCAGTAGTGCCGACGATAGAATTGCGCTCGTTCCTGGAAACATGAGCGGCAGGGTGTGGCCAACACCAGACATCGGAAGTGCGGTAGCAATTACCGTTCGCTCGTTAGTCGCAGAGGTCACATCTTTCCAGCCAAGTAGCCAATCGTAGTGCCACTTGTCACGAAGCCGTGCCTCAACTTTAGCCTTCGCAATGTGATAGTATGACTCGTTCTCAAACGAAGGATCTTGGTGATCCTCGAGGGTCGCATCCGGAAGAACCCGGTATCCTCTTCCCTCAGAACGCTTGAAATACCCAGATGCGCGATGGTCGAAGGCCGACACCATCTTGCCCTCGAAAAGTGGAAGATACCGGGATACGTCGGCGTCGGTCACCTTGTTTGACCGCACGAAGTCCTTCGACGACGAACCCATCATGAACATGAGCTGGAACTCAACCGACCATGAGTTCGCAGGGGAATCGCCCTCCGTCACGAAGGGTGGGATCAATAGGTGAACCTTCTTAGAAATCTCAGCGTCTGCCTTTGACCGAAAGGTCGGCGCGGTTCCCGTGTTAGGATTGATCTTCTGAATGGCCATTTTATCGAGCGCAAAAAATCGTTCTGACTCGCTCAACTGATTTACGTTCGATATAAAGCTAGCAAACTCGGCTTTATCGTGATCCCTGCCGAGGATCATCATTCCGAACTTGAAACGACTATCAACATCAGGGAACATACCTTCCCGATTTTCGAAATCGACAAACTTATGAATTCTCTTCTCGTCCATCAGCCGATTGAAGAGGACGGAGTTGAAGCTATCAGTCGTGATGCCCGATGGAACGATGAGCCCATTGAAATCTCTGGGGTTTAATGAGATGGACATCTCGAGAAAAAGCGGAGCCGTATTGAGGCGGCCAAACTTCGAAGTCGGATATCGACCGGAAGAACGGATGAAGTTCTGAAGTGTCCAAGTAGGACGCGCGTATTCGAGATAAGATGCATACGTTTCAGGACGCTCGACCTCCATGAGCTGGAAAATCTGATCCTTCTCGCTCTTGTTCAGACTTTCAGACTCGATTCCGACCGTCGATAGGAAGGCGGCGGGATCAATCTCGATTTGCTCCCACGGCGGATTGCCGAGCACCACGTCGAAACCGCCCTTGCCGACCATCACATCCGGAAATTCGAGCGGCCAATGCAGCACGCTCGCCGCCCCTGCGACTTCGCGCGCGGCCCCCTCCAGCGGGCCGTAGACATTGCCGCCCGCCAGTTTCTGCCGCACGTCGCCGGTGGTCGGCACCATGGCGCGCTGGTAATTGAGCGGCACCTCGGTCTTCGGCATCAGGAAGGCGGCCATGTAGAGATCGCAGGCGACCTCGGTGGCGTAGCGCGCCGGGTCATTCTTCCACGCCTCGAACGCCTGCCGCTTCTTCTCGACCTGGCCGACGGTGTCCTCGGGCATGGATTTGATCCGACCCAGTCCCGCCGCAATGGGCTTGGCGGGCATGGAACCGCCGCCGCCTGCGAAGTCGAAGCTGCCCTGCCCCTTCTTCGCGTCGCGGTTCAGCTTGAGGTAGAACTTGGCCGCGTCCTTGCTGTCGCCGGTGAGCGGCTTGTAGGCTTCGTCCGGGATACCCTCTTCGAGCACGGCGAGGTCGAACACGCCGAGCAGCGCATCGCCGCAGCGGATGTTGGCATCGAGGAAGCCGAGGGGCTGGCCGGGCGAGACGGACTCGATCCACAGCGCAACCTTGGCGAGTTCGACCGCCATCGGGTTGCGATCGACCCCGTGGATGCAGCGGGAGACGACATCGCGCAGGGCGGCCTGGGTTTCCTCCTTGCCTGCATCCTCGTTGCGCAGGCGCGCGACCCGGTCAGCCATGCGGCGGGCGGCGCCCAGCAGGAAGTGGCCCGATCCGCAGGCCGGGTCGATGACCTTGAGATCGAGGATGGCGGCGACTTTTTCCTCGGGCGTGGCGCCGGAGGCCTCGGCGCGTTCGAGCACGGGGTTGAGGGCAGAGTCGAGCAGGCATTCGACGAGGCTGTCGGGGGTGTAGTAGGAGCCGGAGGTCTTGCGGTCATTGCCCTTGGCGCCGCTGCCGAGCTGGAACTCGCCCGCGGCGGTGAGGCTGGGGCGGATTTCGAGGAGGCCTTCGTAGACGGAGCCCAGTTCCTCGGTCTTGAGATCGCGCCAGTTGATGCGGTGGGTGATCCCGTCCTTGCGGATGAAGCCGAGGCAGAAGAGCGCGGCGAGGAAGGCGCGGTTGGGGATGGTGGCGGCATTGAGGTGGGGGGTGGAGGACCCGGCGAACAGGCCGCCCAATGCGGGCAGGCCGAGCATCTCCTCGCCATGTTCGAGCGATGCGAGCGTGACCTTCATCGCCTCCCAGGCATCATGGTGGCTGTCGCGCGCGACCCTTCGCCGACTGCGCTCGCGCCAGAAGGTGAAGCTGTAGCCCTGGGCGTAGAGCTGGCGGGCTTCACGCGGGGTGCGGCGGGGGTGGAGAAGATCACGGTCCTCGGCGACGGCGAGGAAGATGAGGCGGTAGACGGTGCGGAGCAGTTCCGCGAACAGCGCCTGCATCGGGAGGGCGCCGGTGGCGAGTTTTTCGCGAAGGTCGGGGTTGGCGGTGACGATACCCTGCCCCAGTTCCTCCAGTGCGGTTGCGACATTGGCGTAGAGGTCCTTGCGGGCCTCGACGCCCTGCTTGAGCCCGGCTTCGCGCCATTGCTCGAGCGGGCAATCGGAGGGGGCGGCATCCTGCGCGCCGAAGCGGGTGGCGTGGGCGAGGAGCCAGAAGGCGGTGAAGTCCGCGAACATCTCATCGCGGAACATGTCGGCGAGGTTTGCCTCGATCCATGCCGGACGGGTGAGGCTGGCATTGTCACGCATGATCCGCACACGGTCGCCGGCGAAGACGAGGCCCCACAGGGCGTGCTCGGTGCCGTTGAGCCAGTCTTGTAGCAGCGCGGTGGGCGAGCGGCGAGGTCGACCACCTTCGCCATCGCCGAACTCAGGCTGCGATTTGGCGAAGGCATCGCTGCCCTCGACCGGAGCGGCGACGACTACGGGGACGCGCCCACCCTTGCCTTCCCATGCGATGCGATAGCGGCGGGTGCCCTCGCGGTGTTCGACTGGGCCTTGAAGGTCGGTGAAGCCGAGGCACTGGGTTAGCAGGTCACGGGCGAAGGCGGCGGTGCGGGCGATGGTCTTGGCATCCGCCTGATCGTAGTCGCGCCAGATCGCCTGACCAATGCGGAAGAAGCGCGCGATCTCGTCGCCGAGGCTGGTGCCTTTGGGGCAGGCGTAGCTGTCGGCGGTCTTGGGGGTGCGATCGGCGGCGATGACCTTCTGCACCTGTTCGGGTGCGATCAGCCCGCCCTCAATGGTGAGCGCGACGAGGCCGAGTTCGGTGGAGGAAGAACGACGTGCCATCAGTTGGCCTCCGGCACGAGGACGTAAAGGCCAATGACATCGGCGGGCAGCACCGGCACGACGGTAGTGGTGACGCCCTCGCCCCTAGTGGCGGACTTCACGCGTTCATGATCGTGCGAGAGAGCGGCAGCGCGTTCGGCGGCATAGGCGGCGATGGCGGGCTGAAAATCCGGATGGCGCGCGAGCGCGAGGTCGATCTGGCGCTGGTTCGCGGGCGGCTCGATACTGCGGGTGGCTTCGTGCTCCAGCAAGGCCAGTGCCTCGGCACCAACCGCAATGGGCTGATTGGACTGCGGGCCAAAGGCAATGCCGGTCGCCTCCTCGGCGAGCAAAGTACGGCGGCCGCTGGTGACCAGCTTGAAGCGCAGACGCAGAGCGAGGAGGACCGTCAGCTTGTCGACGCCGCGGGTCATCCACACGCCGGTTCGTCCGAGGGTCGCTTTGCCCTCGACACCGTTCGGATCAAGCGCGCCCTCGGCCATGGTCCCTGCGAGCGTTGCCACAAGCGGATGGGTGCGTCCGACCTGCGCGACGTCAGGGGGCAACTTGTCACGGAAACCGATGATGCGGGTGCCGTTCAGGCCTCGTGTCGCGAGCTTTTCACGCAGCTGCTGGGGCATATCGTCATAGCGCACACGCCAGTGTGGGCCTTGCTGCCCCAGCGGCACATCGAGGCGGGCGAGCGCGCGGCGGGTGAACCGCTCAACCTCGTCCGGCCCTCCGAGGAGATCGCGCAGCTTGTGCCATTCGGGGAGCACCTCCTCAGGCTTCAGCGCCGTCTGGGCATAGCGGGTCTGGCTCTTCTGGGCGTTTTCCTGGGCATTGCGCCACTGGGTCTCGAGCTTGGCCTCGGCATCGCCGAAATCGAACATGCCCTGCGCGCGCGGCCTGCTGGAGTGCAGCAGCATGGCCTGCATGAGCGCGTTGGAGACGCTCGACGAATCCTCAGGCACCGGGACGACAACGCCGGTTTCCTTCTGGATTCGCTTCATCTTCTCGGTGATGACCTTGATCACCGCGCCATCGATGATCGAGTTCGCGCCGAACATCATGACCGACCAAACTTGGTCGGCTTGCTGGCCGAAGCGGTCGACGCGGCCATCGCGCTGCTGGTGGCGGGTCGGGTTCCAGTTGAGGTCGTAATGGATCACGGCATTGAACAGCGACTGGAGGTTGATCCCCTCTGACAGGCAGTCCGTGGCGACGAGAATCCGATTGGCATGATCCTCTAGCGCCTCGACCCGCTCACGCCGCTCCTCGGGTGTCAGGCGACCGGTCACCACCTCAACGGTGTGCGACTTGAAGCGGGCACGCAGCGCCTCGCCCACGGCTTCAGCCGTTGCAATGAAGCGGCAGAAGATGACCGGGCGGGCTTCCTTGTTGCCCGTCAGGTCCTTGACCTGCGCCACTAGCTCGCGAAGCTTGGGATCATCGGCAAAACGGGAAGACAGATCCTCGGCCTTGGCGATCAGCTGGCGAAGTTCCGCAATTTCCTCACTGTCCCCCGCGGTGGCTGGCTCGATATCCGTGTCGGCGAATTCGTCGTCATCGTCGTCGAATAGGATGGGCCCAAGCAGCGCCTCTTCAGCCATGCCGGAGAGACGGTTGCGCAGCGCGCTCAGCGCGGCAGCAGGCGATGAACCCACGCAGCGCATGAGGGCGAGCGTGCCCCAGAAAGCCAAGCGGCGCGCCTGTGCGCCATCCGCCCTTGTTGCCACGCCGAGGCAATACTCAAGGACATCCTCCTGAAAGACCTGGAAATCACCCGTCAGACTGTAGGGCGCGTCCGCCTTCATGGGCTCAGCAAAGGAATCGCTCTCGCCCCACTTTCCCGCAATGTCGGGACGGCGACGCTGGACGAAGTGCTGGGCAAGCCGCCGCCGATAGCGTTCGAGCGCATTGGCATCGAGCGTATCCGGCGAACGCGACAGATCGGGATGAAGCAAGCTCAACAGGCGGGCATAGGCGTCCTGATTACCGCTGTGGGGCGTGGCGGTGAGCAGGAGCATGTGGCGAGCCTCATCCTCGACGAGGCGTTGCAACAAGGAGAAGCGCTGCTGGGTGCCCTTCTCACTGCCACCTACGCAGCTATGGGCTTCATCGACGATCACGAACTTCGGGCAAGCCTGCGCAAAGCCTTCGCGGCGACTATCGGCCTTGATATAGTCGAGGCTCACGACCGTGAACGGATGCACGCCAAAGATCGTATCGCCAAGGGCAATGCCCTGCTCCAGCGAGCGCGCCCGGGCAGAGGTGACCGCCACGGCATCGATGTCGAATTTCTGCGAAAGCTCGCCCACCCATTGGTCGACCAGATGCGGCGGGCACAGGACGGTGAAGCTGTCGATCTCCCCGCGATCCAGCATTTCGCGCAGGATCATGCCGGCTTCGATCGTCTTGCCGATCCCGACATCGTCCGCGATCAGCATCCGCTTGACCTCGAGCCGCAAGGCCATAAGCAGCGGCACGAGCTGATAGGCCCGCGGTTCGACGCCCAGATGGGCCGCGCTGCGGAATGGGCCCGCACCCCGGCGCAAGGAAAGCCTCAGAGCATCGGTCAGCAGCCGCGCGGCATCCTGGGTGTCCAGCTGCGCTGCGTTGGGCAGCGCAAAGCTGGCCTCACGCACGGGCTGGCGTTCCAGCCTCGGGGCAATGAGGATCGCATCGTCCTCGGAGCCGGACAAAGGCCGAACGCGCAAGAGGCCCTCAGACGGCTTTGCCAACACAATCCACTCGCGTCCCCGGGCATGCACCAGGTCACCGATCTGGAGCTGGCCGGGGGCAACGGAAACGGACGTCATGCAGAAACTCCCAATGCGTTCGCCAGATCTGATGGCGGCGTCGTGCCGGGTTCATCGGGCAGGACAATCAATTCTCGGCCGAGCTCTGCGCAGCGATCACGCAAGGCGTCTGATGGGGGTTGGGTAACTGCCATCACCATGTGGCCCGGCCAGACCATGGAATACTCGGTCCCCGCACTGGTCTCGCTCGAGGGCGCAGGCAGACCCCAACTAGCGAAGGCAGCAAGCCAGGGAGAAGAATGAGGATCAGCGCTCGCTGGACCTGCCGCCGGCCAATCTCTCTCGCACGCGGCAAGCCCGAGTAGCGCCTCAAGAACTGCGTCGTCACGCCGGTCGATCATTTCGTGATCGGGCTGATTGTAATAGGACAGAACGCAGCGGTAGCAGCCGGCGACACAGGCATCCTCTTTCTCGACAAGCCTGCCCTCTTCAAGCCGGTAATGCATGAGATCGAGGGCAACCTCGGCCAGACGCTGCCAATGCTCTGGCCCATCCATCAGCCGCTTGAGAACCCCCGCCCCGCCTTCCGAGGCTTCGTAGAGCAGGATCGCGCGGCGATCATCCTTGGTTGGCAGGGGTTCGCCGAGCAGCTCCCCGGCTTCAAGCACATGCTCAGTCTCAATGGCGCGAACCAAGGCGTGCTGGATGGTCGCCATCTGACTGTTGTCGAGCTCGACCGGAGGCATGAAACGTAAAAGAAGCGCGTTCTTCGTGTCTTCGACAACCGGCACGATAGTCTGACGCTTGGCACCGCTGTCGACGTGCCCCTCATCCTCGCCCTGCGCTTCATTCTTGAGCCAGCGGCCCGTGATCGTGTCGATGTCGAAGCCCGTGTGCTCCTTGTGCGCCCGGCGCCTCAAGCCAAGGTTCACGCGCGAGAGCTTCGTCTGAGGGCCGTAGCTCAGGGCTGCCAGCGGTCCATCCTGCGTCTTCAGCAGCAGGTTTTCTTCACGCGCCTTATCCCACTCGAAGATTGTCCTGAGGTCGAAACCGCGCCGCTGGCGGTCCTCGTCATTGGCCGTGATCCGCGATCGCGGAGAGGCATCGACGTTCTCGATCCGGTAGAGCTTCGAAAGCCGCCCCTCCTCGGTGAGCGGCTCATGACAGACGATGCACCGTTCGATCGTCTCGCTGCTATGGGCTGCGCCGCAAGCCTGGCAGCAGCGCATTGTGGTCGTGATGAGCTTGTTGTCGTTGTCCCGCGTGCCCGCAGGCAGCTTGGCGCGATTGCAGCTGAATGCCTTGCCCTCATGATATACGAGACTGTTTGGCCCGAACTCGGCAATGGCAAGGAAACGTGGACGCTGCAGCACTGCCGATCCGCGGTCACTGTCGACGAAGGCGTAGAGCGGAAGGCGCGGGAAATTGTAGCCTGGCAGGAAGCCTTCGGTGGCGAGGTAGCGGTAGGCATAGAAGTCCGAGCTTGCCGACGACACGCCCTTGGCCAGCAGCTCGACCTGCTTGTCGGCCGCATTGTAGCGCATCCGGGCATCCTTACGCTCCTGCGTGGAGAGACCCGGACGATCGCCGATTGCTGATGCTTCCCGGCGCTCTTCATTCGCTGATCGATAGAGGGTGCGCCAGCGCTTGAAGGCCAGATCAATGGCCGCCGCTGCCCCTTCCCAGCGAGTTGCCACGAATTCCTCGGGGCTACCGATCATCGGCGAACCCGAAGCGGGAAGCGCCGAACCAACGATCCTGATAGCTCGCTCGCGCGCTTCCATATCGCTGGTCGCCGTCGCGAATGCCGTGATCAGCCGTGAAGAGATCGGCAAAGCCTCATCGTCCATGTCGAGATTTTCGGGGATCGACTTGCCAAGCCCCTCTTTCGCAGCGGCTAACCACTCTGCATTGACGTGAGATACCAGCAGGTCGGGATTGACGAGATCGATTGCGGGCGCACGGACGATCCCCGCGACAAGATCGGTACGGCGCTCGAAATAGTACTGGTCGTGCGGGCTTTGTGCCGCGCAGTAGGTGACCACCAGAGCGGCTTGGCCGCTTCGGCCAGCGCGGCCGGCACGCTGGGCGTAATTTGCCGGAGTTGGCGGGGCATTGCGCAGATAGACGACATTGAGCTGCGAGATATCGACGCCCAGCTCCATGGTCGGCGAACAGTAGAGCAGTGGCAGGAAGTCCCGCTTTTCCGCCATTACTTTGGGATCGGCGGCGATCTCAGCCATGCGCTCCTTGTCGCTGGCTCCGAAGCGGAAGCGACATTCACGCATCTCGCGGAGCAGGGATTCGACCTGCGCCGTATGCTCGCGCGCTTCGAAGGCCAGGGACAGACCTCCCGGGGCAGCGAGCCGGACCGCCACATCGGAGTAAAGCTCGGCGAAGAAACGGTTGTCTTGCCCCCCTTGGGGTTTACCCTCACCACGCACGAGCCGCAGAGCTCCGGGGGCAAGCCTCCAGCCAAAAAGCGGACCGGCGGCGAACTCGCGCGCCATCTGGTGGCGGCCTGCGGCCAGCAGCATCGCCTCAATCAGCGGCTCACGATCAGCAAGCGGCAGGTCACCCACCACAGCGGCGATCGCCTTTGCTAACCCGCCGCGCGCCGAAGCGCGGACGATATGGTCATTCTTGTTGCCTTGAGTGCCCACGACCAGCGCTGTCTGTCGGCTGAGATCGTAGTTTTGCTCCTCCTGCGAAATGGCCCAAGGGTCTTTCAGGAACTGCCGCGACTTGCTCGCCACGGCTTCGAGCTCGGTCGGATCGAGCGCATCAACCGCGATCGCCAAGCCTTTGCGCATGTGGTCGAACAGCAGGCGGAACATCTTCTCGCGCCTGTCTGCCGGAACTTGCGCCAGGATCGAAAAGCCACGCTCTTCGGTTTCGCTCTTGCGCTCGCGATGTGCGCCCGAGCATGTCGCCTGATCCTCGGCGAGCATTCGGATCCCGGGATAGACGATCTTGATCAGATCGAGCTGGTCGAGGTTCGGGTTGGTGAAGCGCCAGCCCCTGCGCAGGTCGTTCCAGAGCCGGTGTGCCAGCACCCGGTTGATCGACTTCTTGGCTTCGTCGATCGCGGAGAAACTGACCGGGTCGGGATCTGCCATCCATTCAGTCCGGCGCTCCCGCACATCGGGGTCAAAGCCGAGCGCCTTGCGCAGTGCGTTACCGAACTCCTCGTGAGAAAGGCCCTCCTCGCCTGCCGCCCTTACCGCCTGCAGCATCGCCCCGCGCAGTAGCGTGACGAAGATGAAGTCGTTGAAGTGGCCTGACTGGAGCGCAGCGTCCTGACGATTGTCCGTAAACCCGAGCAGTTTGCGGCGATGGAACTCGGCCGGTTGCCCGGCCCGCTCCATCCAGTCGAGCGCTGCTGTTGTGATGAGGGTCGTTGCCGAGCTTCTACCCTCTGCCGATAACCCCGCCAGCTTGTTGATATCACGCGCTTGCGGCGCGGGCTGGCTCTTGCAGTGCGGGCAGAAGCGATATTGGCCGGGGAAGAACCAGCATCGCAGACCGTCCGGATCATGCCGCCCATCCCGGCCAAGGTACATCCGGCGGCCGTCATGCTTGCCGCGGTGGGAGCTCTTGAGGCGCAGCTGCCCGGTTGCGGTGGTCTCCTGCCAGCTGTCAGGATAGTCCTCGATATCGCCCGCAAAGTTCAGATCGCCGCTCGCGTCGGGAACGAGAAAACCGTGCTCAACGTCTTCGTTCGTCCCGTCAGGGCGCGGAGCGACGTCGATCGGGCGAGCGATGACGCTGCCCCAGTTGTCGATCGAAACGCTGTGGACTTCCTGACCGCACTCCCGGCAGAAATAGACGGGATAGAGCCGTGCGTCGGTCTCCTCCCGGTCGAACTTCTCGCCCACCAGCGAGACACGGCGGCTGCCTGCAGGCGCCAAAGTCGTGTGCGCCGTTCCGGCCCCCGAGAGGAACCGATGGAGCTTGAACGCCATGAACGCCTGGTCGCGGTCATTGCGACATTCGTTCATCGCTATCAGCCGGTCAGCTAAAGCGGCGCGGCACTGCGCAGGCTCCAGCTGGGCAGCTTCGGCAAGAGCCGCCGCTGCCTCGGTCAGTGTCTGAGGGGTGGCGCGCTTCAGCACTTCGCCGCCAGCAAGGCCGATATTCATCTCGATCCAGCAGGCGAGCGGATCACGCGCGAATTCTTCGAAGGTCGCGGCTTTGGTCGGCTCAAGAACAGCCGCGCGCAGAGCTACATCAGAGGGCGTTCCCTCCGTCCGGCGCACGAGGCTTTCGGTGATCACATCATCGGACAGAACAGGGCTGCCAAACAGGATGCTCCCGACCTTCGAGACAGCCTGCCGCCCGGCATCCTCCTCACCTGACGCCATTGTGGCAGAGGTGCCGATACACAGCATCTTGTCGGAACCCATGCGCTCACGCACCCGGCGAACGAGCATGGCGACATCCGCGCCCTGCCTCCCGCGATAGGTGTGAAGCTCGTCGAGCACGAGGAACTCCAAACCCTTCATGTTCTCGATGACCTGCCGATCGAGGTCATCCTGCCGGGTCATGAGCAGCTCAAGCATCATGAAGTTGGTGAGGATGATGTCCGGTGCGTTGGCTGCTACCTTCTGGCGCTCGCTGTCCTGCTCCTGACCGGTGTAGCGCGCGAATGTTGGCTTCAGGCTGGCATCCAGACCGCAATGCTCGATGAATTTCTCGAGCTCCTCGCGCTGGGAATTGGCGAGGGCATTCATAGGATAGATGACGATCGCGCGTGTCCGGCGCGGCTCCCCTGCGCGCCGCGCCTGAAGAATGCGGTTGATGATAGGCACGAAGAAGCAAAGCGATTTGCCCGAACCGGTACCGGTCGTGACGATGTAGTTGCGGCTCTGCAGCGCCTTCATCAGCGCCTGCTCCTGATGCAGGTGCAAGCTGATCGGGGTGCGGGGCGAGCCAAGCGAGAAGACGGTCTCGAGATCGCGGTCGACCACGCCCTGCCGGGCCAGTTCGGCGACAGAACGCCCGCGCTTGAACTCCGGGTTGAGCCCGATCAGAGGCTCGGGCCAGAATTTGCCCCCCTCATAGACGGCATCAATCTGGCTGCGCAGATCTTCAGCGCGGATCGAAGTGAACGAACGCGCGAACTTCTCGTATCTGGCGATCAGATCAGCATCGAGTTCGAAAACGTTCATGACAACCCCTTGAGTACTTTGACCATCATAGCCGCCATTGCGCGAATTGCAGCGGGTAATCTGGGATAACTAGACCACGGCCCGGCCCGCGGCAGACAGCCTTTCGCGCATCATTGCGCGCAGTTCCTCCGGCCCCTCGATCCTCACCTCGCCACCCCAGGTGAACAGGTGCTCGGCGATCTCGCGCAGGCCACCGGAATTGAAGCGCACGACCAGCTCCTCGCCGTCCTGCTCGATCACCTGCAGCGGATGGAAACGCCACTTGCGCGCGCGCTGCGCGCTTTCGGGAGCAACGCGCAGGACGATGTCGTGTCCCTCCTCGCGCCAGATGCCGAAGCTTGCGCTCATCCACTGGTCGAGGTCCCAATCTTCGCCCGCCGCACCATGTTGATTGCTGACCCGCGCTTCTGTGATCCGATCAAGACGGTATGGCGCAGGCTCAAGATCGCGGCCGGGGATCTTGCCGATCAGATAGGTCGCAGGTCCGTGGATGAGGCCAAGCGGGATCACGCGCCGCCACTTCGGCTCCGCCCCGCCATCGGCGAGGTAATCGAATTCGAGGCACATCCCGGCCATCATCGCGCCTTGCACCTGAGCCACGGTCTCAGGCGAATGTTCGATCATCGGGCCAGCGGGGACATGATGGCGCTGAAGGCGGACGAGCGGGTCGAGGTCAGGTGCCATGCGGCTCTTTACCTCGCGCCTGAGGCCGGCCTGCACCTTGCCGAGGAGGCTTTCGAGCAGCGTTGCTTGCGCCGATCCCGCCTTGCGCGCCGTATCGGCAAGCGATTGCAGGGCTGCAATCTCGGCGACATTGGGCTGAGTGAACGGAGACGGCAGCGCGCCGGGGATGCGAAAACGCTTGTGGCGGTCGTCGACGCTTTCCTCGAGATCGAAGTGGACGAGGATGAGATCACGCAGCCGCTCGGCGGTGCGGCGGTTGGCGCCGATCACCGCAGCCATCTCGTCAAGCGTCAGACCTTCGGCGCTTTCCCCGAGCGCCTTGACCAGTGTCAGCAGCCGGTCGAGCTTTGCGTTGCGTGCCATCAGCGCCCTACCCCACTGTCATCACTGGCGGCACAGGCGCAATCATCTCGGGCGGCATGACCAGCCCGCGGAGTGCTTCCACTAGAACCTTCTCGTCCAGCGAGACGTCCGCCGTCGCGATCCTGAGCCGTTCGCTGCCGCCTGCCATCCCGAACTGTGCGCGCTCGGCGCAGCCCTGCCCCGGCAGACCCGGGTAGAGCAGCATCAGCTCGGCCGTGCGGTAGAGCCGAGCATAGGCCATCAGCTGATAGACATCGGCCTGGCTTACCCCGTGCTTGCGGTCGATCGGGTCGAGGCTCAGCTTCTTCCACTTGGTGTCGATGATGGCCACGATCTCCCGGCCACGCCGCAGCATGATATCGGGCTTGGTGCGGAACACCTCGCCGCTGTCGAGATGCGCACCAGTGAAGGTGCCAAGGCAGGCGCGGTGGCCGCCCTGGTCGATCACCTCGATCCCGCTCCCCGCCAGCGCCCGGCGCAGCAGCACCGCGATGTATTTCTCGAACAGGTCGTTCATCGGGAACAGCAGGGTCAGACCCTCGGGGGCCTTGGCCTGATGATGGGTGGCCTGCCAGTCGCGCTGGAGCAGCAGACGGGCGAGCCGGAACAGCGCCTCCCAGCGCCGATTGGTGCGATCGATCCGTACCGCTTGCCACGGCAGGCGGTTGATCGGCATCAGCGGGATATCAGCCAGGGCATGGCGAAGCTCGTCGAGCTTGCGCCGGGTGGCGAGCGAGCGCGTATGGCGGGCAAGGAACACGGTCGCTGCCGCCATGATCCGCATCAGCGGCGTGTCCGCCTCCAGCTGATCAAAGCGGCAGGCGAGCCGGTCGGGGCGCACCGCATTGCGGGTAAACTGGCGGGTAGCATCAAGCCGACCGCGCAAGGCAGAGAGGTCTTCCTCGCATTGCCGATAGGCCCGCGGCAGCCCGCGCCGCACCTCGGCCAGCAGCCGCGTAGCAAAGGCGTCGATCAGGATTTCGAGCAGGGTGTTCTTCTGCCGCGCGATGGCGGCTTCGGCCCCGATATCGAGGTTGAGGCCGAGCGCCACGTCCAGCATCCGCACGAGCCGATCGCGAACCTTGCCCTCGGGTTCCCCTAGCCCACTTTCAGGATCGACCTTGGGGAGAATTTCGAGGCTGCATCCCTTGGCCGAGACCATCCCCACCATCTGGCGGGCGATGATCCGGTCGCGGCCGAGGACGAGGATATTGGTCGCATCATCATGCGCCAGCGGGTGCTCACAGGCAGCGGCATGGAGCGCATGGGCGTGCTCGCGGGTGAGCCCGCGCTCGCCGAATCTGGCGTGCCCCCACTCGTGGATCGTCAGGTGCGTCACGGCGCGAAGGCCTCATGCACCGCGCGGGCGTGATCAGCCGCCTCTCCCCTGAAACAGGCCAGCCATCCGCGCCATGAGCAGGCGGCAAAGCGCACCCGGTTACCGGCCACGATGCCATGGAAATCCTCGATCTCCCGGCGGTGGGCGAGGAAGGCCTCCTGCGGATTGCGGCAAGCATCCTGCGGCTCGGCGTAGAGATAGACCAGCACGGGCGACAGGCCCGACCGATTGCCTTCGGTTGCAAGGCCCAGCGCGTGCTTCACCAGCTGCGCAGCGTCGAGATGCTTGTAGCGCCGGGGTTCGGCCCGCAGCAAGTCGCGCATGGCGCACCAGCCCTGCATGCCCTCGCTCCAGACGTCGCGATCATAGGCGTCGGCCAGCTCTGCAAGCTTGCTGTCGCGATACGGTTCGTAGCGCTTGGATTCGACGCCGATGACATGGGTGTCGGTCCACATGACCGCATCCAGCCATGGATGACGCCCGCCGCTCCAAGGGAAGCGCAGTTCGCGCTCGATCTCCACGACGGTGACAGGGCCGCCAAGGTCCGCGACGGGTGCAAACAACGGACAATCAGCGGGCCGGTCAAGGAACCAGCCAAAGCCATTGGCAGCCAGCGCCGCGCTGCTCTGCGGACTGGCGAACTTGCCGCTGGCGATCTCGTTGCCTGCAGCACGCCCATAGATTGCGCGCACCTTGTCCTCGGGCACGCCGGGCAGAAAGATCGGCTGCGCCCCGCTCAAGCCTGGTTCTCCAGATCGGAGGGCGATGCGGCGCGCGCGGACACGAGCCGGGTATAGGCCCCGTCATCGAAGTAGGAGCGCACCCGCCAGCTCTTCAGCGGCTCCCCGCCCTCACCCATCGGATCCTCGATAATCTCGCAGGTGAGGAAATTGCCGCCCTTGTCCTTTTCGCCGAGCACGGCCGCGAGCCGATTCCAGTCGTCAAAGAAGTATTCCTGTAGGAGCGGGATCACTTTGTCGCGCATTACCGCGTCAACGTCAGCCTTGGTCTGGCAGCCGATGAAGAACGCGTGACCTATGCGGTGATCGCGGTCGACGAGGTACTCGATCCGTCGGTTGATGGTGTTGAGGACGTCGCTGAGCGGAAGCCCGGTCGAGTTCTCTGCAGCGACGAAGGCCGGGATCGACGTGTCGGGCGCCATTTCCTCGAACCGGAACCGCCGACGCAGAGCGGTATCGAGCAGCGCAATCGAGCGGTCGGCCGTGTTCATGGTGCCGATGATGTGGAGGTTGGCGGGCACGCCAAACTCGCGCTTCGAATAGGGCAGCCGGACCTTCAGCGCATTCGGCATGCCGAGCCGCTTGTCGGGCTCGATGAGCGTGATCAGCTCGCCGAACACCTTGGAGACATTGGCGCGGTTGATCTCGTCGATGATCAGGACGTGGGGCAAAAGATCTCCGCCCTCCTGGCCGATATCGCCCTCGCCATCCGACGCGCTGTTGAGCAAGCGCTCGAGGACCTGCAAATTCAGCCGTGTTCGGGGCAGCTCATAGATCGTGTCTAGGCTGAAGCGGGTATCGGGGCTGAGCTCCCCCACCGGCACGCCGTCCGGATCGCTCCACAGCCAAGCCACCTTCCGGCGGTGCGAGTATCGGCCGTCCGGGCGCGGCGCATATTCGTAGTCCCCTTCGACGATCCCGATCGCCCTGAAGGCATTCAGACCCTTCGATGCAACGATAATGTCGCCGATCTTCAACTGATTGCGAAAGCGGTCGGGGGACTTCACCATGCCCATCTGGGAGGTGATGCGTTCATCCGGGAAGCGGGCTTCCAGTTCGGCGAAGATGGCGTCGCGATTGGCAAACCGCGGATCGCTCCAATCAACGTCCCTGAACCCGAAGATCGCATAGCCCTGCTCAAGCGAGTCCTCGAAGACCCAGGCACTGTGCGGATCGTTCGACTGGCCCAGCGACATCTTGAATATGGCCCGATCATCGAGCGAGACGCGCTCGGCACCGCGCTTCACTCGCATCTGTGCTCTTTCGGCAAGCCGAGCGAAGACTCCGCTTTCGGGCTTGAGGTTGAAGCCGCCGGTCTCGTTCGTGCCGTCCGCTTCCGGCCTCAGTCCCTCAACAAATTCTTCGTAGCTGAAGCTTTGATGGAAAGTGACCATCTCGATCTGACGGGCATCCACCAGTTCACGATACCGCAGCATCAAGGCATCGCGGCCCTCGGCCGTATCGGGATAGTCCGCCGAGCCATCACACAGGCGAACCGCCTCAAGGGCCGTGCGGTAGGTCTTGCCAGTTCCCGGCGGGCCATAGAGGATGAGGTTCGTGGGTTGCATGGTCGGCATCTCGTCGTTTGCTCCGGCGCCGAACAGCCGGTCGCGCCAGAAGGGATCGTTCAGAAACAGAGCGTGGTCTTGGGGTTCGCCATCGAGCAGGAACCGCCGCAACTGATCGGCGTAAACGCTGTCGCCGGGCTCGCGCAGCTTCCAGACCGCGTCATTGTTGGTGTAGAAGAACCAGGTGCGCGGTTCCGGCCACGCCTGCCAGTCGACACCGACCCGGAGGCCGTCTTCACTCACCTCAGTGACGGTGCCCTCGGCGCGGAAACGCAGCGCGGTGACGATCCCCGTCCCGACATCAAAGGGCAGATCGCGGGCGCGGGGCACGAAATCCTTGAGGAAGATCCGGTCGCCGACCTGCATCTCGCGGACACGGCGGTTGTTCGCGCTGCCGGTGTCAGTGAGCAGGCTCCACTCGGCCCGCTCGATAAAGCGTGGCAGCCCGTCTTCCTGTCCCCACAGCGAAGTGACCATCCAGACCGGCACCGGATCGAGTTCGCGGGGGGCATCTGGATTGGCAGCGACCCAGATGAACCCCTGCACGTCGAACATGTCTTGCGGGTGCCACCCGAATTCCTTGTCGAGCAGCCCGAGCAGCGCCCGCATCAACTGCAGCCATTCGGCGAGGTCAGCGTCTCGGAACGCGGTTTGCGGGAAGAGCCTGCGGCCGAACAGCCGCCGCCCCATCTCATCGATCTTGGCAATCTTGAACCAGCTCGCCTGATCGGGGTGCAGCGTGGCCCAGACGGTGATCGGAATGGAGAGCACTTCGCCCCGGCGCAATCCTGCAATTCCGGCGTCACGCAGGGCCTCGAGCTCACGCGCCGCGGCGGGAACAGCTTCTTCCAGCGGGCCGTCGTTGCGTGCCAGCTCCCCCAGCGCGGTGTAGAAACGGTCGCGCAGCTCGGGATCAGCGTTCTGGACTTCGGACAGAGTCCGCCAGCTAAGCGGCAGGCCAGATCCGCCGACTGAAAGCAGCCGATAGAGGGCTTCGCCCACTGCCCGGTCGTCATCTTCGCGAGCAATGATTACCTTCGCCTGCTCGATCAGACCGTTCTTGTAGGCGCGCTCCACATCCCAATAGGCGCCCGCAGCGGCACGGAAATCGCTGAAATCCGGCATCTGGCGCAGGAAGGTATCGCGGGCACGGTTGAGTTCGGGCCAGTCGATTACGACAAAGCCAAGGCGCTCAAGCGCGGTCTTGCAGTCGCCGCCGCCAGGGAGCCAGTCGCTGCCGCGTCTCGACAAAGCATCGCGAACGATGGCCTTGCTGGGGTAACGCGTACCATCGAGAACGAGCCAGTATCTGGTCGGCTGCCCGAGCTCGAGAGCCGCAACGTACTGAGCGACATCGCCCACGGCGTCGCATGCTGCCACCGCTTCAAGAACCGCCTCGCGGTCGAGTTCGCCAAACCTGCCCTGGGGACGAGCCTCGGTTTCGCAGAAGCGGAAATAGGCCCGTGCAGCTGCGCGGCAGGCGGCAAGATTGGCGTAGAACGAACCGCTTAGGTCAATTGCGCTAGGGTTGGGTCTCCCCGCAGCGTCGTCGGACCGCGAATAAGCCATCTCAGCGAGGATCGAAGCCCCACCATCTCGATCAAATTGCTCGTCGAGACCATAGGCGCCATCGACCTTGCGCCCGTCGGAAAGCCACGTAGCGATGGATGTCGAAGCATATCCTTGCGCAACCAGCCAAGCTTTGAATTCAGCCTCTCTCACTCGTAAGTTCCTGTTGTTCTGCACATGACCTAATGTCGCATCGCGATACGACAGATTCGGTCATCGAAATGATAATGCTCGAAAAACAAAGCCGTTTAGGCGGGAAATTGCCTCCCTGCTCTCGATTCACCCCCAAATGCCATCCGATGCCATGGCAATCATTGTGCCCCCGGCCTCAGGTACCAGCCAATGCCCGCGCAACGGCAACCATCGCCCAGGTGTCACGCGCGCAATAGGCCCTGAGCGCCTCTTCCAGAGCCTCTCGCCGCAGCGGGTCGCAGGCGGGATCGGCGGCCTCAAACCAAGCCGCCTGTGCGTCGCCCCCATCCTTCACTTCAAGCGCACCGTAATCGAGCTCGGAGGCGATGGTCGGTAGCACCGCCTTGATCGACCAGCTGCCGCGCTGGTCGCGGTGATACCAGTGGTTGCGGGCGACAGGCAGCAGATCGACCGTGGCCTCGGCCATGGCTTCGAGGCGGGGAGCGAGGTCAGGGAAGGCTTTGGCCAGATCGCGCAGGACGCTGCGTTCGAAAGCGGCGTTGTAGGCGATGATCGTCGAAGCCTTGGGGATGTGCTCGACGAGCGCCTCAGCACAGGCACGGCGCGGATCCGACCCATCACAGCTCAGAAACTCGTGATGCGTCATGCGCCCGCCGCGCCGCTCGAGGTGGAGCGAGAACTGGAACGGGATCTGCTGATAGGGGCGCGTGCCGATCCAGCGCGGAACCGCAGGCGCGACGGTCTCGAAATCGAGCCAGGCGCGCGGCCAGCCCCAACCCGCCATCGCCTTGCGCGCGCCTTCGGCGTCGTGGAACGGGATGCCGTCGCGAGTGGCGGCAAGGATGCGGGCGTGCCGGTCGTTCAGGTCGGCTTCGGCGAGATCGAGCAAATCCTCGATCCCGCGCTCCAGCCAGCGCTTACCGCCGCCATAGGGGAGTACGGTCACCGGCCATTCCGGACCCTGCGGGAGGTCGCGGCTGCAATAGGCAGCGAACTCGCAGGGGAAGGGCGTGCTGCAATGATCGCCCATCTCCCGCTCGGGTTCCTCGCCGGCCAGGGTGGCGCGCGCCTCGGCAACCAACGCCGGACGGGTGGCAATAGTGTCCTCCAAGTCCGCAAGCAGATCGGCATCGGTGAACAGCCCGGCATAGTCGCCCTCGCGGGTGAGGACGAAGCCGGTATCGATGTGGCGGATGGCGGCCTGCTTCAGCTCGATCCCCGCTTCGCGCATCACCCAGACCTGCGTTGCGAGATCGCCGCGGTGGTAGTCCTTGACCTTACCCGAGCTCTTGACCTCAGCCGCCGCCCAGCCCCCACCTTCGACCTTCTCCAAGACATCGACGCGCACCAGCACGCCATCATGTTCGAAGGTCGCCTCGAAGATCGGGCCGGGATGCCCGCCGGCGATCAACGACGAGGTCTTGGCCAGCGCCTCGGAAAGCGATGGGGGATCGACCATCACACCGCTTGGATGGAGCGCGCAGGCTATCTCACCCACGGCATTGCCGGCGGCGAAGCGCGCCTCGGCACCCTCGTCCTGCTCGGCCAACTCCGGCCGATGGGTCGCGAGCCACAACTTCTTGGGGCACAGCTCGAAGGCGGTGATCTTCGATTTAGAGAGGCCGAAACGGCGGTTGCGTGTTTGCGTCATGCCGCGAATCCTACAGGCCCATTACGACAGGAATGGTCGTTCAATCTTCAATGACAGGATACATCGGCATCGCCCAGTCCTCATCCGGGTTGTCCATCATCAGGTCTAGGAACAACGGCAACAGGTGGCCGAGGATCGCTGCACCATCGCGTACCTGCGATCGGTTGGCGGCACTGTTCCAGGTCGCACCGCCGTGGAGCAGCTGGTTGCGCAGGACATAGAGCCGGTCAAACAGGATTGATAGCACGACTGGGGTGTCGCCCGCCGCCAGTGCGGCATGGGCAGCGCGCTTGGCCGCCTCGAACGTGATATCCCACCCTGCTCCGCCCGGCAGCCCAGCATGGTGCTTCCAGAACGGCGCAAAGACATAGCGATTGTCTAGCAGGATGCGGATTTCCTGCGGGAAGCGCGCCCAAAGCGCCTTGTAGAGCCGACCATCTCCATCCAGCCTCACGAGATCGCGGAAGAAACCATCAAAGCGTTGGCGCTCATTGGCAACGCCGGACCGACTCCCTGCCCACTCATCGTTATCTAGCGCGCGCTCGAGATCCCCAGCATAAGCGGCGTTGAACCCGATCCACAGGTGGATGAAGCGTGTATCAAGATCCTCCTCCTCGCGATGGGCACGCAGCAGCCAACTGAGTGCGCGGTGCACGCGCAAGGTCAGCGGCAGAGCGAAGCCATCACGAAGGGCGCGTTGTTTGTTCTTGAGGCGTTCGGGGTGGAGCGGATCGGTAGTCGGCATCGCCGCAATCATTGCGCCAGAAGGTTTGATCCGACAATATTTATCTCGTTTTCCCAGATGCTTCCAGTTAGCGTCTTCCGAATGGTGGAACACAGAAGGACGCGGGCGACCAGATTTGTCGCAACTATGATCGAATATCTTCCCGGTACTTGCTCAGCCCGATTCCGCGGAGATGTTTTCTGATGCACGAAATCACGATGGCCGAGCCCACGGATGATTTCCTCGCTATGTGGAAAGCGGCCGGCAAGCACATCCAAAGCTTCTTTGAGGACGGGTTGCAACGCTGGCTCAAGGTCGACCCGCGCCCGCCTTTTCTCGAACACCTTTCGTTCCGGCTTGGTAACCAGGTGTTCTTTCTTCGAGTGGAGGATGTCGAGGAGCAGGCCGAGGTGCCAGGGAACCGTGAGGGCCTTGAGTTGGTGGCAGAAGGCTGGAACGGCTATCCCTGCCTGATGCCCATGCGCCGAACCTTGAGGGGGTGGGTGCCTGACCGACCGGGCTGGGGTTTGATCGGCCTGCGCGACGAAAAAAACATCAATCCCTCGATGCTGGTGACCGAAGAACCTGTCGCCATGACCGACTGGGAGTTGCTCGACTTCGCGGTGCAGGTGGTTCGGAACGACTTGAAGGAGCGCGGCTACAAAATCTTGTCCACGCACTCAAATCCGCAAGTCGATCCGAACATCTGGTTCGTCGCCGACATCGCAAAGGGGCTGGAATGGGTGGTTGTACGCGCAGCCCGCTTCCCTGACCAGAAAGCCCGCACCTCCCCCAACCTCAACGCCATCGCAAGGAACGTCGCGCACTTAAGCGGGAGCGGCCACTTCGCATCCGTCACCTTCGCAGGGATCAATGATCCACAAGGCCCGCTCTGGCGCGGGCATGGCCTGGAGGTGGGGTTTGATGGGCTCGAGCCAATGATGCGGGTGCAGTGACAGTCTTTGGAGGAACAACAGATCGATGAGAACAGTGCTCGGGATCGATGCGGCGTGGACTCAGAAAAATGCTTCTGGCGTTGCGGTGGCCATCGAAGGGGCCAACGGATGGCAGCTTAAGGGCGCATGGCCGTCTGTCGCTCACTTCCTCGCCGATGCTGATGGGCAGCCCTCCCCCGATAAGGCGTCGGGAGGTGCGGCCTCCGCTGATGAGCTACTTGCCGCAACCAACGCGCTCGCAGGTAATGCGCCAGATCTGGTGGCAATAGATATGCCTATGGCGCTGAATCGGATCACGAGCCGGCGCGGGTCCGACCAAGCAATCTCTCGTGCCTATGGCGCAAAGTGGTGTGCAGCGCACACCCCCAGTGCCTCGCGCCCAGGTCCGATCAGTGACCGCCTCCGGCGAGAGTTCGGAGACGCGGGATATGGGCTGTGCATTAGCGAGATCACCACTCCAGGCCTGATCGAGGTCTATCCGCATCCGGCATTGGTGGAGCTGTGCGACGAACCAAAGCGCCTACCCTACAAGGTCGGGAAGATGCGCTCATACTGGCCCAAGGCAAGCCCGGCGCATCGCCGTCTCCTTTTATCGGGCGAATGGAGCGCGATTGGAGCAGTGCTCGAACCCTATCTCCAAGGGGCTGAAGCGTATTGCAATGCTTTCGACTTAACCCCCAAGCAGTTGAAGGCGCAGGAGGACATGATCGACGCGATTGTCTGCTGCATCTGCGCGATCCGTGCCCTGAATGACGGGGCCAAGCCACTTCGTGACGACGAAAGCTCTGCTATCTGGGTGCCGCTCGCTGACCCGGTTCTCCAGTCGCAGACATTGTTGCCAAGTAGTCCGCACTCGGCACGTGCACAAATGCGCCGAGAAGTCTTTCACGACAATATGCTAGAGGATCCGTACCTTGCGAAAATCGTCTAGCGTGACCGGTTTGGTTTCAATTCAATATCAGGCTGAGGAAAGCTTGGCATGACTACGGCAGAACAAGCTGCATTTGGCGGCGAAGAGATGAATTTTAGGTCGACCGGACTTGTCCACACGGTCACCAGTGACATCAAAGCTCTACAGCGGAACCTTCGCGAGAGTTACGGCTCCGGGTTCACTATCTTCAAAGAGCTGCTGCAGAATGCTGACGATGCAGGCGCAACGACTTTGACTCTGGTTGCGCATGACGGCTTTAGCGAAGCAACAAATCCCCTTTTGCGAGCCCCCGGGCTTGTGGTTGCGAATAATGGAGTGGTCTTAGCGAAGCACATGGATGGCATCACTCTGGCCAGCGGAGGTAGTAAGGCCGATGAGCGTGTCACAGTAGGACGTTTTGGACTGGGGCAGAAGTCTGTCTATCACCTGTGCGATGCCTTTTTCGCGCTGGGCTGGGTAAAGGACAAAGAAGACAAACCGAGTCTTCTGCTAATGAACCCTTGGGCGGGCATGCCCGAAGCCCAAACCGCCAGCGGTGAATGGCAAGCACTGACACTTCAAGACAAAGAGGTCCTTCTCAAGGCGGCCAAAGTGATCGCTGGATCAAAAGGGATGGTTTTGTTTCTGCCATTGCGAACGGCCAAATTGCGTCCAGGTCAAATGGCGTGTTTATCTGAAAGCAATTGGGATCCGGACACAGCCATAGATGATATATTGGCCGGGGAGGAATTGTCCGTTACCCTATGCTGTCTGCGCAAGCTTGAGACCGTGCGCATAGTTCGTCGAAATGGCGTGGAGCGGTTAATCAACCTAAGCAAGGGTGCCCGCCGATTGGCAGGCCCCGACAGCACAGTGCATGAAACTGTGATTACTGGCGCGGTAACTGGGGTCGGACGGGAAGTTTCTTTTTCAGGCCGACAACAATGGGCGCGCCAGGGCCTCGCAGAAGGCTTACTCCAACAGCCCGGTTGGACGCCGGATTACACCCTGGATCACAAGCCTATCCCGCCAAAGGCTGATCCTCACGGCGCAGTGATTGTGTGCCGGAAGGAGGCCGAGAAAATCCCGGCGCGGCTGACGGTCAGAAACGCTGTCTACCTGCCGCTTGGAGAGCCACTTGAGTCGTTAGACCTTGATGCTGGCAATCAGGATATCGAGCTTGTCCTACATGGCTATTTCTTCGTATCTTCTGACCGCAAAACGCTACGACAAGACGATCACATAGAAGCACGCTGGAACGATGCGTTACGACGCGAAGCAACCCTCCCTCTCGTTCTGGATGCCCTAGCCGATGCTCTGCCTGCCCTGAACGGGGATCAGGAACGTTATGCAGTGGTTCGTGCCTTGAGCGCCACCCGCCACCAGTGGTGGATGAAGAATGCCGCTGATGCTTGTTGCGGACGGGCACTTGCTCGGTGCTCGACTGGCCAAAGGACACCCGACTGGCAGGTGGTGCAGGCAGATGCACTACGTCCTGTGCCAGTGGGCATTGCGACCACGCTCCCGCGGCTAAAGGAGGCAATCCCAGATCTGGAAGCTTGGTGCATCGCTCGGCGGTTGATGCTCTGCTTTGGTACGGTGCTGGCAGAAGCCCCACCGTTCTGGCCTGACGGAGAACTCGCAGAGCTTGTGAGAAAAGCTGGCCCGGCGACTTTTACGAGAGGCTCGGTCGCGGAGACCATGGGCGCTCTGTTGGAAGGCCAAGGAGGCCCTCAGACCCGTGAGGCTTTGGCCGATCAATTGCGTTTGGCATGTGCCGACCCCGATTCAAATTTCGCTCCGACAGAGCGCCTCAAGACCATCGTTCGGCAACTGCCGCCAGAACAGTTGCTCTTAGAGCCCGAACCGAAAGTTGTTGAGCAATACCAGCATGTTGTGATTCACGCCTCTTTGCGAAGAGAAGGAGTGAA
>NZ_JBXAFX010000027.1:0-53211 GCF_058793515.1 Novosphingobium sp. GW835-FHT14H07
CCCATAGGATACACTGTCGGGTGGTCGGGCCGGGGGAGCGGGCCGGTGCCGCCAATCAGAATGCGTTAGCGACTGAACAGGCCCTTGGCCATACCGGCAAGATCGTCGAGCGGAGTGCCGTCGCCGTCCCTGTCGAGGAAGGCGGAAACCTTGCTCAACGCATCGGGATTCTGGCCAAGCGCCGAAGCAAAACTGGCCAGTGCGCCCTCGCCGCCGATGTGGCCTACGATCTCCTGCAGTTTCGAGGCGTCGAGGCCGGAGTTGGCCGCCGCCGTCTCGATCGTGTCGCCCTTCGACTGGTGCCCCGCAGCCAGCGCCGCAATCGCGTTCTCGGCTGTGTCGGGATCGATGCCGACCTTTGCCGCAAGGTTCTTCACATCGACATTGCCGGCCACCTGGCCAAGGATCGAATCGAACAGGCTCATGACGTTTCCCCTTCACTGCTGAGCACAAGCCTATCAGGTGCCGATCAGACTTCCAGAGCGTGAATCTCCGCCCGCCGCCTTGCCCCATCGCGCCGCACCAGCAGCGCCGAATACTCCGGCACTTCGATCCATGTCGCGAAGTCCCGGGTGAGCGGCTCTGAAGCCACGATCACGCTGTCGGCATCGATGGCTCCGCCGATCAGCTTCCACTCGCCTTCGTGAAGGCCATAGTCCCGTCCGCACGTGTACCACATCGAGAGATACTCCGAACTGCCCTGCAGCGCGCCCGCATCAAAGTGTCCGAAGTCAAAAGTAAAGCGGACAGCGGCAAGATTGGTGCCATCGCAGAACATCAGGTTAGTCGAACTTGACCGCGTGATCCCATGCCGCGCCCTGGCCTCACGCAGCACGCTCAAGGCATGGCGGATCGCGGCGAGGATGGCGTCAGGCTCGTTGATCCCGCCCGGATCAGGCAGGGCCGAGACGACCAGCGCATAGATCCATTCGCTGTCGGTGGAGCCCTGGATCTGCTTGGCAAACTCCGGCCGGATGTGCGGAGCAAGATCGAAGCGCATGTCCCGGAAACCTGCCAGATCGCCGTTGTGCGCCATGGACAGCGGCACGCCATCGAAGCGGAAGGGATGGCAGTTCTGCTCGTTGATCTGGACCGTGGAGTTATAGGGCACGCCGCGAATGTGCGCGAGCAGCGCGGATGAACGCAGCTTGCCGGCAAGCGCCTTGAGATTGCGATCGAACAGCGCGACCTGCGTCGTACGATAACGAAACGGCACGTTCGGTGCGTGGCTTGCTTCGTCCCACGCCGCCATGCCGAAACCTGCCAGGTTAAGCATCTGCAGCATCTGCGCGCCGATCGTCTGATTGAGCAGCGAGGAATCGGGCGCGTAGAGCAGGTCATCGAGCAGGACCGGCGTGCCGAGATAGCTCAGGATGCGGCACATCAGCCCAGTTCTCCGGCATGGTTGAAACGCGCCAAGGACAACGAGCGGCCGAGGTGGCGGTTGGCCTTGCGCTGGTCCTGCACCAGTTGCCGCCCGAATGCTGCGTGGAGCACGGGCAACCACGGCGGCGCATCGGCTTCCAGCACGGCAAGCGTCACGGCAGGAAGATGGACAAGCTGTGCCTGTTCCGCCGCCGTCACCAGCAGTGGCTGCGGCCCGCCATCGCTGTGACCGGTCAGGCCGACGAAGCAGCCGGGCCCGAACACGAAGACCTGCTCTGCCATCGCGCCCCGCGGCACCGCTGCGCGCACTGCCCCGCGCAGGACGAGAAAGAGACCGTCCTGTCTGTCCCCTGGAGCAGCCACCGTAGCGCCCCGCCGCGCTTCCAGCAGTGCCCCCGCCTGCACGATATCCCCGATGCCTTTAAGACGCGCAAGGCCATGCGCCAGCACAGCCGCATCGGAGCGCGACGGGCTGGGCCCCGGCCCGGAATGCAACTGCCGCAGCGCGTGCGGATCGAAATGCCCTTCGGCCACGATCCGCTCGAGCGTCTGCCGGGTGCGCGCGGCCACGAGGCGGCGCAAGGCGTGTCCGAGCTGCATGGCCCAGCCCGAGCCATCGGCCAGCAGCGCCCGGAAGCGGCGACCGGATACCACCAGCCCGCGGGTGTCCTCCACTGCCCTGACCCGGGCCGAGCGGGGGCCATCGTCAAGCAGGGCAAACTCACCCACGACCTCGCCGGGCCGTATTGCCGAGATCACCGCATTGTCGTCACCCGGAATGCGCGCGGCGATCTCCAGCAGGCCCGCTTCGACAAGGTAGAGTGCATCGGCATGATCGCCTTGCCGAAACAGCACTTCACCTGCGCCAACGGCGAACGGCAAGGCATTGCCCAGCAGTGCTTCCCAAGCCTCGCGATCGAGCCCGGCAAGCTGCGCCGGTGCCTGCGCTCTCTCTCCCATCCACAGAGATTGCGCCTGCCCCGCCTTTACGTCAATCGGCCTCGGCAAGCGCCTGCAATTGGTCGGCACAGGCATTCCAACCCGCTTCGAACCCCATCTCGGCGTGGCTCTGCATCGCCTCCTCGGTCCAGTGCCGGGCGCTGGCAGTGTAGCGCGTGCCATCACCTTCCGGCGCCACTTCCCAGATACCGATCATGAAAGGTCCGGAGGGTTCGAAGTCAGACGTAACCGCATCGGTCGTGATGAATCGCCGGCCTTCTTCCCAGGCAAGGAAAATCCCCTCCTGCGGCATCTCCTCACCATCCGGGCCATGCATGACCATCGCAGACCGACCACCGGGCCGACGTTCCTGCGCGACCATGGTGATGCGCCAAGGTTTGGGACACCACCATTCCTCCTGCCGGTTGGCCAGGACGTCCCAGACTTCGACCGGGCTGGCCGCGATATAGCGGTTGATCGAAAGCTCGTGCATGTCTGTCTCCTTGCCGCTCAATCGCGATCGGGCGCGCCGAGGGGGAAGTAATGCCGGAATCGACGCGCGTCCTCGACGCAGCGCGCCACCGGCGGCAATGCCAGAAGGTGCGCGCGCCAGATCCGGAGGCGTGCGCAGTTATCGGGGATGGGTACCACCCAATCGGCATAAAACAGCGCGGGCGCAGCAGCGCATTCGATCAGGCTGATGGTTGCAGACATCGCATAGCCCGCCAGCCACGCATCGATCCAGCGATAGGCGCGCGTCACTCGCTCTTCGACGCGCCCCTGCACTTCGGCCGAGACGGTTCCGTGCCGGATCGCATCGTCGACACTGTCCTGCATCGCGTTCATCACGTAATTGTCGAACACCCGGTCGATCATGCGCGTCCAGACCGCCTCGTCTGCGTCGGCAGGGAGAAGCGGCGCGGGACCGGGATGGTGAAGCGCAAGATACTCGATGATCGAAGTCGCTTCGAACACCTCGCGCGATCCATCCACCAGCAGCGGAAACTTGCCCATCGGGCTGGCCTGCTGGACCCGGTCATGGGCAGCTGCCTGATCGGGGTTCTCGCCATCGAGACTGTGGAACGTAAACGGCGTGCCATTGGCATAGAGCGCGATCAGCGCCTTCCATGTGTAGGACGAGAAGGGATGGCCGTAGAGCGCGAGCATCAGGCATCACCTCGCGCCGCGGCCTCGATCGTGGCATGATCGATCTTGTGCATGGTCATCATTGCAGAGAAGACCCGCGCCCGAACATCCGGGTCGGAATGAGCCATTCCCTCGGTCAGGACCCGCGGGGTAATCTGCCAGCTCAGGCCCCACTTGTCCTTGCACCAGCCGCAGGCACTTTCCGCACCACCATTGCCGACGATGGCGTTCCAGTAGCGATCGGTCTGCTCCTGCGAATCTGTAGCCACCTGGAACGAGAACGCCTCGCTATGCGGGAACTGCGGCCCGCCATTCAGCCCCATGCAGGGCGTGCCGAGAACAGTGAACTCGACCGTGAGCACGGTGCCGGCGGAGCCGCCGGGGAAGTCGGTCGGCGCGCGATTGACCGACCCGACCTCGCTGTCGGGGAAAGTTGCGGCATAGAAGTTTGCTGCCTCTTCGGCATCGCCATCGTACCACAGGCACAGGGTAAGCGGAGGGACTGTCACGACTGCATCTCGGCGATCAGTGCGCTATCAATCGCCTTCGCCTCGCCATAGGCCGGCCGCGCTCGCACCCGATCGAGATAGGCCAGGAACTCCGGCCGCTCGGGCAGAGACTTGAAGCCGACGCCCCAATCCACGTGGCTGCCAACATAGACGTCCGCCATCGTGAACCGGTCGCCACAGACATAGGCGTTCTGAGCCAGGTGCCGCGCAAGCGAATCGACCGTGCGATCATAGCTGCCAAAGCCGGCCATGCCTTGCTGCCGTGGGTCCTTTGGATCGAAGCCGAGGCTGCGCGCCGTGACCGCCTGCTCCACTGGCCCAGCCGCAAAGAATGTCCAGCGCAGATAGGCCGCACGTTCGTGATCCTGCGGCCCCAGACCGGCCTCCGGGAAGACCTCCGCCAGGTACAGGCAGATCGCGGCGCATTCGGTGACTACGTGATCGCCTTCGTCGGCGTGGTGCACGATCGTCGGCACCTTGCCCATCGGGTTGGCAGCAAGGAAGCCCTCCGGCTTGGCCTGCCAGTCGACCAGCACGGTGTCATAAGTCGCGCCAACTTCGTGCAGTGCCCAGCGTGCGATCTGGCCGCGCGACATCGGGTTCGTGTAGAACGTGAACTTGCTCATCCTCATTCTCCCCTGGGACCGACCACGCCAAACTGCGCACCCTGCGGGTCCTGCGCGATGACGACCCAATCGCCGCCAGGCACTTGATGCGGCTCGGTCAGGATCGTGCCGCCGGCCCGGACAATGGCGTCGCGGGCCTGCAGGGCAGACGGAACGCCGAAGTAGACCTGCCAGCCCGGCGTGCGCCCGCCAACAAGCGGCATGATGCCACCCAGCGCCTGGGCGCCAAAGTCGATGAAGGCGTATTCGCCCAGTTCACCCATCGGCATCACGTTGTTGAACTCGAAGCCGAAATGCCGGCCGTAGAAAGCCTTGGCGCCAGCGGGATCGGGCGTGGCCAGATCGTGCCAGCGCACATGCTGCACGCCATCGGCCTTGAACGCGTCGCTTTGGGCGCCCGGTTGGTTTGCGGGCGGGCGCGGCTGCATCAGGTAGAACGGCACGCCTTGCGGGTCGGTGACTATGGCAAAGCTGCCCTCGTCAATATCGGTCCGGGGCATCAGCGCACGGCCGCCATCGGCCTCGATCGCCGATAGCGCTGTGTCGATATCGGCGACGGCAAGATAGGGCACCCACGCCGGATGCGCTCCGCCCTGTCGCATGGCCTCGTTCAATTGCAGCACCCCGCCATTGCCGCCCCCATCGCTGCGCAGGATCATGCGATAGTCGATCAGCGATTGCGGATCGGGCGCGCTGAAGCTCCAGCCCACCACAGCGCCATAGAACTCCGCCGCGCCATCGGCATCGCCGGTCATCAGTTCGTACCAGCAGAACGGAACGGGGCGGCTCACGCCCGCCCTCCCAAATCGAGCAGCGTGGCGAAGCCACCGGTAATCATCCGCGCCCCGTCGAACGGCATGTCCATCGGCTCGCCGCTTTCGGACATGAGCTTCTCCATCGCGGCGTGGGCCGCATCACGGGTTTGCCGGTCAGGCCATTCCGCCCAGCTGAACACGATTGTCTCGTCGTTCGTGGCTTCGGTGGCGCGGTGGAAATCAGTGCGCTTGCCGTGGGGCACGTCATCTCCCCACGCCTCGACCACCCGCAAGGCTCCGTGCTCGACCAGCATGGCGTCGAACTTGCGGGCGACTGCCTCGTATCTTTCCCTATTGGCGGTCGGTACCGCCAGCACGAACCCGTCTACATAGGACATGGGCCTTTACTCCTCTCCGGTATCCCTCCCGAACAACATCGCGAAGTAGCGTCTCAGGTGCGCCAGTTGCTCTCGCGCCAATTCCGCGGCAGCGTCTTCCGGCTGCGTCTTGGCCAGGACGAACGCGCCCTGGATCACTGCCTGGACATGCCGCGCAAGGCTCGCCCCTGTCGTGCCTGTTACGCCGCACTGTGCCACCGCTGCGTCAAGATCCGCCTCGAGCGCCCTTGCATTTGCCATGATGCTGGCTTCGGCCGCGACGCGAATTGCCGCGCTCGACCGAAACGCCTCCTGCACCAAGGTCCCGGCCACGCACGAGAAGGCCTCGGGCGGCCCGCCAATCAACGCGATCCGCAGATCGATGTAGCCCAGCACCCGATCGACCGGGTCGGGCAGAGCGTGAAAGGGCGCCTCGGCGAAAAACCCGCCAGTGCTCGCCGACCAGTACTCCGCTGCCGCCACCCCAAGCGCTTCCTTGGACGCGAAATGGTGAAAGAACGCACCCTTCGTCACCCCGGCCTCGGCGCAAAGCTGATCGACCGAGGTGCCAGCAAAGCCGTTCGATCGGATCAGCTTCACCGCCGCTTCGAGCAGCTTGTCCTTCGCGGTCACTGCCGGAGGTCGAAAGGGTCGATTCGGGATCACCCAAGAAGACATACCAACCAGTTGGTATGCCGCAAGCGCAAAGCGATGAAGCGTTTCCGGGAGGACGCAGCACGCCCTCCCGGACCCTTGATGTCACATGGCCATGATGCGCTGCGCTATCGGCTCTTCCTGCGCCGCCACGGCGGCCCACGCCGGACGCGCAGCGACACGGGCATACCACGCCGCCGTCTTGGGCCGCGCGGCTGCGTCGACACCGTGGCCGACATAGGCCAGCGTGCGGAACATCGAGGCGACGGCAATGTCGCCTAGGCTGAAGCTCTCGCCCAGCAGCCAGCCCTCATCAGGCACAGCCGTTTCCAGCCAATCCAGCCAGCGCGGCAGTTCCGCCTCGCCTTGCAGGGCAATTGCCTCGTCGCCACCGGTCTTGATCAGCTTCGGGCCGACGAGACGGTTGAACAGGATCTTCAGGCCGGACGCGCCCAGCACGGTGTCGGCGAACTCGTCCCAGAACACTGCCTTGCCCCGCAGCTTGGCTTCATCCGGGATCAGCCGCGGCTCGGGATACTGCGCATCAAGATACACCGCGATCGCGGTCGAATCGGCGAGTTGAAAGCCGTCGTCGTCGATCGCCGGGATCTTGCCCAAGGGGCTGCAGGCAAGGAACTCAGGATCGCTGCTGCCCGGCCCGCCCCGAGCGAGTTCGAAGGAAATGCCCTTTTCCGTAAGGACAACCGCCACCTTTCGCACGAACGGCGAAAGCATCGCGCCGTAGAGCTTCATCGAAATTCTCCCATTCTAACGGACAGGTTCCGTGAAACCTTATTGCAGCGCCGCCCCCGCCCGTATAGGCGAGGCAGCGATGAGCGAACTTCCGAACAGCCACGCGACGACGCTGCTCGCCGCGCCCGACACCGAAATCGATGTCCGCGAGACCTTCGGCATCGACATCGACATGAAGGTCCCCGCGTTCAGCCGCGCCGATGAGCGCGTGCCCGATCGCGATGAAACCTACGTGTTCGATCCGGACACCACGCTGGCGATCCTTGCGGGCTTTGCCTACAACCGCCGCGTGATGGTGCAGGGCTATCACGGCACCGGCAAGTCGACTCACATCGAACAGGTTGCAGCCCGCCTCAACTGGCCGTGCATCCGCATCAACCTCGATGCGCACATCAGCCGCATCGACCTCGTCGGCCGCGATGCCATCGTGCTGCGTGATGGCCTTCAGGTCACCGAATTTCGAGAAGGCCTGCTGCCTTGGGCGCTGCAGACACCCACCGCGCTTGTCTTCGACGAGTATGACGCCGGCCGGCCGGACGTGATGTTCGTGATCCAGCGCGTACTCGAAACCGAAGGCAAGCTCACGCTGCTCGATCAGAACCGCGTGATCCGCCCGAACAAGCATTTCCGCCTGTTTGCTACGGCCAACACGGTGGGCCTTGGCGACACTTCGGGTCTATATCACGGTACGCAGGCGATCAACCAGGGGCAGATGGACCGCTGGAACCTCGTCGTCGCGCTGAACTATCTGCCCGATGCGACCGAGGTGGAGATCGTCAGCAAGAAGGTGCCCGATCTCAATCCGCAGGTCGTGGCCGACATGGTGCGCGTTGCGAACCTGACCCGTCAGGGCTTCATCAACGGCGATATCTCGACCGTGATGAGCCCGCGCACGGTGATCAGCTGGGCGCAGAACAGCCAGATCTTCAACGATGTCGGCTTTTCGTTCCGCCTCTCGTTCCTCAACAAGTGCGACGAGACCGAGCGCGTGCTGGTGGCCGAATACTACCAGCGCGTTTTCGGCAAGGACCTCCCCGAAAGCGTTGCCCACCGCGGCTGAAGCGGGTGACGGCTGCGGCGGGCTCAGGCCCGCCGGGCCTCCTGCTCCACCCGGTAATCCTCAAGCTTCAGCTCCGGCAGCCTCGGCATCGCGTCAGCGGCCTCAAGCTTTTGCCGAGCAAACTGGCGGCTGATGGGCAGGTCTTCCGCGGGTATCGCCTTGCTGATCAGATAGCCTTGCACTTGCTCGCACCCCAGCGCCCGCAGGCTCGCAAGCTGCTCCTCGGATTCCACACCCTCAGCAATGGTCTGCATGTTCAGCTTGCTGGCCAGATCCAGCACTGCCTCGATGATCGCACTGCTTTCACTGCCTGCGTTGAGTTCACTGATGAAACAGCGGTCAATCTTGATCTTGTCGAACGGGAAACTGCGCAAATAGTTCAGCGATGAATAGCCCGTCCCGAAGTCATCGAGCGCGATGCGCACGCCGAGTGCGTGCAGACGTTCCAGTTGCTGCAGATGATCGTCACACTCCTGCATCAGCATCGTTTCGGTAATCTCGAGCTCCAGTCGGTGCGGATCAAAGCCGCTCGCCGAAAGTGCAGCGATCACCTGTTTGAGCAGAGTGAAGTCCGCCATCTGTGCGGGTGAAACGTTGACCGCCACGGTCATGTCCGAAGGCCAGGTGGCCGCCTCTGCCAGCGCCTCGCGCAGAACCCATTCGCCAAGGGCCACGATGAGGCCGGTGTGCTCGGCAATGGGTATGAACACGTCTGGCGGGATCAAGCCCCGTTCAGGGTGCCGCCAGCGCAGCAGTGCTTCGAACCCGGCAATGCGGTCGCTCGCGAGCTCATGCAAAGGCTGGTAGTGAAGCTCGAACTCGCCATTGGCCAATGCGCTGCGCAAATCCAGCTCAAGCCGGCCGCGCTCCTGCTTCAGCTCCTCCATCGCCGGGTCGTACACGATAGCTGACCCTCGGCCACGTGACTTGGCCTCGTAAAGCGCTAGGTCCGCGCTGCGCAGCAAAGTCTCGGACGTGGCCCCGTGTTCGGGCGCAATCGCGATGCCGATGCTCGCACCGATGCGGACCGTCCGGCGTTCGATCTCCATAGGCTGGCTGATCGCTTCGACTATCGCGCGGCCGACCTCCCGCAGATCGTCCACAGTATCGAAATCGTCGACGATGCAGGCGAACTCGTCCCCGCCCAAGCGGGCAACGAAGCCTTGTCCTCCCAGCGCCGACTTGATCCGCCATGCCGCCTCGACGAGCACGCTGTCGCCAAACTGATGGCCGAGCGTATCGTTGACCGCCTTGAAGTGATCGAGATCGACGTAAAATACGGCGAAAGGATTGTTTGCAACGGCGCCGTCAAGCGCCGCCTCCAGCCTCGCCTGGAAGTTATGCCGGTTGGGCAGGACGGTCAGGCTGTCATGGTCCGCGAGGAACCTCACCTGGCTTTCGGCAGTGTAGCGATCAGTCACATCCCGAACGAACAAACGGAAGCCGCTATGACGAAGCTCCTCGTAAAGCGGATTGCCCGTAACCGACCACCAATGCAGGTCCCCCTCGATAACGATCGGGACTACCATGTCATGGAACGGCTTCAGCTTACGTGCCGCCTCACGCAATGCCTCGGTCTCCGGTCCTGCAACAAGCAGGTTGACCAGCTTCACGCCTTCCAGATCGGCTGCATCGCGCCCCAGGGCCGTGCACAATCGTTCGGACGGCAGCGCGACATTCCCGCTGGCGTCGGTCTCAAGCATCCAGTCGCTGGCATGGGTCTCGTACGCAGTGAGCAGGCCCTGTATCGTCTCGCCCGCTGCCTTCAGCCGGCGCGTCCGCAGGATACGCGTAGCGAACATGTAGTGCAGGTTGAAAAGCATCACGTGCAGGGCGATCAGCTGCAGGCCCATGACAGGCACGATCAGTTCCCCGCGCAAGTCGGACCGGAATAGCAGCGCAAAGGTCATCAGTCCCAGCGAGATCGTCTGGGAGATGATCCCCGCCACCGGGATCGTGAACTGCAACAGCAGTTCAAGTTGGGCCAGCACCAGAACGTAGATGATCAGCGCCCCGATCCGCTCGCTCGGCACGGCGATGATGCAGCAGGCGGTAAACGCGGCAAGGAATATGGCCCTCAGCCAGATGCCCTTGGCCCATATCTCGACCATCTCCGATGGCTTGTACTGCCCGCTGCTTTCCTTTCGGCGCAGTTCGGTCAGGCCGACGCGCATCTGGGCCAGCAGCAGCACGGCACCGACATAGAAATGCCAGGTCAGGCCGGGCGCGCATATCGCCAGCATCAGCGCCATGCGCAACGCCTCGAACAGGTTGCCGCTCAGGGAATTGATGTATTCGAGCTTGCGTCGGGCGAACCACTCCACCTCGCCCGGTTCAATATCATAGTGCAACAGATGCAGCAGCGAGCCTGGCCGCTCGAGCAGCCAGAGCTTCAACCTTTCCAGCCTTCCACTGCTCGCGGTCCCGTCCATCCCTGCCGGATAGGACAACACGTGTTCAGGATTGCTGGTGCACCAGTTATGTAGGCTTACGCAGTCGGACGTTTACCGCGTCACGGCGTGATCAGGTATTTCTCGCCAGTGCGCCGCGCATTGTATTCCAGCGCGGCCTCCTTCGTCAGCGCCTGATCCAGCGTGACGCGCGCCTTGTAGCTGCTCGCAAATGTCGTGGTAAGTTCCGCCATCACGCGGCTGCGCATCTTTTCGACGACTTCGGCACCCAGCTTGCCCATCCATGGCGTCAGCAGCCAGCCGGAGACATCCCAGCTGAAACCGAAGTTGCGGGTCAGCACCGTCGGCGAAAGATCGAGCGCGCCGTAGATGAAAGCGTGCTTGGGGCTGTTCGAGCCATAACGGCTGTAAGCCGCGCCCGAATTGGCCACCTGCTCCATCACCGTCAGAATCTGGCTGACCAGCTTGCCACCGCCGATTGCATCGAATGCCATCGTCGCCTTGGTCGCGCCGATCGCAACAGCGAGGTCGTCAAGGAACGTTGCCTTCGAACTGTCGACGACATGCTCGGCACCGATCCCTTTCAGGATCGCCACCTGCGCATCGTTGCGCACGATGTTGACCAGTGGAATGCCGTCAGCCTGGCAGATCTTCACCAGCATCTGCCCCAGGTTCGAAGCTGCGGCCGTATGCACCAGAGCGTTGTGCCCAAGGTGGCGCATCGTCTCGGTGAAGCTCAAGGCGGTCAGCGGATTGACGAAGGCCGAAGCGCCCTGCTCCGCCGTCACGCCCTCAGGAAGTTCAAGGCACATCGCCGCATCGGCCACGGCCAGCGTCGCATACATGCCGCCGGGGAAGCAGGTCACGCGCTTGCCGAGCAGTGCTTGCGCTTCCGGAGCATCGCCGGCTGCGACGACCGTCCCCGCACCTTCGTTGCCCACAGGCATGGCTGCGCCGTGGCGCGCGGCCATCGCGCGCACAGCAGGATCGGGCATCTTCGCCACAATCCTGCCGGGCGAGAACTCCGCCTTTTCGATATCTGCCGGGCCGAACAGCAGACCAAGGTCCGAGGGATTGATCGGCGTCGCTTCCACGCGGATCACCACCTGCCGCCCCTCGGGCGCAGGCAGGGTAAAGTCTTCAAGGCTGACGGTCAGGGTGCCGTCGGGATCGAGCTGCGAGACGATGCGCTGGCCTTGAAGATCGGTCATTTTTCACTCTCCGGGATATGTTGCGGAGACGAAGTATAGACCTTCGGCAGGCGCGTTAAGTCCTAATTTGCTACGGTCTTTTGCTGCCAGCGCTTCGGCCACCTGGCCGACCGGCCACTGCCCCTGCCCCACCAGCGCAAGGCACCCCACCATCGAGCGCACCTGATGGTGCAGGAAGCTGCGCGCCGCTGCCTCGATGATCACCCGGTCGCCCTCGCGCCGCACGTCCAGCCGGTCGAGCGTCTTCAACGGGCTGGCCGACTGGCAGTGCACCGAACGGAACGTGGTGAAATCGTGATGGCCCACCAGCGCCTGCGCCGCGGCGTGCATCGCCGCAGCGTCAAGCGGCTTGGCGATACGCCAGGCCCGCCCCAGTTCCAGCGTCAGCGGCGCGCGGCGATTGATGATGCGATATTCGTACGACCTGCCGATGCAAGAGAAGCGCGCATGCCAGTCGTCGGCCACGTGGCTGCAATCGAGCACCGCGATCGGATGCTCCGCCAGGCGCAGCCGCGCATTGAGTGCTTCCATCATGCGAAACGGATCGAACGCGCGCGAAAGATCGAAATGCGCTCGCATCCCCAGCGCATGAACCCCGGTATCTGTCCGCCCTGCGGCGTTGAGCACCACGGCCTCGCCCGTGACGGATTCGACCGCCTCTTCCACCGCCTGCTGCACGCTCGGCCCGTGCGACTGGCGCTGGAAGCCCATATAGGGCCCGCCGTTCCATTCGAGAGTCAGCGCAAACCGCATCAGCCGAGCCGGGTCCCCGCCGCAATCGCCCGCCCGCGCAGAAGCGATGCCGCATCCATGGCCGGACGCCCCGCCCTCTGGATCAGCACAGGCCGGATCGCGCCCGAACCGCAGGCGATGGTGAGCCTGTCATCAAGCGTCACGCCAGCCTCACCCTGCGCATCAGCGACTTCAGCCGCCAGTATGCGATACCGCTCGCCCTCAAGCTCGAAGAACGCTCCGGGCACCGGCGCAAACGCCCGTACCTGCCGTTCCACCTCCACCGCATCGCGCGTGAAATCCAGCCGGCTCTCCGCCTTGTCGATCTTGTGGGCGTAAGTCACACCCGCCTCGGGCTGCACCACAGCCGGATAGGCAGCCAGATCAGTGAGCACCTGCACCATCAGCGCGGCGCCCTTCGCGGCCAGCTCCGCAGTCAGTTCGCCCGCCGTCTTGCCATCGACCTGCGTCTTAACCTCGGCCAGCATCGGCCCGGTATCCAGTCCGCGCTCCATCTGCATGATGGTCACGCCGGTCATATCGTCACCTGCAAGGATCGCCCGCTGCACAGGCGCCGCCCCCCGCCAGCGCGGCAGGATCGAGCCGTGGACGTTGAGGCAGCCCAGGCGCGGCGCGTCCAGCACCGCCTGCGGCAGGATCAGGCCATAGGCCGCCACGACCGCGACATCGGCCCCCAGCGCGGCAAGCGCCGTCTGCTCTTCGGCCCCTTTCAATGAAGCCGGCGTGCGCACCTCGATCCCATGCGCCTCCGCCGCCAGATGCACCGGCGACGGCTGGAGCTTCTTGCCCCGCCCCGCCGGACGCGGCGGCTGGCTGTAGACGGCAACCACCTCGTGCCCAGCAGCGACCAGCGCTTCCAGCGTCGGCACCGCGAAATCGGGCGTGCCCATGAAGATGATGCGCATAAGCTGTCTGCAAGGCCTTCCGTTTGTCGGCTCCGGCCCTATCTGTGCTGCCATGGCATCGCAAGAGATCGAGGCACTTTCCGGCGCATTGGCGCGCCTCCCCGGGCTCGGCCCCCGCTCGGCCCGCCGCGCCGTGCTGTGGCTGATCAAACGGCGCGAAACCGCGCTGCCCCAGTTGCTCAACGCGCTGACCCAGGTGCAGGAACTGCTGGTCGAATGCGAGGTCTGCGGCAATGTCGATACCGCCAACCCCTGCGGCATCTGCACCGATCCCCGCCGTGACCAGCGCTCCATTTGCGTGGTCGAGGAAGTCGCCGACCTCTGGGCGCTGGACCGCGCCCGCCTGTTCACCGGCAAGTACCACGTGCTCGGCGGCAGGCTATCGGCCTTGGAAGGCGTGCGCCCCGAAGACCTGACCATCGGCCAGCTGCTCGACCGCGTGGGCCACGGCGGCATCGACGAAGTCGTCCTCGCCATGAACGCCACGCTCGAAGGCCAGACCACCGCCCATTACATCGCCGAGCGGCTCGAAGACGCCCCCGTGCGCGTCACGCAACTGGCGCACGGCCTGCCGGTCGGCGGCGAGCTTGACTACCTCGACGAAGGTACCTTGGCGCAAGCGTTGCGGGCAAGGCGCCCGGTGGCCTGATCGCCGATCACACTGATCGAAACGCTGTTCTTGCGACTCCCGCCCACATTCCTTATCTGCCCCCCATGGCCATCCGTGAAATCATCGAAGTCCCCGACCCGCGCCTCAAGCAGGTCTCCGTCCCCGTCGAAAAGTTCGACGACGAGCTCAAGACGCTGGTCGAAGACATGTTCGAGACGATGTACGATGCCCCCGGCATCGGCCTCGCCGCGATCCAGGTGGGCGTGCCACTGCGCGTGCTGGTCATCGACCTTCAACCCGATGATCCCGATGCCGAACCCGTCGCCTGCGACCACGATGGCCACCATCATCACCACCAGCCGACCAAGAAGGAACCGCGGGTCTTCATCAACCCCGAGATCCTCGACCCATCTGAAGAGCACAGCCTCTATCAGGAAGGCTGCCTCTCCGTGCCCGAGATCTACGCCGAGGTCGAGCGCCCCGCCCGCATCCGCGCGCGCTGGCAGGACCTGGACGGAAACACGCACGAGGAGGAAATGGACGGCCTGATGGCTACCTGCCTCCAGCACGAGATGGATCATCTCGAAGGCGTGCTGTTCATAGACCACCTTTCGCGCCTCAAGCGCAACATGGCGTTGAAAAAGCTGGAAAAGCTGCGCAAGGCGGCGTGACCTGATGAGGCCGCGTTACGCGGCCTCATGCACCTCACGATCCAGATCTTCGAGTGCCCGGCGGCAATCGTCGGCGCATTCACGGCACATCTGCGCGCAGCGGCGGCAATGGGCGTGGTCATGCTTCGCGCACTCCGCCTCGCAAATCTCGCAGGCCTTGATGCACACGGCAAGCTGCGCCCGGATCAACTCGCGGTTGGATCCCGTGCGGCGCGTGGCAATGCGGCTCGTCGCGGCGCAGACATCAGAGCAATCCAGGCAGGTGCGGATGCACTGATCCATGTCCATCGCCTCGGCGAGACAGGCATCTGCGCACGAATTGCAGATCGCGGAGCAATACATCGCATGCTTCACTGCCATCCCCAGCGAGGCGTTGTAGTTGTCACCCACCTGCGGGTGTTCCGAAATCATCTTCTCGATCGACATGAGCGCTCTCCTTCGTTCGCAAGGGCTTAGCGGGTCGCGCTCCTTTCCGTTCCGCGCCCTGTCCTGCCTGTGGAACACGCCGGCTGAATCGGTTGCGCCAATTTGCCCGTCACGGTAGGTTCCCATTTCGTTCCTTCTGGAGAATTTCGTGGAATCTGCCCTTTTCGTCATCGTAGCGCTTGTGATCGGGCTTGGTATCGGCTGGTTTTTCGGCTCCCGCCCTGCTGCCGAGTGGCGCGCCCGCCATGACAGCCGCGATGCCGAGGCCAAGGCCCACGAAGGCACGGTCAAGGCAATGACGGTCGACCTAGCTGCCACGGTGGAGCGCGCCAAGGCACTGGAAGCCGGCCTTTCCGAACTGCAGGATGTTCGCCGCCAGCGCGATGAACTGGCCCCTGCTCTCGCCGCCGCCCGCCAGCGCGCTGCCGATGCAGATCAGGTCCGCGCCGAACTTGCTCAGGTCCGGGCCGAGCGCGAAGCCTTGCGCGCCGAGCTTGAGCGCATGAAGGCCGATGCCGAGAACTTCGCCGAACAGAAACGCCTGCTGATCGAGGCGCAGGAGGCCCTGCGCAAGGAGTTCGAGAATGCTGGCAACAAGGTGCTGGAAAAGGCGCAGGAAGCCTTTCTCAACCGTGCTCATGCCCGTTTCGAGGAAAGCGAGAAGACCAGCGCCGAACGCCTCAAGTCCCTGCTCGCCCCTGTAGACCAGCGGCTCCGCAGTTATGAGGAACAGGTGCAGAGCCTCGAAAAGCAGCGCGTGGACTCGTTTGGCCAGCTGACCGGTCTGATCCAGTCGATGCGCGATGGGCAGGAAGCAGTGCGTGCCGCAGCCGCCCAACTCGGCAACTCGCTGCGCAATGGCCCGAAAACTCGCGGGCGCTGGGGCGAACTGCAGTTGCGCAACGTGCTGGAACAATGCGGCCTGTCCGAACACACCGATTTCATCACGGAACATTCGGTCGATACCGACGAAGGCCGCCTGCGCCCGGATGCCATCGTCCGCGTTCCCGGAAACAAGCTGCTGGTGATCGACGCCAAGGTTTCGCTCAATGCCTATCAGGATGCCTTCGAGGCGGAGGACGACGATACGCGGAAGATCGCGTTGAACGCCCACGTCCAGTCGATGCGCAACCACATCCAGACACTGGGCGCCAAGTCCTATCAGTCGCAGTTCGAAGAGGCGCCGGACTACGTGCTGATGTTCGTCCCCGGCGAACACTTCATTGCCGCCGCGCTGGAGCGTGACCCCTCGCTATGGGATTTCGCCTTCGAACGGCGCGTTCTGCTGGCCAGCCCGACCAACCTCGTCGCCATTGCCCGCACCGTGGCCCAAGTCTGGCGGCAGGACGGCCTGGCCCGCGAAGCGCGCGAGATCGGTAAGATGGGCGGCGAGCTTTACGATCGCCTTGCCGTCGCCGCCGAACACCTCAAGCGCGTCGGCAACGGGCTGGACAGTGCAGTGAGCAACTACAACAAGTTCGTCGGCAGCTTCGAACGCAACGTGCTGTCGGCTGGTCGCCGCCTGAAGGACAAGCACATCGAGATCGGCAAGCGCGAGCTTGAGGAAGTGCCTCTTGTCGAAGCCGCCCCGCGCTATGCCGAGGCAGAACCGGTGCCGCTCGCAGCGATTGCCAACGACGATGGAGACGTCGCTGCGGAATGACACAGAGGCTCGCCCGGCTCCTTTTCGCCACTGCCGCACTGGCGGCTCTGGCCGGGTGCGGGAGCGGGAGCGAGCCTCAAGCGTCGCCAAGCGCTAGTGAACCCTATCAGGCCCCGCCAGCGCCCCCGCCGGCCTCCGAGCCAGTGGTGGAGCCCGAACCTGAAGCAAGCCAGTCTGCCACCCCAGCGCCTGCTACGGTGCAGGAAGCCCGCTACGCGCCGCGGGACGAATGCCTGAAGCAGCCAGGCTGGCCCGCGTTTCACAAGGCCTTGGTGGCCGCGATCCTGAAACGGGACGCGCAAGCGATGTCCAAGCTCGCGGCACCCGATATCGCGCTGGACTATGGGGGCGGCAACGGGCCTGCCGAACTGGTCAAGCGTCTCAACGATCCCGATACGAAGCTGTGGCTTGAACTCGAAGCGATGTTGCCGCTGGGCTGCGCCGTGCAGGGCGGGCTGGCCGCGATGCCATGGGTCTTCTGGAACGTGCCAGAAGACATCGACAGCTACAGCGCGATGCTGGTGCTCGGCGACGACACGCCCATGCGGGATAAACCGGGCGGCAAACCCTTGGCGCCAGCAGGCTGGAGCATTGTCGGCATAGATCCGATGGACTTCGACAGTGAAGCCAGAGCGATCCGCGTTACCACGCATGACGGAACCAAAGGCTACATCGAAACGGCCAAGCTGCGCAGCCTGCTCGACTATCGCCTGATTGCCGAACCCAAGCAGGGTCAGTGGCAGATCACCGCCTTCATCGCCGGGGATTGATCAGCCGGTCGTCAGCTCCAGGTCGAGCGCATGTCCGCCGGACACCAACCGCATCGTCCGTCCGCGGCGCTCGATCTCGGGTGCGGCAGATAGCAATGCGTTGACCGCCTCCTCCTGTTGCCACACCGGACCCTCGCAGAACATCCGCGTCGCCATGAGCGGGCCAGCGACCAACCTCTGCCCATCGACGCGATAGTCGCCGCCGATGCCGTTGCAGCCGACGCTTGCGCTCAGCCGCCCGTCCTCGAACTTCAAGGTGGCCTTCTCGGGCGCAACCGGCGCGGCCCCATCCACGCGCAGAATCGTCCAAGCCGTACCGGCCAGCCCCGCACTACCCGAAGGCGCAGTGGCGCAACCCGCCAGGAGCGAGGCCGAAACCGCGAGAAAGGCGAGAGTCGAGCGCATGAGGCTACCCATGCTCCCGCGCGACTGAGCGTGCGATTAACCGGTTGGTACGTGGTTATTCAGGCAGGCTGGCAAGCACTTCGTAGGCCAGCACAGCCCCTGCCACCGCCGCGTTCAGGCTGTCCGCGCGCCCCTTCATCGGCATGGTCACGCGCAAGTCGCAGGCCATCTCGTAATCTTCAGGCAGCCCACGCGATTCGTTGCCGACCATCACGAAGCATGGGCTGGCATAGGCCGCACCGCGATAAGGCACCGCCTCGCGCAAGGATGCCGCAACAAGCTGACCTTCTCCTTGCCGCAACCAGACGATGAACTCCTCCCACCGGGCCTGCGCCAGCCGCTCGGTAAAGATTGCGCCCATGCTTGCCCGCACGGCTTCGACCGAGAACGGATCCACGCAATCGTCGATCAGGATCAGCCCGCCTGCCCCCACCGCGTCCGCCGTGCGCAGCATCGTGCCAAGATTGCCGGGATCTCGCATGGCGTGCGCAACCAGCCAGATCGGCGCGGCATTGCGATCGATCAGATCGATCGAAGTGTCCCACTCGGCAAACACCCCCGCAACTGCCTGCGGATTTTCCTTGCCGGTCACCTTGGCCAGGATGTCCAGCGGCAGCTCGATCACATCGCCGCCGGCGCGGGCGACATCCGCCTCAAGCTCGTCAAGCAGAGGGTGCCCTTCGCGCCCTTGCGCCATGAGCAGGATTTCCGGCAGTCGCCCCCCCTCACGCGCATCGGTCAGCAGGCGCAGCCCCTCGGCCAGGAACTTGCGCTCGCGCCGCCGGTGCTTCTTCTCGCGCAGGGAGCGGACGAACTTTACCGTGGGGTTGGAATAGCCGGTGATGATCTTGCGCGTCATGGCATCCCAATGCGCGACTGAGCGGGTCGCAGCAACCGTTAGTCTTCGCCGAAGCCGTCCTTGATCAGGCCGGTCAGCTTCATCAGGATCGCGTCTGCCTCGCCTTCAGGGCCGGCTACGCTCACGTCCACCGTATCGCCCTTCGCCGCGCCCAGCATCATCAACCCCAGGATGGAAGCCCCGGCGGCATCGGTGCCATCCTTGGCCACGGTCACCTCGAACCCGGCGGGCAGCTTGGCCACCGCGTTGACGAACTTGGCGCTGGCCCGTGCATGGAGGCCGCGCTGGTTGACGATCGTTACTGTCTCCCGGGTGACGTAACCCTGTTCAGCCATCTCATGCATCCTGCCCTAAGAATTCCGAAGCGATCGTTATGTAATTCCGCCCCGCATCGCGCGCGGCGGCTGTCGCTTCCTTTACACCCATGCAATTGCGCGCCTTTGCGAGGCGGATCAGCATGGGCAGGTTGATCCCGGCAATCACTTCGACGCGCCCCGCCTGCATCAGCGAGATCGCAAGATTCGAGGGCGTTCCACCGAACAGATCGGTCAGGATGATCACGCCTTCGCCGCTATCGACGCGCCGAATCGCGTCGGCGATCTCCTTGCGGCGCTTCTCCATGTCATCGTTGGGACCGATGCACACGCCGATCACGTCGCTTTGCCGGCCGACGACATGCTCCATCGCATGGATGAACTCGTCGGCGAGAGCGCCGTGGGTAACCAGAATAAGACCGATCATGAAAGGGGCAGGCTCCGAAGTGCGGCCGGGCAATCTGCACTGCTGGCGATGAACGCGAGCTTGGCAGGATTGCAGGGCGCGCAAGACGACTGGGAATCAAAACGCATGGCTTCCAGTGCTGCCCCGCCCATCCTTGTTATCCCCCGCTGTCTCAAGCTTTCCGACCTTCAAGCAGATCGGCCGCGCGCGACGCGAGGTTGCGATGCAGCAATGTGGGTGAAAATCCTTCCGCGCGCAAGGCTGAAGCGATCTGCTCGGCCATGAACACCGAGCGGTGCTTGCCGCCGGTACAGCCAAATGCCACGTGGACATATGCCTTGCCCTGTTGGCGATAGCGCGGAAGCAGCAGCAGCAGCAGATCGCGAATCCGTTGGAAAGCCTCGGCAAAAGCAGGGTCCTGCCGGATATAGTCCCCCACCGCCGGGTCCTGCCCGGTCTGCGGCCGCAGTTCGTCCACCCAGTGCGGGTTGGCAAGAAACCGCATGTCGAACACCAGATCAGCGAGCGGCGGCGTGCCCCGCGAAAAGCCGAAGCTGCTGATCGTCAGCGTCGGTGCAGAGGCGGTCACATCGCCGAACTGGTCGCGAATCGCCTGCTGCAGGTCGTTCGAGGTGAAGCTGGTGGTCGAGATCACCACATCGGCCCAGCGTCGCAGCGGCTCGAGCAGTTCGCGCTCGGCCGTGATCCCGGTCGAGGCCGGCTTGTCCTCGCTCATCGGGTGGCGGCGGCGGGTTTCGTTGTAGCGCCGCTCGAGTTCAGCCCCGCCACAATCGAGGAACAGGGTGGTGACTTCGATGTCCTTGCGCTGCGAGAGCTTCTTGACCAGTTGGATCGTCCTGGCCGGATCGAACCCCCGCGTGCGGGTATCGAAGCCGATCGCCATGGGCGCGCCCGATTCCATCCGCGCCGATCCCGGTTCGGTTTCGAGCAGGCGATCGAGCAGGCGGATCGGGAAGTTGTCGATCGCCTCCCAGCCCAGATCCTCCAGCGTGCGCAGCGCGGTCGTCTTCCCCGCGCCGAGCAAGCCGGTGACGAGGAGAATGCGCTGAGGGCCGGAGCCTGGAGAGCTTGAGTCTTGCGCCATCGGAAGCCCGCTTTGCGCCTTTGCCGCACGCTTGGAAAGTCCGCAAAATGGACCTGTCCCCAATCAGGAAAACGTCAACCCATAGCGGGCAAGCGCCAGCTCCGCGCGCAGCGGCAGCACCGGCGACTCCGGCCAGAGTGCCACGCAAGGAATTCTTATCCCTTCCATTTCATACGCTTGCGCCTGCTCGATAAACCGCGGTGCGGTGCTGTCCAGTTGCACGAGCAATGCAGCGGGGACCGGCGCCGAGACGGGAAAATCAAGAATGCCAAGGTTGCGCACTTCCAGCTTGCCGACCGTATTGGGATGTGCGGCAACGATCAGGTGCCCCTCCTTAGCTTCCACCATCACCCCATCGTCGCCGACCAGCACTGCCCCGCGATCGATCAGCGCCAGTGCGAGACTCGACTTGCCCGTCCCCGGCGCTCCAGCGATCAGCAGGCCCCTCCCGCCAATCGCCACGCAGGTCAGTTGCATTGCCCGGCTCACTCCGCTTCCTCCTCGACCGCGAGGGGAATGCTCAGCAGGAAGTAGGCCCCGGCCTTGCCATCGGGCCGATCATGGATCGTCAGCGTGCCGTCATGGGCCTCGGCAATCGTCCGTGCGATGGCAAGGCCAAGGCCGCTGTGCGCGCCGAACGCCTCTTCGGCCGGCCGCACCGAATGGAACCGTTCGAACACCTTGTCCCGTTCCGCCATGGGCACGCCCGGGCCCTGATCGCTTACCGCAATATGCGCCCAGTCCCCGTCGCCCCAGACCTTGACGTCGACGCAGCCACCCGTCGGCGAGAACGAGACCGCGTTGTCGAGCAGGTTCTCCAGCACGCGCTCCAGCCGCGCGGCGTCGCCCGGCACGGTCGTCTCGCCGTCCAGCCGCACCATCCTGATCGGCACGGTGGCGCTGGCCCGCACATCGCGCGCACCCACCACCTGAGAGGCCAGCAAGGCGAGGTCCACCGCGACAAAGGTCGCGCGGCTCAGCTCCGCATCGATCCGGCTCGCGTCCGCGATCTCGGTAATCAGGCGGTCAATCCGCTGCACATCATGCGCGGCAATGTCCGAAAGCTGGCGGCGCAGTGCCGGTTCCTCAACCCGCTCCATCGTCTCGAGCGCGCTGGAAAGCGAGGCGAGCGGGTTCTTGAGCTCGTGTGCAACGTCGGCGGCAAAGCTTTCCACGGCGTCGATCCGCTGGCGCAAGGCCGTGGTCATGTCCGAAACCGCGCGCGCCAGAAGGCCGATCTCGTCGCCACGATCGGGCAGGCGCGGCACCACCACCTCGCGCTCGCGCCCGAGCCGCACGCGCACGGCCGCTCGCACCAGCGCCCGCAATGGCTGGACGATGGTGCGTGCGAGAAACAGCGAGAGCTGGACCGACAGCAGCAGCGCGATGCCGATGATGATCACCAGCGTCTGGCGGGCATCACGCACCGATTGCGTCACGTCGAGCGCATTGCGCAAGGTCAGCAGCACCTCGCCCTTGTCACCCACCGGGGTCGCCGCCGTGATCACCGGCGTGCGGTCGGGGGCATAGCGCAGGTACACTTCCGTCCGCCCCGACTGCCGCGCCGCCTGGATCTCGGGCCAGCTCCCGGCCGGCCGCTCGGAGGTATCGCTGTAACGCTCCACCGTCGGGGCGTTGACGATGAAATCCACGCCCCGGTCCAGCAGTCGCGCCGCCTTCTGGTACCAGGGCTCGGTCTCGGGATTGATCAGCGCGAAGGATGGGGGCGCCAGAGCGAAGCTGTCGGCCAGCAACTGGCTTTCAGGATCGTAGAGCCGCAAGCGCAACACCTGATCCGTGCCGATCCGCGCCAGCAATTCCTTGCGCTGCGCCATCTTCGCCCCGTCCAGAGCATCGGCGGCGATCTCCGCCTCGGCCCGGGCCAGCTTGAACCGCTCCTCGATCAGCTGGGTCCGATAGCTGTCGAGATAGAAGAACCCGCCCGCAAGCAGCGCCAGGGCAATGACGTTGACGAACAGGATACGGGTGGTCAGCGAGACGCCGCGGATGCGCCACAGCGTCCGCAGGCGCCGCCGACGCAAACCCGGCTGAACATTGCCGTCAGTCTTCGGCAAAACTGTAACCGGCGCCGTAGAGCGTCTCGATCGCCCCGAACTCGCCGTCCACCGCGCGGAACTTGCGCCTCAGGCGCTTGATATGGCTGTCGATCGTGCGGTCGTCGACGAACACGTCATCGTGATAGGCCGCATCCATCAGCTGGTTGCGCGTCTTCACCACGCCCGGCCTGATTGCCAGCGCTTCAAGGATCAGGAACTCGGTCACCGTAAGCGAAACGGGCTCACCCTCCCAGGTCACCGCATGGCGCGCCGGATCCATGACCAGTCGCCCGCGACGGATCGGCTCGGGCAAGGGTTCGCTGTCCGCCTCCTGTTCGGCCGCCTCGCGCCGCACGATTTCGCTGCGCCGCAAAATCGCTTTAATCCGGGCTACGAGCAATCGCTGGCTGAACGGTTTTGCGATATAATCGTCGGCCCCCATCGACAGGCCGAGCGCTTCGTCGGCCTCGTCGTCCTTGCTTGTCAGGAAGATGACAGGCAGATCGCTCTTCTCGCGAAGCCGGCGCAGCAACTCCAGCCCGTCCATGCGTGGCATCTTGATGTCGCACACCGCCAGATCCGGCGGATTGTCGAGCAGCGCCTTCAAGGCCGCGTCACCATCATTGTAGAGCCGCGTGGCGAAGCCCTCGGTCTGCAGTGCGATCGAAACAGTCGTCAGGATATTGCGGTCGTCGTCCACAAGCGCGATCGTGCGCGGCAGGTCTGCACTTTCGGCGCGAGGCGGTTGCGGCGTGGGCATGGTTTCGAGCGATACCGGGCGTAAGCAAAGCTTGCAACTTCAAGCGCAAATGCCGCTGCACTGCAGCATTCCCAGTTGCATGGAACGCAACCTGATGCGCAAAAAAACTTCGTTGCCGCGTGTCATTTGACGCAGCAAACGCAGGTGACTATGCGCAGGTCGAGAATCAGCGCATTCGTATTCGCAATCCGTGCGCAAGCGGGCAAATCTCTGTCCAAAGCGCCACCAACGGGAGGCCCCAAGTGTCCGATACCAGCCTGAACGTGTCCCTCGCCAGCCAGGGCTATCCCGAACCGGCAGAGCTGTTCGCCAACCTCGGCACCGCGCCTCTGGTCGAACACGCCGTCCGCAACGGTGAAGGCCTGCTCTGCGTCGATGGTCCGCTCGTGGTCGAGACCGGCAAGCACACCGGCCGATCCGCCAAGGACAAGTTCATCGTCCGCGACGCCGAGACCGAGAACACCGTGTGGTGGGGCAAGACCAACGTGCCCATGACGCCGGAGCACTTCGCCGCGCTCAAGGCCGATTTCATCAAGGCCCTGGGTGAAAAGGACCGCCTCTACGTGGCCGATCTGTTCGGCGGCTCGCAGCCCGAACACCGCGTCAACGTCCGCGTCATCAACGAATTCGCCTGGCACAACCTTTTCATCCGCACCCTGCTGGTCCGCCCGACCACTGACGAGCTGGCCTCGTTCGTGCCGGAATACACCATCATCGACCTGCCGAGCTTCCGTGCTGATCCGGAACGCCATGGCAGCCGCAGCGAAACCGTGATCGCGGTCAACTTCACCGAGAAGCTGATCCTGATCGGCGGCACCGCCTATGCGGGTGAAATGAAGAAGTCGGTGTTCGGCATCCTCAATTACCTGCTGCCGACCAAGGGCGTCATGCCGATGCACTGCTCGGCCAACGTCGGTCCTGATGGCAAGACTGCCGTGTTCTTCGGCCTGTCCGGCACCGGCAAGACCACGCTGTCGGCCGATGCTTCGCGCACGCTCATCGGCGATGACGAGCATGGCTGGTCCGACACCGCCGTGTTCAACTTCGAAGGCGGCTGCTACGCCAAGATGATCCGCCTCTCGGCCGAAGCCGAACCGGAAATCTTCGCCACCACCAAGCGCTTCGGCACCGTGCTCGAAAACGTCGTGATCGATCCCGTCACCCGCACGATCGACCTCGACGACAATCGCCTCGCCGAAAACAGCCGCGGTTCCTACCCGATCGACTTCATCCCGAACTGCTCGGAGAAGAACCTCGGCCCGGTTCCGGCCAACCTGATCTTCCTCACCGCCGATGCCTATGGCGTCCTGCCTCCGATCGCGCGCCTCACGCCCGATCAGGCGATGTATCACTTCCTCTCGGGCTACACCGCCCGCGTCGCCGGCACCGAGATCGGCGTGACCGAGCCGGAAGCCACCTTCAGCACCTGCTTCGGCGCGCCGTTCATGCCGCGCCACCCGTCGGTCTATGGCAACCTGCTCAAGGAACGCATTGCCAAGGGCGGCGTGAAGTGCTGGCTGGTCAACACCGGCTGGTCGGGCGGCAAGGCCACGCAGGAAGGCATCAAGCGCATGCCGATCAAGGCCACCCGCGCCCTGCTCAACGCCGCGCTCGATGGCAGCCTGAACAACGCCACCTTCAAGAAGGACCCGAACTTCGGCTTCGAAGTGCCGGTCGAGGTTCCGGGCGTCGACACGAAGCTGCTCGATCCGCGCGGGGCATGGGCCGATGCCGAGGAATACGACAAGACCGCGCAGGAACTCGTGCGCAAGTTCGTCGACAACTTCCAGCAGTTCGCCGAACACGTTGACCAGTCGGTCCGCGATGCGGCGCCGGTAACCGCCTGATCGCAGGTACCACTGCTGAAAACGCTGCGGGGCTCCTTCGGGAGCCCCGTTTCGTTTCAGGCGCCCGCTTCCTTTCTGGCCTCAGTCCAGATCAAGATAGTGGCTGTGCACCCAACCGGTCTTGCTGGGCTTGCCCGCCGCATCGAGAGTGGTGACCTCGATCCACGATCCGTTCACGCCCATCGGCATGACCTTGCTGCCGTCAGCCAGCAACTGGACCACGGCGAAGTTCGTGCCCGGACCGCTGCGCAGGTTGAGCCCGCCGGGCGAGCGGACCACGCCCACGTTCGCGCCGTCCTGGTCGCGCCCGCCCAATGCCCGCTGGCGGAAGCGGACCATGTCGAACGCCGGGCCGGGATCGGACTTGCGCACCGGGGCGATATCGTCATGCCCGACGATCTCCGCAATCGGATAGACTTCGCGCAGCGCCCGCACGAGGGCGACCACGGCCTCGAACTGCGCTGCCGGATAGGCCTCCCAGCCGATCGGCGTGCGCGATCCATCGGGATTGCCGTTGCGATGGACCGCCATCACCACATTGTCGACCTTCTGCCCGGCCGCGTTGTACCAGCCATTGGCGCCGCCCCGCAGCGCCCCCCAGTTGGCGATCTCTATGCCGATGGAATGCTTGTTCAGCCCGGCGAGACCGCGCCAGCTCGACTTGCCCGCATGCCACGCCACGTCGTTGAAGTTGACGCATTGGATGATCGAGCCATCCCGGTCGACGACCACGTGTGCCGATGAATTTGTGTTTTCCCGCGAAGCGAACCAGTTGGCCGACGAGGCGGCAGATCCGCCTGCGGTAAAGTGCATTACCACGATTCCGGGCGGTGCCGGAAAGGCGCCGCCGGTGTTGCGCGATCTGATCTGTCTTACGGGATTGGAGTTGTCGTTGAGGATTCCGTTCTTGATGACGTAAGCCATGTCCGTGCCTCCATGTGCTGTTGGCATGGAGCGCATAGGAAATTTCCTATGAAAAGTCTGTGCGAGACGTCACCACACTGGCGCGAGAAATGTCATGCAGCGCCCGGAAATCAGGCGAACAGCGCACTGCCTTTGAGCAGGTTGTAGGCCTCGACCACTTCCTGCAGCCGCCCTTCGAAGGTCCGGTCGCCGCCGTTGCGGTCCGGGTGATACTTGCGCACCAGCTCGGAATAGCTCTGCCGCAACTGCCGCCGATCGGCGTCATAGGCCAGATGCAGCGCGTCATAGGCCTTGCGCTCGTCCGGACTGATCCCGCGCCGCGCCGCATCGGCCGCCTTCTGGTGATCGGCCCGCCGCGCCTTGGCGCGCTGGGCAATGGCCTCGAGCGGATCGGCAAAGTCCGCCCAGCGCGGCGCCTGGTCGATCCCGGCGTCGGGCCGGAACGCCCGGGTCTCGCGCTCCCAACCGGCCAGCGGCGATTGCGCCTTCAGGATTTCCTCCGGCGTCATTCCGGCAAAGAAATCATATCCCGAATTGAACTGCCGCACGTGTTCGAGGCAGAACCAGCGATAATCGCCCGGTCCGTCGAACCCGGATGAGCGCACGCCCGGCGCGCGGAACTCGCCCGGCTCGTCGCAGCCGGGGGCATTGCAGATACGCCCCGTACCCTGGACGCGACCGTGGAACTTGTCATTTCGCATGTGCTGTCCACATGGCGATGAAGACGCTAGAAGAAAAGCCATGACCGGACCAATCGCACAGGAAATCGAACGGCTTCTGACCGAAGCCCTCTCCCCCACCCATCTCGCTGTCATCAACGACAGTGCCAGCCACTCGGGCCACATGGGCGATGATGGCACCGGCGAATCGCACTTCACGGTAGAGATCGAAAGCGCCGCCTTTACCGGCCAGTCGCGCCTCAGCCGCCAGCGCATGGTCAACAAGGCACTGGGCGACTTGCCCGGCCAGCGCGTCCATGCTCTCGCCATCAAGGCCAAGGCTCCCGGTGAGTGAAACTCCGCGCCGCATCCGCCGCGCTGCCCGCATCCTCCTGCTCGACGAGCAAGACCGCCTGCTCCTCATCCGCTTCGCCCCGGCAGACCGCCGCCCGTTCTGGTGTGGCGTCGGGGGCGAATGCGATCCGGGCGAGGACTTCGCCATTGCGGCGGTGCGCGAGCTTTACGAGGAAACCGGCCTCGTCGTTGACCACTGCGGCCCCGAAGTCGCCGCCCGCGCCGACGATTACCTCACACTCGAAGGCGAACCGATCACTTCGGACGAACGCTTCTTCCGCGTCCGCACGCAAGGCTTCACCCCGGACACCTCGGGCCACACCGCCATTGAGCGCGAACTAATCAAGGAATTTCGCTGGTTTACCCGCGAAGAACTGGCAAACTGGCATGAACCGGTGTTCCCGGTGAATCTGCTCGAACTGCTTGACCTCGAGGCGGACGCATGACTGATCCGATCATCCAGACCATCACCCCCGTCGCCCATGATCTCGGCGCGTTCGAAGTCCGCCGCGCCATTCCTTCGCGCCAACGGACCATGGTGGGTCCGTTCATCTTCGTCGACCAGTTCGGCCCCGCCCACCTGCCTGCCGGCACCGCGATGGACGTGCGCCCCCACCCGCACATCAACCTCGCCACCGTCACCTGGCTGTTTGAAGGCGCAATCGACCATCGTGACAGCCTCGGCTCCTTCGCCACGATCCGCCCGGGGCAAGTCAACCTGATGACCGCCGGCACCGGCATCGTTCATTCCGAGCGTTCGCCGGAGACAGAGCGCCCCGGCGGCCCGCACCTTTATGGCATGCAGACCTGGCTCGCCCTGCCCGATGGCAAGGAAGAGATCGCCCCCGCCTTCGAACAGGTCACCGCCCTGCCGCTCGTCGAGGACGTCTGCGTCAGCGCCCGCGTGATCATGGGCACGCTCTGGGGCCAGACCGCGCCGACCACCCAGCACGCCGCCACGATCTACGCCGAAATCCTGCTGGCGCCGGGCGGCGCCCTGCCGATCGACGCCGAGGCCGACGAACGCGCCGTCATGCTCGTTGGCGGCGAAGCGCAGGTCGACGGCTTGCCGCTGGCCCTCTACGACCTCGTCGTCCTCGCACCCGGCGCCGTGCTCAGACTGCAGTCCGAAACCGGCGGCCGCGTCATGCTGATGGGCGGCGAAGCCTTTGCCACCAAACGCCACGTCTGGTGGAACTTCGTCAGCTCCAGCCGCGAGCGCATCAACCAGGCCAAGGCCGACTGGCAGGACGGCCGCTTCCCCAAGGTTCCGGGCGACGAGGAAGAATTCATACCCCTGCCCAAGGTGGCGACGACGGTGAGCTATCCGTAGTCGTCAGCTCAACCACTCCGCGCCCAGCGTGCCCCGATGCCCCTCCGGCGCCAGCGCGGCGCGAAGGGCTTCCAGCATCGGCGCCAGGCCTTGCGTAAAGGCATAGGGCGGATTCACGATGAACAGCCCTGCGCCGTTATAGATGCCGGGCTGGTCGGCATCGTAAAGCCAGTGCTCCACGTTCAGCAGCTTCGGGATGCCCAGCCTGCGCAGCTTTTCCTTCCAGTGCACGTGCGCAGACCGGTCCTTCAGCGGATACCAGATTACCGTCACGCCATGAGCCCACTTGCGGTGCGCGGCAGCGAGGGTCTTGGTGATCCGTGCGCGTTCGTCGGTCTGCTCGTAGGGCGGGTCGACCACCACCAGCCCTCGCGGGGTCCGGGTCGGCAGCATCGCCAGCCAGAACTCGTAGGCATCGCGCTCATGCACGGCAGCATGCGTGCCGCGCATTGCCCCGCGCAGGGCATAGGCGTCCTCGGGATGCTTTTCGTTGATGATCAACAGGTCTTGCGGACGGAGAAGCTGCGCCAGAATCCGCGGCGAGCCGGGATAGAGCAGCGGCTCAGGCCCGGCATTCACCGCCCGCACCGCGGCGCGGTAGTCGTCTAGCAGAGGGTTCGCGCCGGCAAAGACACGCTCCACGCCCTGCGCGGCCTCCCCGGTGCGCTGCGCATGATCCCCACGAAGGTCATACAACCCGCAACCGGCATGGGTATCGATCAGCGTCAACGCGCCCGGCTTTTGCTGGAGGGCACGGACCAAGGCAATCAGCAGGCTGTGCTTCACCACGTCGGCGCTGTTGCCCGCATGAAAGGAATGGCGATAGTTCACTGTGCTTCGATATCCCGACGACCGGCCCGGTACACGCCAGAGCGCCCCAAGGTGATCAGCCTCGTAAGCTCCAGCCGCCGCCACATCAACCGGGCAGAGATTCGATCACCCGTGAAGACATAGCCCAAGCGCGCGAAGCCCTCCGTTCTATCAATCCGTTCATAAATCCTGCGTCCGACCCACGCATTTTCCCGGAGCACGTCCTAGGCAACCAGAAATAATCTTTCGTTATCGCAAGCTTATGAGGACAGAGGCGCATCCGCGAGAAACCAGCCAGTCCGGCAGCCTTGCGCTGCTGGGATTTGCAGGCGTCCTTCTCCTCGCCACCGCACTTGCACCAAGGCAGGGTTCGGCGCTTGCCGTGCTTTCACTCCTGCCATCCGGGTCGGCGTCCTACGTTAAATGGGCGACGGAGCGGGGAGGCCGGATCGTCGGCACGACACCGCTTGGCGGGTTGATCATCGATCATGCTCCCGACGGAGCGTTCTACGCAGCATTGCGACACGGCACGATCGCCATTGCGGTCCCACTGGGGCTGTGCAGTCCCACACCAGGAAGTTGAACGGCCATGGAACAATTGCAGGCACTTCGCGCAAACGGTCTGCGGGCACTCGCCTTCACATCGATGATCGGCGCCCTGATCATATGCGTTGGAGCGATCTGGGCTGGATCGGGCATAATCCCCCCGATTGTCGCGGCCGTCGCGGCAGGCCTCACCACTTTCGTCGCCAGAAGCCCGGACGGCGATGCCACACAGCGCTGTGCTGTCGCCGCGGGCATAATGACTTTCCCGATGATCCTGCTCTACCAGTGGGCCGGATCGGCCTGGATGGTCGACCTGCACATGGTCTTCTTCGCCTGCCTTGCGATCATCGTCGTTCTCGCAGACTGGCGTCCCATCGTCACCGGTGCGGCATTGACGGCAGTCCACCACCTGCTTGGCAATCTTGTCGCGCCTGAACTGGTCTACAACAATGGCGGCGACATTCTGCGGGTAATCCTGCACGCGGTCGTCGTCGTTGCCGAAACTGCCGCGCTGGTGTTCCTGAGCGTTCAATTGCAGCGCCTGATCATTGCCCAGGCAGAAGCCGAGGCGCACAAGCTTGCCATGGAGGCGGCTGCCGCCGCCGAGCGGCAGCGTATCGCCGACGAACAGAGACTGGTAATCGCAGCCGTCGAGCAGCGGCTCGAAGAGCTGGCCGGCGGCGATCTCAGCACCAAGATCGAAGTCGATTTTCCGCCAGCCTACATCAAGCTCAAGAACAGCTTCAACGCCGCGACGAGCGATCTGGACCGGCTGGTCGGCGCCGTATCGTCCACCACCAACCACATTGCCCGTGGCTCTTCCGAGATCCGCGGGGCGTCGGACGACCTCGCGCGCCGGACCGAGCAACAGGCGAGCGCCCTCGAACAGAACACCTCGGTCACGCGCGAACTCGTAGCCGAGATCGATCAGACCGCCAGAAACGCAGGCAACACCCGGGAAGCCATTGGCGAAGCCCAGCAGTTTGCCGAAACGGGCGGCGCGGTCGTATCGAGTGCGGTTGCCGCGATGAACGAGATCGAACGGTCCTCCAATGAAATCGGACAGATCATCTCCCTGATCGATGGCATCGCCTTCCAGACGAACCTGCTCGCCCTCAACGCCGGTGTCGAAGCAGCGCGCGCTGGCGATGCCGGCAAGGGTTTCGCAGTAGTCGCGACAGAAGTCCGCGCGCTGGCGCAGCGCTCCGCCGAAGCGGCGAGCAGCATCCGCAATCTGATCCAGACGTCGAGCGAACAGGTCGCCCAAGGCGTCAGCCTTGTCGGCCGGACCGGAACGGTGCTCGACGATATCGTCAGCCGCGTCTCGCAGGTCAGCGGCTCGGTTTCGGAAATTGCCGATTCTGCGGTACGCCAATCGGCAGAGCTCGCGCGCGTCACCGGTTCCTTTGCGAACCTCGACACCCTTACGCAGCAGAACGCTGCAATGGTCGAGGAAAGCAACGCAGCGGCCCACCAGCTCGCAAGAGCGGCAGAGGAACTGCGCCAGCTGGTCAGCAGGTTCCGCACCAGCCAATTCGATACCACCGCAGATCGCATGGCCCCGATGCTGCGGGTGGCTTGAAAACGACGCACGGCCGGAAGGAATTCACCCCCTTCCCTCCTTTGCAAAAGCCTGACACGATGCCTTTAACGGGTCGATTAAGGCCCGACGAAGGAGAGCAGGCCGATGGCATTCGCAGGGCAGGTCACGTGGATTACCGGGGCGTCGTCCGGCATTGGCGCAGCATTGTCACGGGCCCTTGCTGCGCAAGGCGCGCATCTGATCCTGTCCGGCCGGAATGAAGCCGCGCTTGGCGAAGTCGCAGAACAGTGCGGCAGCGCCCTCGTCCTGCCATTCGAAGCGACTGACTATGCCGCCGCTGCCCGCGCGGCCGATCAGGCATGGGGCTGGAAGGGCCGCGTCGACATGCTGGTCAACAATGCCGGCATCTCGCAGCGCTCACTGGCTATAGACACTGCCTTCCCCGTCTATGAACGCATTGTCGCGGTTGATCTGCTTGCGCCCATCGCGTTGACGCAGGCCCTCCTGCCGCGCATGGCTGAGCGCAAGTCCGGGCGGATCGTCATGGTCTCGAGCATTGCCGGCAAGGTCGGCTCGCCGCTGCGCACCGGTTACAGCGCGGCCAAGTTCGGCCTGTTCGGCTATTCCGATGCGCTGCGCGCCGAGGTCGCCGGACTTGGCATCAAGGTCCATGTGATCGCGCCCGGCTCGATCCGCACCGACGTTTCGCGCAACGCCATGACTGCCGACGGATCGCGACGCGGGGTCAGCGATGCGGTCATTGAGCGCGGGCTCGACCCGGATGTAGCTGCAGGAATGATGCTCGATGCCATTGCTGCGGACGAGCGTGAGATCATCATGGGCGAAGGCATGGAAAAGGAAATCGGCGAACTGCGCCGCACACCTGATGCGCTGCACGACCGCATGGCCGCAGTCGTCGCAGCAGGCTATGCGCAAAAGATGGACGAAGGAGCGCCGGAATGACTGCACTTGCCCCTGCAACGCCACTTCAGCGCGTGAAACTTGCCAGCGGGATCGAACTCGATGTGCTGGATGTGGGTCCCCGCGATGCACCGGCCCTGATCTTTCTCCACGGCTTCCCCGAAAGCCACCGCACCTGGCGCCACCAGATCGCCCACCTCTCCTCCCGCTTCCGCTGCATCGCGCCCGACCAGCGGGGCTATCGCGGCTCGTCCAAGCCCGAGGGCGTGGAGAACTACACCCCGGACAAGCTGATCGGAGACGTGTTCCAGCTTGCCGATGCATTGGGCGTGCAGCAGTTCACGATCCTCGGCCATGATTGGGGCGGCGCGATCGCCTGGGGCGTTGCGCTGCTCGGCCAGGGGACACGCGTCACCCGCGCGGTCATCGCCAATGCCCCGCATCCGGTGATCTTCCCGCGCCTGCTCTGGACCGACCGCCAGCAGCGCGAGGCCAGCCAGTACATGCGCGCCTTCCGTGATACTGCAAACGATGCCATGGTGCGCGAACATGGCCTCGGGGCGCTGTTGATGAAGGCGCTCAACTGGAACCGCTCACCGGTAATGGAAGAGGAAGAGCGCGCCGCCCTGTTCAAGGACTGGTCGAACCCTGATGCCGCAATCGCCATGCTCAACTGGTATCGCGCCAGCCAAATGGCCGTCCCCCCGATGGACGCTCCGTTCGGACTGCCTGAAGGCTATCAGGACACTCCCGTCCCGCCGCTGCAGATACCAACGCTGGTGATCTGGGCGATGGACGACATGGCCCTGCCGCCGTGCAACCTGGATGGCATGGACAAGCTCGTCACCAATCTCACCGTAGAGCCGGTGCACGATTGCGGGCATTTCGTGCCATGGGAAGCACCGGAAACGGTGAACGCCGCGCTCGACAGGTTTCTTGGCTGAAGCCTAACGGCAAGCCGCCCAGCCGCCAGCGCGCTGCGCCTGGTCGAGGTGCAGGTGGTCGGCATGGGCGGCGTTGTAATCGGGGGACAGCACGGTAGAGAAGCTGAGGCACGCCGCATCGCGCACGGCCCGGAGGAACGCCGCTTTCTCGTCGCCCGCTCCCCAGTCCTTGAGCACTGAAACGCGGCGTCCGTCCTCCAGCACGAACGCGCTCACATCGATGGCGTTGCCGGTCGCGTGCTCGCTCCACGTCCCTTGCTGCCCGCCACCAATCCTACGGCAGTTGCTGGTGCCGAAATGCTCGACCGATGCAACAGCGCTGCCAAGCAGCCGCTGCGCCGCGGGCTGGATGCCATGCTGCAGCCACAGGGCCAGCCCCGCATCGATCGCGCAGGTTGCCTGCGCTCCGCCCGGTGCCAGCTTCACTTTCGCCTGTGCCAGACCTTGCAGAACCTGCCGGTCATGCCGCAGGCATTGCCCTTCGCCAGCAGGCGGCAGGGCCTCGGCCATGATTCCGCTGCTGTCCAGAAACCTGCTGCACACCGCTCGGTCACTCCGCAACGTCTGCAGCTTCATCGCTGTCGCCCAGCCCGGTGGATCGGCCAATGCCAGCGGCGCCCATGGGTTATGCTCGGGATGCCGTTGCACCCATTCACGCCCCGCCAGCCCCGCCGAACCGATGATCAACAGGACGACGACAGTGCGGAGAAAAGAGCGGCGCATCCTCGCTCAACCCTTGCGCGCAGCGATCGTTTCGCGACGTAGACCTTAGGGCAGCCACTCCACCCAGGCGCCATGGGCATGGGCGGTGCCGAGCAAGGCAGGCTCCTCTCCGCCGGGCCAATGGCGCACGGTCAATTCATGCCGGAAGGTCTGGCGGTTGGTTTCCAGCATGACCCATGCCAGCCGCCGCGAGGCATCGGCGTTCGCGCCCGCCTGCGCCATCAGCGCCTCGATCCGCGCCCGGGTTTCGGCCGGCAGATATTGCCAGACGATGGAATGGAAGATCACGCGCGTGGTGTCTTCCTCCTGCGGTGCCGCCAGCCGCTCGGCCACGAAGTCGCCCGCATCCATCTGCACCACGTCCGGCGCCCGCTGGGCCGCAAGCGCAATCGCCGCATCGATCCGCCCTATCCGCTCGGTCACCTCAGCCCAGACATAGGACTTCAGCCGCAGCGCCTGTTCCGGATCGGCCAGGTTCATCGGCGCGCGATCGCATCCCCTGATGCCGACGATCTCGACCCCGGCCCGCGGCGGCGGGGCCCCCCGCCATTCCGGCACGATCCGCATCGGCGAATCCGCGGGGCCAGTGGTCATCCCGCCAAGGTCGAAGAAGAAGCGCTCCATCATCGTGTTGACGCCAGCGCTTGCGCCCAGCTCGTTCAGCTCGAAGCGCGGGCCAATGCGGACCGAAAGCCACAGCAGCGCCGCCATGATCGAGGCCGACCGCCCAGCCTCATTGGTCTGCGGGGGTCCATCCAGCCACGGCAAAAGCTCCGCATCATGCTCCCGGGTCACCGCCACCACCAGCGCATCGACTTGCCCCTGATCGGTCACCTCGCCGCGATAGACCGGCGCCAGCCGCATGTCCTTGCCGGTCAGCACCAGATTGTGATGTCCGCCAGCCAGCCGCAATGGCAGCGCATCTTCCAGCGGCTTTCCCGGCCACGCAGCGATTCGCCTGCCCACCTCGGTTTCGCGATCCAGCAGCCGCAATTGCGCCCGCACCACGCGGCCAGTGCAGGGTGCACCATTGTTCGTGGCGTGGTCTGCCTGCCATTCTATGGCCTTTGCGACCTGTTCGATCTCCATGATCGGGTTCATTCGGTTGCCCTTTGCGCCGTGCTGCCATAAGGGCGGCGGGTTATGTCCACCGCCGCACCGCTCGTTTTCGCCCTGCCCAAGGGTCGCATCCTCGACGAGGCCCTGCCTCTGCTCGAGAAGGCCGGGATCGTGCCCGAGGCCGATTTCTTTAACAAGGCCTCGCGCGCACTCTCCTTCGCCACGAACCGCGACGACGTGAAGATCATTCGCGTCCGCGCTTTCGACGTGGCGACCTTCGTCGCGCATGGCGCGGCGCATGCCGGCGTGGTGGGATCCGATGTGATCGACGAGTTCGACTATGCCGATCTCTATGCGCCGGTTGATCTCGACATCGGGCACTGCCGCCTTTCGGTGGCCGAGCCGGTCAGCATGGTGGAATCGGGCGCGAACGCGCGCGAAAGCCACGCCCGCGTGGCGACCAAGTACCCCAACCTGACGCGGCGGCATTTCGAAAAGCTTGGCGTTCAGGCCGAAGTCGTCAAGCTCAACGGCGCCATGGAGCTGGCCCCCTCGCTGGGCCTCGCCAGCCGCATTGTCGACCTGGTGTCGACCGGTCGGACGCTCAAGGAGAATGGCTTGGTCGAAACCAGCCAGATCCTGCCCGTCTCGGCCCGCCTGATCGTCAACCGGGCCGCGCTCAAGACTGACAGCGCCCGCCTCGGCGCACTGGTCGATGCTTTCCGCGAGATGGTCGCCACAAGGAAGGCCGCCTGATGCTGCGCCTCAAGTCCAGCGATTCCGGCTTCGCCAAGGCCTTCGCCCGCCTCGTCAAGGACCGCCGCGAGAGCGACGAGAACGTCGCGCGCGACGTGCAGACGATCATCGATGACGTGCGCATTCGCGGCGACGAAGCGCTCGCCGAATACACCGCCAAGTTCGATGGCCACGCTCCGGCAGATGACGACTGGCGCATTTCGCCCGAAGCCTGCCGCGAAGCCTTCGACGCGCTGAAGCCCGATCTTCGCGCCGCGCTCGAACTCGCCGCACAGCGCATCCGCGACTATCACCGCGCCCAGTTGCCGGAGAATCGCGACTATACCGACGCCAGCGGCATGCGCCTCGGCGCACGGTGGAGCGCTGTAGATGGCGCCGGGCTTTATGTCCCCGGCGGCCGCGCAGCCTATCCCTCGTCGCTGCTGATGAACGCCATTCCGGCCAAGGTCGCTGGCGTCGAGCGGCTCGTCGTCGTCACGCCGACGCCCAAGGGGGAGGCCAACCCGCTGGTTCTGGCCGCAGCCCACCTTGCCGGTGCCGACGAGGTCTGGCGCGTGGGCGGGGCCCAGGCCGTGGCCGCGCTCGCCTATGGCACCGGCCGGATCAAACCTGTCGATGTCATCACCGGACCCGGCAACGCCTGGGTAGCCGAAGCCAAGCGCCAGCTGTTCGGCGTGGTCGGTATCGACATGGTCGCAGGGCCATCCGAAATCCTTGTGATTGCCGACGCGAAGAACGATCCGCAGTGGATCGCCGCCGACCTGCTCAGCCAGGCGGAGCACGACCCGGTGGCGCAGTCGATCCTCATTACCGACGATGCCGCCTTTGCCGATCAGGTGGCGGACATGGTCGGCGTCGAGATCGCCATGCTGCCAACGGCCAAGGTCGCCAAGGCCAGCTGGGACGATTACGGCGTCATCATCGTCGTGGACTCGCTTGACGAAGCTCCCGCGCTCGCCAACGCCCTTGCCGCCGAACACGTCGAGATCGCGACCGACGATCCGCAAGCCCTGTTCGACAAGATCCGTCATGCCGGCTCGGTCTTCCTTGGCCGCATGACCCCCGAAGCCGTCGGCGATTACGTCGCCGGGCCGAACCACGTCCTGCCCACCGGGCGCCGCGCGCGCTTTTCCTCGGGCCTTTCCGTTCTGGATTTCATGAAACGCACCAGCTTTATCGAGGCGACTGACGCCGCGCTTGCCGCCGTTGGCCCCGCCGCCATCGCCCTTGCCGAAGCCGAGGGCCTTGCCGCCCACGCCCGTTCGATCGAAGTGAGGCTGGGCCTGTGAACGCGATCTCGGGCAAGGCCCGCGCCGCCTCGCGTCTTGCCGCGGTGCAGGCGCTCTACCAGGTCGACATGGAGAAGACCGCGCTGCACCTGCTGCTGGACGAGTTCCACCAGCACCGGCTGGGCGCGGAGATCGAGGACGTCGAATACCTCAAGGCCGACGTCGCCTTCTTCGATGATGTGGTGAAAGGCGTCGACGCCCGCCGCAACGAGATCGACCTGCTGCTCTCGTCCAAGCTGGCGAAGGGCTGGTCGCTCGCCCGGCTCGACAAGACCATGCTGCAGATCCTGCGCGCCGGCTCCTATGAACTGCTCGCCCGCAAGGACGTGCCGGTGGCAACGGTCATCACCGAATACGTCGATGTCGCCCACGCCTTCTTTGAAGAGCGTGAGGCGAAATTCGTCAACGGCGTGCTCGATGCCGTGGCCAAGGACGTGCGGTAAGAGAAAGCTCCTCCCCGTTTTCCCGAAGGACAAAGGGGGGGATTTCCAAACGCTACAACCGCTCGGCATGCCAGCGGATGTGGTCTTCCATGAACGTGGAAATGAAGTTGTAGCTGTGGTCGTACCCCGGCTGCAGCCGCAGCGTCAGGTCAACGCCAGCCGCCTTGCACGCCGCGTCCAGCAGTTCGGGCCGTAGCTGCTCCACAAGAAACCCGTCGGCATCGCCCTGATCGACCAGCACCGCGCCTGCGGGCCGCTTGCCATCCTCGATCAGCGCCACGGCATCATGGCTGCGCCATGCCGCACGGTCATCGCCCAGATAGCCGCCCAGTGCCTTGTGGCCCCACGGCACCTGCCCCGGCGCGACGATGGGCGCGAAGGCCGAAAGCGACTTGAACTTCTCCGGGTAGGTCAGCCCCAGCGTCAACGCGCCGTGCCCACCCATGGAATGGCCGGTGATGCCCATCCGATCCAGATCGACCGGGAAGTTCGCGCCCAGCAGGGCGGGCAGTTCCTCGGCGATGTAGTCCCACATGCGGTAGTGCTGTGCGAACGGCTCCTGCGTGGCATTCACATAGAACCCCGCGCCAAGGCCGAAATCGTAGGCCCCATCCGCATCGTCGGCCACGCCTTCGCCACGCGGCGAGGTATCGGGCGCGACAAAAACGATGCCGAGTTCGGCGCACGCCTTGCGGTATTCGCCCTTGTCGGTGACGTTGGCGTGGGTGCAAGTCAGCCCCGAGAGGTAGACCAGCACCGGAAGCTTCGCTCCGTCCACCGCCTGTGGGGGCAGGAAGACCGAAAAGGTCATCCCCGTCCCCGTCGAGGCGGACTCATGCTTGTAGACACCCAGCGTTCCGCCGTGCGCCTTCGATGTCGAGACCGTTTCGAGTGTCATCAGGCGATGATGTCCAGCGCGCACAGCTTGTTGCCGGCGGGATCACGCAGATAGGCAAGGTAATAGGGCGAGCCTTCACGCGGTCCCGGCGGGTCTTCGCAAGCCGTGCCACCTGCCGCGACGCCAGCGGCGTGCCAGGCGTTGGCCTGTTCCGGATTCATGCGGAAACCGATGGTTCCACCGTTGGCGCCGCAGGCCGGCTCGCCATTGATCGGCTTGGTCACGATGAAAAGGCCGCCGTTGTGCTGGTAGATCAGGCGTCCCTTGGGGTCCGTGATCGCCTCTGGCCCACCGAACGCGGCGAAGGTGGCATCGTAGAACTTCTTGGCAGCGTCGATATCGTCGGCGCCGACCATGACATGGCTGAACATAGGCTCTCTCCCGTTGACAGGTTGCAGCGGCAAGAGAGCTAAGCCACTGGCTTGTACGGTCAAGCGTCCCTGCGGGAATTCTTTGTTGCCATTTGGCCTCAAGCCAGAGGGTCAAGCACGCCAAGCAAGGCGACTGCGCCGACAACGCCAAGACCCGCCGCAAATTCCAGCACAAGGGAACGGCGCAGGCGCGCAGTGGCGCCAGACTCGCCTCGTTCGAGCGCCGGGACGATCCGCCAGCGGTTGCCTGCAGCCAGCGCCAGCATGACGGCGAACAGCGCAAGCTTCACCGCAAGTATGCTGAACCAGCGCGCCTCGAACATCATCGGCCATCCGGCAATCGCCAGCGTGTTGAGCAGGCCGGTCAGGATGAGGACCGCCACCACCACGCTCCCGGTGCGGGCAAATCGTGCGAGTGCGCCAGTATCTGCCCCCTCGCGCGACAAAGCCGAAGTGACGAACACGGCCAGAGCGCCGATCCATGTCGCTGCGGCAAGGACGTGCGCCACGTCCGATACCCGGTGAAGCGCCATTTCGCTGGCGCCAGCGTGGCCGGTCCACGCCACCGAGCCGAGCGCAACGCTCCCCGCCAGCGCCAGGATCGGCAGGCGCAACACGCACAACGGCACGAAGCAGGCGAGGAACACTGCGGCGAGCGCGGTCAGCCGCCACTCCATGACCTTGCCCAGCGGCGTCTGCGCCAGCACGACCTCTGCCGTCGCCTGATCGAGTTCGGCCAGAGTGATGCCGGCCATGGCGGCAACGCTTTCAAGCGCCCACCATGCAGAGGCAAAGGCCGCGACGATGGCCAGCAGGGCCAGCACGAGGCGGGCGCGGAAAGCCAGCACCTGCCCCGCTGCCAGCGCATGCAGGGGCACGCCCGCCACAAGCAGCAACGCAAGATACGCCGCTGCGCGTGCGGCCAGAAGGCCAGTCGTTTCCACGCCCCCGGGCCCTGTCAGCGAACCGTGAAGGCGTACTGGCCCTCGATGCGGTGCTGGTCACCGGCAACGGCATGCCACTTGAGGTTGTAGGTGCCGGCAGGCAGCGCACGCGGCAGGGTAACGGTCAGGACCTTGCCCGATGCAACGCTCTTGAAGCCCTTGATCGGCATCGGCGCGTGGTTGGCCATGCCGGGCATGCCGGTCATCACCAGTTCGATGCCCGAGAGCGGGCCGACCAGCTCTTCGGAGAACGTCAGGGTCAGCTTGGTCGGCTTGGCCACGGCGGTGTTCGGCGCCGGGTTCGACGAAAGGAGCTTGGGATGGGCAAAGGCTGCGCCGGGCAGGGCCAGCATGGCAAGGGCGGGAGCAGCAAGGAGCGCAAGACGGCGCATGGAAAGTCCTTTCGGGTTGGGATCTGCAGTGTGATACGCAGAGCGTGGGACCATCCCTCAAGCCATAGCGCAAATTTTGTCTTGAGGGATTTGGCCCGGGCGCGCGTAATGGGAATCGCGTGGAAAAAGGAAACCAGCCAGCAATGGCCGATATCGACGAACTCTTGGGCGCTCTTGCCGCCAAAGCGACACCGCCTTCGCTCTCCATCATCGATGACGAAGTGATGCGCGGACTCACCCGGAGGCGCGAGAGCGCCACGGCACGGCGCGGCATGGTGATGGCCGTGGCGATTGCCGCTGTCGTCGGGATCGTCGGCTCCGTCGCGCCCGCGGCTCCGGCACAGGCAGAACCCCTGTTCGGCATACCCTCGGGCGCGCCCTCGCACCTGCTGGCGGACTGATGGGCGCGGCCATGCGCTATGTCGTGGTTGCGGTGGTCTCGGCCGCCGTCGCCCTTGCCGCCAGCCACTTTGCGCGTGGCTTCATGCCGATGCAGCACGGCAGCGAACTCCACCAGCTGATGCACGAGCGACTCGATCTCTCCGCGCAGCAGAACCAGGAGATCGACCGGCTCGAGGCGGAATTCGCGAACACGCGTCGCACGCTGGACGATCGCCTGCGCGCCTCGAACGCGGACCTTGCCCGCGCGATCGAGAGCGAACACCAGATCGGCCCGAAGGTGACCGGCGCAGTCGATGCCTCGCACATGGCGATGGGCGAGCTGCAGAAGGCGACACTGGCCCATGTCTTTGCCATGCGTGCAGTGCTCAAGCCCGATCAGCAGGCGATCTTCGACCGCGAGATCGCCCGCGCCCTGACTTCGCCCGACCGTCCTTCCCCCGACCGCCGCTGAACAAGTGGCGGGGGGCGACGCTCCAGGGGAAAGCGACCCACAACTGGTCGCAAGCGCGCTTGCGGGCCGGCAGAGCGCCTATGCAACGCTGCTCGCACGCCATCGCGAAGCCGTGTTCCGGCTCGCCCGTCACCACGCCGGCGACGAGGGCGAGGCACTCGACATAACGCAGGAAGCCTTCATCGCCGCCTTTGCCTCGCTGGCGAAGTTCGACGCCGCACGCCCGTTTCGGGCCTGGCTGATGCGCATTGCCGTCAACAAGTGCCGCGACTGGGCGCGGCGTCGTGCGGTGCGACGGCTTTTCCGCATGGCGCGGCCCCTGGAAGATGCCTTCGATGTTGCCGATCAGAACCTCGATCCCGAGGCGCAAGCGATCTCGCAGGCCGAACTGGCGCGCGTCTCGGCTGCCATCGCTGCACTTCCAGCCAATCTCAAGGACCCGCTGATCCTGTGCCGCCTCGAAGGGATGAGCATGGCCGAAGCTGCCGACGTGCTCGGCCTGACCGAGAAGGCCGTCGAGACGCGGATCTACCGGGCGCGGCAGAAATTGTCGGAACTGCTTGAGGGATAACCCGTCTTCCTGCGTAATCGCAGGTAATGACCGACATGCTCCATCTCAACCGCCGCAACCTGCTTCTCGGAGCCGGTGCCCTCGCCGCAACGCCGCTTGTCCCTGCCTGGGCGCAATCGGGCCACGGTGGTCATTCTCGTGAAGGCGGCGCCATGGCCGGGCGCAACACCGGCGGCGTCCTCTCGGGCGAGAGCATCGCCCTGTCGATCGGCGCGGCCAGATTCGCGGTGGGGGACCGTTCCGCCCCGGCCATCGCGGTCAACGGCTCGATCCCCGCCCCGCTCATCCGCCTGCGCGAGGGGCAGAAGGTGCGCATCGCCGTCAGCAACGCGCTGGCCGAACAGAGCTCGATCCACTGGCACGGGCTGCTCGTGCCGTTCCAGATGGATGGCGTGCCCGGCCTGTCGTTCCCCGGAATCGATCCGGGCGAGACTTTCACCTACGAGTTCCCGATCGTGCATTCGGGCACCTTCTGGTATCATTCGCACTCGGGAATGCAGGAGGCCGAAGGGCTCTATGGCCCGATCGTTATCGACCCGGCCGAGCCTGACACCGCCGCCCCGTTCGACCGCGAATACGTGCTGATGCTGGCGGACTGGAGCCCGATGAACCCGCACGAGCAGCTCCGCAAATTGAAGGCCATGGGCGGCTATTTCAACTGGCAGCGGCAGACCGTCGGCGGCTTGCTGAAAGGCAAGGACCAGAGCCTGAAGGAGCGGCTCGAATGGGCAAAGATGCGCATGGATGCGACCGACATCTCGGACGTCACCGGCGCGACCTACGCCTTCGTCATCAACGGGCACGATACCGCCGCCAACTGGACCGCGCTGTTCCGCCCCGGCGAACGGGTCAAGCTGCGCATCATCAACGCCTCGTCGATGACCAACTTCAACTTCCGCATCCCCGGCCTGCCGATGACTGTCGTCGCGGCCGACGGCTGCAACGTCCAGCCGGTCGAGACGGATGAGTTCCAGATCGCGATTGCCGAAACCTACGACGTCATCGTCCAGCCGACCGACTCCGCCCCCTTCGGCATCATTGCCGAGGCGATCGACCGCTCCGGGCTGGTGCGCGCCACGCTTGCGCCGCAGATCGGCATGGCCGGTCCCATCCCTGCCCGCCGCGCCCGCCCGGTGCTCACCATGCGCGACATGGGCATGGACATGAGCGGAATGGACATGGGGACGGGTGGCGAGATCGACCTGTCACAGCCCGCCAACGAAAGCATGGCCGGCCATTCGATGAAGATGCGCGATCTATCGCTCGCGCCGGGCGTCAAGCCGGGGCCGGGCGTCGCCACGATCTCGCCGATGCCCGCAGACCGCCTGGCCGACAAGCCGACCGGCCTCGAAGATGTCGACCATCGCGTGCTGACCTATGCCGATCTGCGCTCGCGCGATGCCAATCCTGACCGGCGCACGCCCTCGCGCCAGATCGACGTGAACCTGACGGCCAACATGGAACGCTACATGTGGTCCATCGACGGCGAGACTATCTCCGATGGCGCCAAGCCGATCCCGTTCCGCACGGGCGAGCGGGTTCGCGTCAATCTCATCAACCACACGATGATGCCGCACCCGATCCACCTGCACGGCCACTTCTTCGAACTGGTCACGGGCGAACCGGGCAACCGTCCGCGCAAGCACACCGTCAACGTCCTGCCCGGCGGCAAGGCCAGCTTCGACCTGACGGCCGATGCCGAGGGCGACTGGGCCTTCCATTGCCACATGCTGCTGCACATGCATGCCGGGATGATGCGCGTCGTCACGGTACGCGCTGCGGGAGACGCAGCATGAAGCGCCTTCTGCTCGCCGGTGCAGCCCTGATCGCCACGCCATCGCTCGCGCAGGAAGCGCAGGACCCTCACGCCGGCCACGACATGAGCCAGATGCAGGGCATGGACCATTCCGGGCACGACATGGGCGCCATGAACGACCAGCCTGCTGACGGGGCGGCAATGCAGGGCATGGATCACTCCATGCACCAGCAAACCGCGCCCGATGCGCCTCAAGCGGGCACGCCGATGGATCATTCGGCCCACATGGGCCACACCATGCCAACGGTATCCGACAGCGAAGTCGGCAACGCGCCCCCGCCGCCCGTCCCGACCGACCATCCCGCCGATGCCTTCTGGGACAAGCAGCGCATGGCCCAGGCCCGCGCCGATCTCTCGAAGGAAGGCCGCTTCTTCGGCAACGCGCTGATCCTCGACCGCTTCGAATACCGCCCCCGCAATGGCACGGACGGCTACGCCTGGCAGGCCATGGGCTGGATCGGCGGCGATATCGACCGGCTGGCCGTGGAAACCGAAGGCGAAGGGGGGTTCGGCGAACCCCTCGAGACCGGCGAAGTCCGCGCCGCCTGGCGCCGCGCCCTCGATCCGTGGTGGAACTTCGAACTCGGCGTGCGGCAGGATTTCGGTGCCGGACCGGACCGGACCTACGGCGTGGTCGGCTTCGAAGGCCTTGCCCCCTACTGGTTCGAGGTCGGCGCCCACGCCTTCGTCTCGAACAAGGGCGACGTGCATTTCCGGCTTGAAGCGGAACACGACATGCGCCTGACCCAGCGCCTCATTCTGCAACCTTCAATCGAGATCGACGCCTCCGCGCAGGACGTGCCCGAACTCGGCATCGGCGCGGGGATCGAGAAGATCGAACTGGGCACCCGTCTGCGCTACGAGTTCGCCCGCGAATTCGCCCCCTATGTCGGCGTCCATTGGGAGCGCAAACTGGGCGAAACGGCCCGGCTGGCACGGCTCGAAGGCGAAAGTCCATCGCAGGTCAGCGCCGTCGTCGGCGTGAGGATGTGGTTCTAGCGCAAACCCGGCCGAATTCGTATCCGGCTTGCCCGCCCGCGGCGCAACGTGCGACAAGGCGGTGATGCAGCGAGACTTTTCATGAATCCGGGTCATAGCGGCGTGATCGCCCAGACCATACAGCTGGCACTGGCCCCGGTGTTCGTCCTCGTGGCGATCGGGAACATCATGAACATCCTGACGACGCGGCTGGGCCGCATCGTCGACCGCTCACGCGCGCTGCAAAGCCAGCACGCCGAGACCACGGGCCGGGAGCACGATCTTGTCGTGATCGAGATCCGTTACGTCGATCGCCGCATCCACCTCATCGGCAGGGCGCTGTTGCTGCTGGTGGTGTCGGGACTCGCCATCGGCGTTACCGTGGGATCGCTGTTCATCGGCGAAATGGCCGGCCTCGAACTGCGCAACCTCACCGGCATCACCTTCTTCGGCGCCATTGCCCTGCTGATGATCGCGCTGGTCTACCTTCTGCTGGAAACGCGCATTGCGGCACGTTCCCTGCGCCTGCCGCAGGGGCTGCTCGAGCTCGAACGCGACATCCCGCACCAGCAGTAAATTGCCGGGCGATTGGCGCTGCAAAATGATCGAAATGGTAAAGCCCGACGCGGCGCGAACGTTGTCGCATCCTCTCCCAAGGCCGCGTCGGGCAACGTTTACCCGGGCTGAATAGCGCATCCCCAAAGGGCTGTCACAAACAATCCGCGATCGTCCGCAGCATGGCGCAAACCTGATGCAAACGCACAACACCCTGCCTGCCGCACAAGCAGAAAGGCCCCGCATCGCTGCGAGGCCTTTTTGCATTCGGTCCGTCGGGAAAGGTCAGTTGACCTTCTTCACCGTCTTCTTTTCCGGCGCGATCGAGATCCTCACCGTTTCCCCGTTGTTGCCGGGGAAGTCGGTAAACATCGCCTCGACGAGGTTCGGTACGACATAGGACAGGCGATTCGAGGACGAAGCTGCTTCAGCCTTGCCTTCAAACAGGCGCTGGCCATCGGCGCGGCGATCGATCTTGAGGTCCATGCCCGAGGTGTAGACGGTCACGACATCGACGCTGTTACCCCAGCCGGGACCGCCGAAGAAGAACGGATCGTTCCACCCCCAGCCCCAGCCACGGCCGTAGAAGCCTGCGCGGCCCCAGCCTCGACCATAACCCGGGCCCCAGCCGCCCCAGCCACCCCAACCGCCCCAGAACGGGTCGGCAAAGCCGGTGGAGCGCACGCGATCACGCCCGCCATCGATGCCGTAGTCGAACTTGACCAGCAGGTCGGCATTTTCAGGAGCGGCGGGCTGATAGCCCAGCTTCTCCATCTGCTTGCCCACCAGCGATGCATACTGCGCGAACTCGAGCCCGCCTGCATCCCTGGGATCGTCGGCGACGACCGCGAAGGTCTGGCCAGCGGGTGCCGGCAACTGCGCCTGGAAGCGCTTGACGTCGGCCTTGAACGGCGTGGCGCACCCGGCGAGCGAGACGAGCATCAGCGAAACTGCCGAAAGCCCCAGAAGCCGGCGCTTGCCGGAAGAAGAGGGCTTCACTTGCGAAACGGAATTCATCCTTGCGACTCCTGTTATGCGTCCGCCGCCCCTTGCCAGACACACGCACTGCATAGCATGCCGCCTTTTTGGACGGGAAGTGCTGAATGCACGTTGAATGGTGCCTGCAACATATGTTGCAGGCACGTAATGTTTTGCAACGAACTGACGGAAAATCAGCCTCTTACAAGGCCCAATGCCTGATAGGTCCGGGCGAGGGTCGGCGCAGCAAGGTCACGAGCCTTCAGCGCGCCCTTGGCAAGGATCGCGTCCAGCGCCTCGCCGTCCTGGCGCAGCTGGCGATAACGTGCCGCCATCGGCGACAGCGTCTCGACCAGCAGTTCGCCCAGTGCAGGCTTGAACTGGCCGAAGCCCTTGCCTTCGAACTGCGTCAGAACCTCGGCAGGCGAAGTGCCAGCCATGGCCGCATAAATGCCGACAAGGTTGTTCGCTTCCGGACGCCCGGCCAGCCCTTCGACCGTGCCCGGCAGCGGTTCGGGATCAGTCTTGGCCTTCTTTACCTTCTGCATGATCGCATCGGCATCGTCGGTCAGGTTGATCCGGCTCATGTCCGAAGGATCGGACTTGCTCATCTTCGCGCTGCCATCGCGCAAGCTCATGATGCGCGCAGCCTCGGGCGGGATGATCGGATCGGGCAGCGTGAACAGCGGCGCATCTTCGGCACAGAAATCGTTGTTGAACTTCTGCGCGATGTCGCGCGCCAGCTCCAGATGCTGCTTCTGGTCCTCGCCCACCGGCACGTGCGTTGCCTGATAGAGCAGCACGTCGGCCGCCTGCAGCACCGGATAGGTGAACAGCGCCACGCTCGCGCCCTCGCGGTTCTTGCCCGCCTTGTCCTTCCATTGCGTCATGCGGTTCAGCCAGCCCATCCGCGCCGTGCCGTTGAGCAGCCATTGCAGTTCGGCATGGGCGGGCACCTGCGCCTGGTTGAACAGGATCGACTTGTCGGGATCGATCCCGCACGAAACCAGCGCCGCCACCATTTCGCGCGTGTTTGCCGCCAGTTCCGCCGGGCTATGCGGCATCGAGATCGCGTGAAGATCGGCAAGGAAATAGAGGCACTGCCCGCCCTTGGCCGACCACTCGTCCTGCATGCGCACCCAATTCCGGATCGCACCGAGGTAATTGCCGAGGTGGAGATTGCCGGTTGGCTGGATGCCGGAAACGATACGCATTTCGGTGCCTTCAGTTGGAGCGGCGACGCCGCAGGAGAAGCTTGAGGTCGTCCACCCGGAAGGCCCCGGTCAGGACGGCGGCAAGGCCATAGACGACGACACCGGACGTGACCAGTGCAGCCATGGCCGCCACGCGAATGGTCCACGTGCCATGGACATAGGGCATCACCAGCCCCTGCCCTGCCCACAGCACCGCGCCCATTGCCAGCGCCGCCAGCGCCAGCCGAAGGGTGCGCCGCTTGAGACGTGCATCGGCGGCAAAGTGCCCGCGCTTGACCAGCGTGTGATAGAGCAGCCAGACGTTGACGGTCGAGGCAATTGCCGTCGCCAGCGGCGGCCCCATGTGCCTCAGCGGCACGATCAGTGCCAGATTGCCGACGAGGTTCACCACCATCGAAATCGTGGCATAGCGCACCGGAGTCTTCGTATCCTGTCGCGCGTAGTATCCCGGCGTCAGGACCTTCACCAGAATGTAGCTCGGCAGCCCGACAGAGAACGCGGCCAGCGCCTGCGCGGTGAAATGCGTATCCATCGCGTCGAACTTGCCATAGCCGAACAGCGCTGCCGCAATCGGCTCGCCGCACAATACCAGCGCCACCGTTGCGGGCAGCGTCAGCAGCAGCGCCAGCTCCATGCCCCGGTTCTGCGTTTCCATCGCTGCCACTTCCTCACCACCGCCCAACTGACGCGAGATCGTCGGCAGCAGCACCGTGCCAAGGCCGATGCCGATCAGCCCCAGCGGCAACTGGTTCAGCCGGTCGGCCATGTAGATGTAGGTGACCGAACCGTGATCGAGCAGCGATGCGGCCAGCGCGGTCGAGATTACCAGGTTGATCTGCACCGCGCCTGCCCCTGCCGCCGCCGGCAGGATCAGCTTGAGCAGCTGCTTCACTTCAGGTGAAAGCCGCGGGCGGCGCAGCCGCACCCGCACACCATTCCGGCGGCAGGCCCAGGCCAGCCACAGCAGCTGCAGCGCGCCCGAGACCGAAACGGCAATCGCCTGGTTGCGTGCGGTGACCAGCGGATCGTCCGAATGGAAGCCCAGCAGCGCCACGATCAGCGTCAGGTTCAGCAGGATCGGCGCCGCCGCGTTGACCCAGAACTTGCCCAGCGAATTGAGGATGCCGCCAAACAGTGAGACGATGCTGATCAGCATCAGGTAGGGGATCGTCCAGCGCGACAGCTCGACCGCATAGGCGAACTGGTCCGCACTCACCCCGTTGAACTTGCCCGACAGAAGCAGCGTCACCGGCCAGGCGAAAACTTCCAGCACCACCGTCATGAACAGCAGCACCGGCAGCAGCACGGCAAGCGCGGCTTCCGCAAAGTCCAGCCCGTCACGCAGGCCCTTACCCTCGGGATCGGCGACCTTCTTGTTGAACATCGGGATGAAGGCGCTGGCAAACGCGCCTTCGGCGAACAAGGCGCGGAACATGTTGGGCAGCCGGAACGCGACAAGGAATGCGTCCGAGGCAAACGCCGCGCCGACGAAGCGCGCGAACAGGCTGTCGCGCACCAGTCCCAGAATGCGGCTGAGCAGGGTCAGTCCGCCAATCGATCCGGTGGCCTTCAGGAGGTTCATGGCAAGAGGTCCACTGTTGCCTCCGTCCGGCCACCGGATCAGGTGTCAGATCAGGCCTGGCCAGCCGGAGTCGCTTCCGCGGTCGCCTGTGCCTGCGCGAGCTGCTGCATGTACAGGCCGTTGAAGTCGATCGGCTCGAGCATCAGCGGCGGGTAACCGGCATCGCGCACGGCATCGGCGACGATGCGGCGGGCAAACGGGAACAGGATGCGCGGACCTTCGGCGAACAGGAACGGGTGGGCCTGGTCGTCGGGCACGTTGCGCATGCCGATGAGGCCGCAATAGGCCAGTTCCACGATGAACGCGGTGCCCTGCGTGCCCTTCGACGTCACGTTGATCTTCAGCTCGATCTCGTGGATTTCCGGCTGGATCACGCGGGCCGAGATGTTGAAGTCCACGGCGATGTCGGGCGCTTCGCTCCACTGGTAGGATTCGGGCGCGTTGGGATTTTCGACCGAAAGGTCCTTCACGTACTGCGAGATCAGGCCGATCGCGGGCGAAGTGTCTTCCCCGTTCGGAACGGGGCCATCGACATTGAGATTCGAAATGATGTTGCCTTCGTCGGCCATGTCAGACGTGCTTTCTGTGTGGGTTTCCCTTGGCCGCGCGCCTAGCATCATGCCCCAAAGGCCGCAATCCGCCTTTGTCTGGCGCAACGAGGCCACAACCTGACGAGATTCTTTGCCAAGGGATGAGCCCAAAGGGTCATGCACGCGTTGTTCATTTGTAATCCGTACCTATTTGAGGCACGTTGGAATGACGCCGTGAGCTCAGGTCTTCCGATCCGGGGCCATGGACAGTTCGGGAATCTTGCGCGTGATTGTTCAAATTGTGATCCTGGCGATGATTGCGGCCTTTCTGGGCCTGCGCCTCTACTCCGTCCTTGGCCGCCGGCCCGAGCATGACGAGGAGCCGATGCGCCGCCGGATCGAACAGCCCGATCCCTCGGCCAAATCGCAGCAGCAGCCGGTCCAGCAGCAGGGCGGTTCCGCCGCTCCGCGCCCGCGCGAACTTGCCGCACCTGCCCCCAGCACGTTTGACAACAGCGCCGAAGCCGGCGTCCGGGCAATTATCTCGGCCGATCGCCGCTTCGATGTCGCGCAGTTCCTGGCAGGGTCGAAGGGCGCCTATACCATGATCCTCGAAGCCTTCTGGCGCGGGGACAAGAACGATCTGCTCCAGCTCTGCGACGCCGACGTCTACGAAGGCTTCAGCTCGGCCATCGATGCCCGCGCTCAAGCCGGCGAGACGATCGACGCCCGCGTGATTCGCATCGAGGAAGCGCGCATCGTCGCGGCCTCGATCGAAGGACAGACCGCGCGCATCACCGTCCGCTTCCTCGCAGATATTGCCTCGGTTACCCGGAACGCAGAAGGCACCGTCATTGCCGGCTCGCTCGACGATGCGATTGAAGCGCGCGATCTGTGGACTTTCCGCCGCGATCTCACCTCGCGCGATCCCGACTGGCTGCTCGACGAAACCGACGAGGCCTGAGGCTTCAAGTGAGGGGCATTCAAGGGTTCTGCAAAACGAAGAGCGCTGCGATCATCGCGGCGCTCTTTCTGCTTGGCGGCTGCGTGCGCCTTGTGCCCGAAGGCAGTGCTCCGCGCCCGGTCACGCCGCCAACCCCGCCTGCGGTAAAACCCGCCACCGCCGCGCTCACCGGCGTCATGCGCGGCCCCGTCGTCGCAGGCCTCGGCTTCAAGCCTGATAACACCGCCGCCGCGCTGCAGGCCTTTGCCACATCCTGCCCCCGGCTGACAAAGCGCACCGACAATTCCGGCCTCACCCGCCCAGAGGACTGGGCTCCCGCCTGCGCCGCCGCCGCCACCTGGCCCGCGGGCGAATCCGCGCGCTTCTTCACCACCTATTTCGAAACCGCCGAAGTCGGCGATGGCGCGGCCTTCGTCACCGGCTATTTCGAACCCGAGATAGCCGGATCCCGCACCCGCCAGCCGGGCTTCGACGTGCCGGTCTATGCCCTGCCGAAGGACCTCGTCCGCGCCAAATCCGGCGACGCGCAGCCCCTGCCCGACGGCAAGATGCCATTGGGCCGCTACGACGATGCCGGCGTCTTCACCGCCTATCACGATCGCGGCCAGATCGAGGATGGCGCCCTGCAAGGCAAGGGCCTCGAACTGGCATGGGCGGCCGATCCGGTCGAATTCTTCTTCCTGCAGATTCAGGGCTCGGGCCGTCTGCGCGCGCCTGATGGCAGCGTGATCCGCTTGGGCTTTGCCGGGCAGAACGGCCATGCCTACACCGGCATAGGCTCGCTGATGCGCGAGCGCGGGTTGATCGGTTCCTCGCCGGGGCAGTATTCCGGCTCGATGCAGGGCATCCAGCAGTACCTGCGCGATTTCCCCGACGCCGGACGGCAGTTGATGCGCCAGAACCGCAGCTATGTCTTCTTCCGCGAATTGACCGGCCCCGGCCCGGTCGGAGCGCTCAACGTCCCCATCGCCGGGCGCAGCACCGTCGCCGCCGATCCCGCCTTCGTGCCGCTGGGCGCGCCGGTCTGGCTGCAGGTGGACCGCAAGGAAGCGAGCGGGCTGTGGGTGGCGCAGGACACCGGCGGCGCGATCCAGGGTGCCAATCGCTTTGACAGCTTCTGGGGCGCAGGCCCCGAAGCCCGCCAGATCGCCGGCGGCATGAGCGCACGGGGCCGCGCCCTCATCCTCCTGCCCAAGGGGACGCTGTCGCGTCTCGGCCAGCAGTGAGGAAGGCTCCGAGAGGCCTCTCCCCCGAAGAGGCCGACCTGTGGAACAAGGTCGCCGCCACGATCACCCCGCTCCACCCGCCAAGGCCCAAGGCCCCAAAGGCGGTTGAAGTCACACCCGCCATCCCGCTCCCGCCGCCGCCACCGGCAAAGCGCGTGAAAGGCCGCGTCCCTCCCCCGCAGCCCACGCCCGCGCCAACTCCCGTCGCCCGCCCTCTGCAAAACCACGGCCTAGATTCCAGCTGGGACCGCAAACTGTCACGAGGGCCAATTACCCCCGACGTCACCATAGACCTCCACGGCCTCACCCTAGACGCCGCCCACGCCCGCCTCACCGGCAGCATCGCCCAAGCCATCGCCATGGGCGCCCGCGTCATGCTCCTCATCGCCGGCAAACCCCGCCCCCACGACGAACACGACCAACGCGGCAACCGCAGAGGCGTCATCCGCGCCAAACTGCTCGACTGGCTGGCGCATAGCCCGCATGCGGGGCAAATCGCGGCGGTAAGGCCCGCGCAGCCGAGGCATGGGGGTGCAGGCGCGGTTTACATTGTGCTGCGGAAGGGGCGGTAGGCGAATGTTCAGTAAGGAGAAATTGAGTTGTTTTAATGGACACCCTTACGGTAACAATGTCTTATCGGGCACTTGAGATGTCACGCAAAAATAGAACTCGCCTATCAGTAATATCGGGAGGTATTTTGAGTGAAATAGTGTCTATTCGAGAGAATAGATCGGGAGATATCATTATAATATTTAAACGCCCAAATTATGTTTGGTCAGATGATTTCTCCAATGTTTCTGTTAAGGAACTACGCATTTCTCTCCACGCCTTAAAAGAGTGGGGCGGACACACTTTTGTAAGACATCTGAAAACAGCGGATGATTATTATCGGCGCTGGTATTCAAATATCGAGCGCGTAAATGGCAATCTGGTATGGCCATTGGTATCAACCGTGTCACAAGATCTTCGACACGAAAATTATTGGATATCTGAAAATTCCAGAGATAAAATAGTTACCATAGATTCGTATGACCCCGAAAACAGCACCATGTATCTTGGAATTATTGCCACTTCTAAAGAATGCAGATTAGAACATCCCTTAGGCCTTAACGAGCTGAACTTAAGTTTCTCACATTTTGATATAAGAGTAATCTGGCATTTTTCGCATTTACCAAGTTGCAACAAGGGTTATGCTTTTTTCCCGAATATAGCGTCTTGGGTACAAAACGGAAAATTAGATTTAAAAACGAGATCGAAAGATAAAACTTTATCGATGGATATTTATGGAGTTTATGATTTTTTTGGGGCAGCTTTTGGGCGGCTTTCAAAAATACACTACCATCATTTGATTGAAGATTGGGAATTTCCACAGGATCTCGAGTTCCCATCTTTATCTATTGCGGCGAGAAGTTTTTTTAAACGTCCTCTGGACGACGGTGAACCATAAAATTTTCAACTTTATTGCCCGCATTTTGCGAGCTTCTCAACAAAGGAAGCGGATCGCAGATTGCACCAAGTTGAGAATGAAAGGTTGAGCCGGCAAACTTGACAAAAATAACCATATAGGTTACATGCCCCGTCCACAGGTCAGGAGAGGGCACAAGGCCAACCCGCTCCTCTCCCTTCGGAGCTTACGCCCAGAATTATACTTGGGCGG
>NZ_JBXAFX010000028.1:0-50367 GCF_058793515.1 Novosphingobium sp. GW835-FHT14H07
TCACTCCTTCTCTTCGCAAAGAGGCGTGAATCACAACATGCTGGTATTGCTCAACAACTTTCGGTTCGGGCTCTTAGAACGACACTTGTGGATGGCCCGTTGGGATCGTCCATGTAAGTTACAGTCGCAACGATGCTGTCTTCGGACCGCGTTTGTACCGCAACGCTGCCTCGGGAAATGCTTCCTTCGTAGTAAACCCAAGTAATTTGGCCGGATTCGGCCATCCTAACGAACAGTCCTGACCCATCCCCGCTTTCATCTGAAAAAGAAACATTTGAATAGGCACCAATACATCCAAACACCGCTTCGGCTGGTGCCAACACTGGAGCGGGCGGCCCTGCCTCCGCCGGCGTATCTTTTGGTGCAGTGGGGATTGATTGGGATGACATCTCCTGCGGCACGACGGGTGACGGTGATGGCGATTGATCAGGAAGCAACACGTATACGATCAATGCGGTGGCAATCAGAAGCACTGCGGCACCAGCAAACTTTGTCCAATTAAAAGCTGGCGTGACGTCCGCTTCTCCCGGGTCTTCGCCGTGTTCTTCATCATGCTCGACAGGAGCCATTGACGCTCGAGGCAACAAACGAGCCTTTTCAGCGTCAAACTCTTCAGGTGTAAGCGCGCCAGCGTCTAGCAGATCCTTCGCGCGTTCAAGCTTGATCAGCCAATCTTGCATGCCTACACACTTACCACTCATCCTATGAAGAGCAAGACCATGGACTACGACGCGCTCGAACGACTTGTCCGACTGAGGGATCAAGGTGCTCTATCGAGTGACGAGTTTGCCGAGCAAAAGCGAATTTTGCTTGCAAACGACATGAACCTTAGCCCTTCCCTAGCCACTAGGACCGGGCTTTTTTCCACCTCTTCGTCGCTGCAGAAAGTTAGCGCCGGTGGGTTCATGATAGGGTTGTGTCTCGTGCTATACTCTACGTTTGTCTACGACACGACGATCAGCCCACTGGACGCTGCTAGCACATACTCGTCGGACGATTCTAGCAGCATCGAAGACACCGCGAGCGCAATCAGCGACATTGTAAATCGGTACGAGCGTTCAATAGCCGGTGAACGGATTATCAACCTGCCGCGCGTAGAGGAGCAGCGCCGGATATTCTCATTCGGCGCGCTGCTTATGATTGTGAGCACCATTGGTTTTGTCGTCCCACTGGTGCGCGGCGTCCGCTAGGTCTCGAGCCCTGTTCCGTTCATATGGCTCACCAGGCAGGGCGAGCGAGGTGGGTGATGACTGTTTGGCTATCCTGCCATTCTCGCGCCAATTTAGCCGGTGAACTGCGATCCGGCCTCAGCCTTGCGAATTGGCGTAACGTTGTCGCCGGCAGCCGGCATCGCGGCGCAATAGCTGCCCCAATCATCCATGAGCCGCCGCCGCTTATCGAACAAGTCGCCGCGACGATACGCCCGCTCCACCTTGTTCTCGATAGTGTGCGCCAAGGCCATTTCCGCGACCTCATGGGCATAGCCGGTGCATTCGGCAGACCAATCGCGGAAGCCCGACCGGAAGCCGTGCACGGTCACGTCAACTTTCATCCGGCGAAGCAGCATGGTCATAGCCATGCCGGACATTTTTCCGCCCTTGGTTGTCGGGAACAGCCATTCCTTGCGCAGCCCTTCCGTGGCCTTCAAAATCTCCACGGCACGCACCGACAGGGGCACGCGATGTTCCTTGCCCGCCTTCATGCGGCTGGCAGGGATCGTCCAGATTGCCTTGTCCAAATCGACCTCATCCCACTTCGCGCCGATCACTTCCCCGGTGCGGGCAGCGGTCAGGATCGTAAATTCCAACGCCAGCGCCGCGACGGCTTCCCGCTTGTGCAGCGAGCCGACGAATGCCGGGATCGCTTCATAGGGCATGGCCTTGTGATGGCCGCGCGTGAGCCGTGAGCGGGCAGGCAGGATTTGCGCGATATGGCCGCGCCACCGGGCAGGATTTTCGCCCTCCCGGTATCCCCGCGCCTTGGCGGCATCGAGGATCGTTTCCATGCGTCCCCGCACGCGGCTGGCAGTCTCGGCCTTGGCCTTCCAGATCGGCTCAAGGATTTTCAGGACGTGGGCAGTCCCGACCTCGGCAACGGGCAACTCCCCGATCACCGGATAGACATAGGTGGCCAGCGTGTTCTTCCATTGCTGGCGATGCTTGTCATTGCGCCAGCTTCCCTCATTCGCGCCGATGTAGGTTTCCGCCACCGCCTTGAACGTCATTCCGGCGACTTGTGCCGCCTGAGCCGCTGCAAGGGCCTCAGCGGCCTCTCGCTGGCGTTCCTCAAGGGGATCAATCCCCGCCTTGACCTTGAGGCGCAGGGCGTCGCGCGCGTCGCGGGCTTGCGACAGGGAAATGCCGTCCGGTCCAGCCGGGCCAAGCCCAATGTCCCGCGACTTGCCGCTGAGCATGAAGCGATAGACCCATGATCGGGCACCGCTTTCCTTCACCAGCAAATGCAGCCCGCCACCATCGGCATGGCGACCGGGCTTTGCATTCTTCACCGCCAAGGGCGTGAGCACGTTGCTGAGCTTCTTGGGCATTATGGCTCCCTGTCCGGGAACCAAACCTGCCCTTAGATCGCCCCAATGGCGTCGCGGCATCGCGTTCCCAAAACTGTTCCCCGATAATAGCGCGGTTTTATGGGAACGCAACGGGACGCATTCGGACAAGCGAACGGGCAGGCCCCACTAAATCCGCCTATTATAGCCGTTATCGTGGAGGTATTCGGATGCGGCTGGACGCTAGTTAGGCGGACTCCGTCTCCGCCACTATGCGTAAATGCCGCAAGCCCCTCCAGACCATGATGAATACCCGGACCGGGCGGCCTTGCTGAGCGGCTTGGTGATAACGCGGGATGGCATCCGGCACGGTCCTGGGCGATACCACCAGCATGACTGGTGGACCGACTCATGACTGATACTCTGATCCTGCATGGTTTCTGGCGATCTACGGCCACCTGGCGCGTACGCATCGCGCTTGGGCTGAAGGGGCTGGAATGGCAGGGCGTTGCGCATGACTTGCGGGCGGGCGATCAGCAGGCGCCAGCCTACCTCGCGCTCAACCCGCAAGGGTTCGTGCCGGCGCTGGTGAGCGATGGCGCGGTCCTGACCCAGAGCCTTGCCATCTGCGAATATCTGGACGAGTTGCATCCCCATCCCCCGCTCCTGCCGTCAACGCCTCTGGAGCGCGCCCGGGTACGCGCCGCTGCGCAAGTCATCGCCTGCGACATCCACCCGGTACAGAACCTGAAGGTGCTCAAGATGTTGCGTCGGCGTGGCATGACGGAAAGCGAGACCAATGCCTGGGCAGCCGAGGTCATCGAAAGCGGCCTCAGTGCCTTTGCCACTCTCATCGCGGACTTCGACGGTCCTTATTGCTTTGGCGATCGGCTTACGCTGGCCGACGTGGTGCTGGTTCCGCAATTGGGCAATGCACGCCGCTTTGGCGCAAGGTTCGACTTCGGAAGGATCGCAGCGATCGAAGGGGAATGCATGAAGCTTGCCGCATTCGCGTCTGCGGCGCCGGAACGGCAGCCTGATGCGCCGTCGTGACGCAGCGGCATGGCGCGGTCGACGGGGTAGCGGAAACCGTATCGCCGCATCGCAAAGTCGGTTACAGCCGCGGCAAGCCCTGAAATCGAAAACGGCGGGCAGAGCGAAGAGGAGTGCGGGCCAAGGGTGAGCGACAACGATCTCGTTGCGGCCATGTACGGCGCGGTCGGCGAGGATGCTCGCTGGACTGAAGTCCTCGACGCGATCAAAGTGCGCCTTGGCGTAGCAAGCGCGGTGTTTCAGCGGCTGGTGACGGACGGGGACGATCTGGTGCCGGTCACAAGCCTGCGTGACACCTGGTCCACCCAGGAAGCCGAAACCCATGACGCATGGGCGAATTCACCGCTCAACCCGCGGTTTCGCCGCGATACCGAACCGCGCGGACAGGACGAGATCGAAAGCGACCTGCGCTGCATTGCGCTGACGGCAAGCGACCGGGAGGCGCTCAGGCGCGGTCTTGCAGGCTGCGGCCTCGGCGCCGGTTTCTGGCTCGGCTGCAAGACCGTGCCGGGCGAACACACGACGCTGATCTTTCATCGCCACGCCGGCGACGGGCGCGACATGACCGAGGAGGACCTGCGCTTCCTCAACCTGCTGCTGCCGCATTTTCGGCAGGTCTCGCGATTGGTGACCAGCATGGCAGGATACGAGGCGCGTCTTTCGGTCGCCGAGGCCTTCATGGATTCGACCAGCCTGGCGCTGCTCGCCTGTGACGCCGATCTGGGAATCCACTGGATGAACGCTGCTGCCGAGGCGCTTATCGATGCCTTGCCGCAGGTCAGGCAAATAGGCGGCCGATTGCAGTTTGGCGCGAGCGAAGCCACCGGCGTTGTCCGCGCCGCGATCGCAGGAACGCTGGGTGATACCTGCCGCGTGCCCGGTGAGCAGCCGGCCGAAGTCCTTCATTTGCGCGTGCTGCGCCGCGATGCGGCAGACAAGCGCAAGTGGGGGCGAAAACTGGCCTTGCTGGCGCTGTGCTCGCCCGGCACGGCTCCCCGGATCGATGCATCCGAGGTGGCCAGCCTGTTCGGACTGACAATGGCCGAGGCCACGTTGACCGCGCACCTCGTCGGGGGGATGACGGTCAAGGACTACGCGGCGCATCGCGGCATTGCCGAGGGTACGGCGCGCATGCAGCTCAAGAGCGCCCTGGCCAAGGCGGGCGTCGGAAGGCAGGCCGACCTGGTGCGGCAGGTCTGCCAGTCCCTCGCCAGGCTGTAGAGGCCGGAGCGGGCCATCCGCTCCGGCACCCGGGCGTCAGAAGGTGACGTTGAGCTTGACCCCGTACTCGCGCGGCGCACCGTAGAACTCGTTCGAGTTCAGCTGGCCGGTGATATAGTCCTTGTTCGTCAGGTTCGTGCCCCAGGCCTCGAGCTTCAGCCTGTCGTTGATCCTGAGAGTGACGATCGCCGAGAGCAGGCCGCGCGGGTTGAGACGATCCGACAGCGGTGAATAGCCGATGTAGGTGAACTGCTCCCCGACGTAGGCATAGTTCACCCGCGGCGTCAGCGACATTTCCCCGCCAAGCGGGATCTCGTATTCGACGCCGCCGCCCCATGTCCAGCGCGGCGCATAGAGGTTAGGCCCGCCGCCGGTAGTCTGGATGAAGGGTGCGTAGTCGAAGCAGAACGGCGGCGCAGACGGCGTGCCCACCGGGCACTGCGGGCCGAGGTTGGCTCCGCCGAGCTGGCGGGTGTTGACGAAAGTGACGCTCGCCAGATCCGAATCCACGAAAGCCACGTTGGCATCGAAGCCGAAGCCGCCGAAGCGCCCTTGCACCTGCGCTTCCACGCCCTTGATCTCGACAGTCGAGATGTTCTCCACGCCCGCAAAGCCCGTGCTCGGTTCCACGACGTTGAACTGGAAGTTGGCGTACTTGTTGTAGAACGCGCTGATCTGGGTGCGGATGCGGTTGCGCAGGAAGGCGGATTTCCACCCCGCTTCGTAGCTGATCACGCGCTCCGGATCGAAGTTCGATGTGGGCGAATTGAAGCCGCCGGGCTTGTAGCCACGTGCAACCAGCGCATAGAGCAGGTTGTCGGCATCGACCTTCCAGTTGAGCGCGAACTTGCCGGTGGCGAGCGAGTCCTTGTGGCTGCCGGCCAGTGAGGCAACGGCCAGGCCGCCGGGAGGGAAGCCCGGAATGCCCGCGCCGATGGTCACGTCGCCATAGCCGGTGGCCTTGTAGGTGGAATAGCGCGCGCCGAGCTGGGCTTCCAGGCCCGGGACGATCTCGTAATTGCCCTGCGCGAACAAGCCCGTGGTGGTGCGCTGGTTGCCGCCGATGATATCGGTCGGAAAACCCTGCTGGTCCTGCAGGATGCGGATCGCGATATCGTTGCGCTGGAAATATCCGCCAAGGATCCAGTCGAACCGGCCTTCGGTGGGCGAGATGATGTTGATTTCCTGCGTGTAGACTTTCTCCCCCGCAAAGTAGTCTTCGGCAATACCGCCGGGCCCCGCCGAGGCGTCGACGTCGTTCAGGGCATTGATACGCTTGTTCTGGTAGCCAGTGACCGAGCGCAGGGTGATGCCGCTTGCCAGCTCCTGCCGCAGCTCGAGGCTGGCCTGGAATGAGCGTTCGCGGTTGGCGACGGGGGTATCGAAGCTGATCGTGCGGATATCGCCCACGCGGAAGACGTCGTAAGGCGTGCCCAGGATCGGGCGATAGGCATAGCCGCCCGTGTCGCGATCGTTGAACGAGACCTTGGCCACCGCCTGGAACGAGCCGGGCTTCCACATGGCGGTAAGGCGGCCGCCACCTTCGCGCAGCTTGCCCGCATCATTCCCGACCGGGCCGACGCTGGTGTAGAAGCTGTCGCGGTTGCGATAGAAGCCTGCTGCGCGGAAGCCGAACGTGTCGGAAACGGGCAGGTTCACTGCGGCTTCGGATTGAACCGAGTTGTAGTTTCCGCCGCCGAACATGGCATATCCGCCCAGCCCCTCATCCAGCAGCGGGTTCTGCGTGTTGATGAAGATTGCGCCACCCGTGGAGTTCGAGCCGACGAGCGTGCCCTGCGGCCCGCGCAGCACCTCGACGCTGGCAAGGTCGTAGAAGCTGTTGGCCTGCACGATCGGTGGCTGGAACAGGCCGTCGACATACGTCGCGACACCTGCCGTCACGCTTGGCGAATTGCTGGCAAGGCCGATGCCGCGAATATTGATCGACTGCGTGATGCCGCCATCGGAGATGGACAGCGCGGGGCTGGCATTCTGCAGGTCCGCTAGATTGGTCACGGCCTTGTCGGCCAGAGCGCTGGCATCGAAGGCGGTGGCGGAAACGGCGACGTCCTGGAGCTTTTCCTTGCGGCGCTGCGCGGTAACGATGATTTCGCCAACGCCTTCGCTGGCCTCTTCCGGCGCGCTGGCCGTATCTTGTGCCGCTTGCGCAAACGCGGTGCCAGGCTGGGTGACAAAGGCGAGCGTCATCGCGCAGCCCAGCGCGAACTGAGTCTTCATGGTATCCTCCCTGTTGTTATTGCTTACGGTGCCGGCTTCCACGCAGAGGCGGCGGCAAGGAACGCCATGGTTTCCTGTCCGACACTGCCTTCCGCAGGAGGGAAGTAGCTCAGCTTGACCACCACGGTCCGGCTGGCGGGATCGACGTAAACGTACTGCCCCTGCAGTCCGATGGCCGAATAGGCAGGCGAATTGGCCATCGTCCACCACTGATAGCCATAGCCACCTTCCGGTCCGTCCTCGGGGCCGGCCGGCGCCTGCGCGGCCTTGACCCATTCCTCGCTGATGATGCGCTTGCCGTTGGCCATGCCGCCATCGAGCATCATCTGGCCGAAGCGCGCCCAATCGCGCAGCGTGGCGTTGAAGCCGGCGCCGCTGAACTCGCGCCCGGTGCCGGGCTGGCCATCCATGATGTAGAAGCCATCAGTCTCGGTGCCGAGCGGTTCCCACAGCTTGCGCGCGGTATAGGCCGCCACCGAGCCCCCGCTGACCCGTTCGATCAGCCAGCCAAGCACGGCGGTGTCGATGGTCTTGTAGGCGAAGACTTCGCCGGGCTTCGACTTGCGCTTGATGGTGCGGGCGACATCGGCAAAGCGCGCGACGTTCTTGACGAGAGCGTTGATGTGGTTGCTTGCCGCGATGCCGGGATTGGCGAAGTCGTAGCGCTCCTCGTAATCGACGCCCGAACGCATCTGCAGGATCTGGCGGATGGTCACGCCATCGTAGCCGCTCCCTTTCAATTCGGGCAGATAGCGCACGATCTGATCATCGAGCGAGCTGATCAGCCCATCGGCAAGGGCTGCGCCAACAAGCGTCGAGGTCAGCGACTTGGTCATCGACCAGCCCATGAAGCGCGTGCGCTCGTTCGAGCCATTGCGATAGATTTCGGTGACGATCCGCCCGTCCTTCATGATCAGGAGAGCGTTGGTATAAGTGCGCTCGAGCGCCTGTTCGGCGGTCCAGGTCTTTCCGCCGAATGCGTAGGTGAAATCCATCGGGCGTTCGACCTTGGGCAAGGCCCACGGTGCGCCGGAATGCGCGACCGTGCGCGTGGTGAACAGCTGATCCATGTTGCGAAAGGCAAAGCTGTTCACGTCGGCGTCGTTCATGCGCCAGCGCATTACCTGCGTTGCCACCGGCACTTCCGAAGCGGGACCGGATTGCAGTTGCTCCGGCAATTGTTGCTGCGCCTGAACGGGCAGTGGCAAGGCAAGCAGTCCGGACAGCGCGGCTGCGGTCAGGCGAAATGCAAGAGTCATCGTGAACTGTCTCCCTGGCGGACGACTCGCATCGGTCGACCTCGGGAGAAAGGCTAGGCTGCGCCCGAACGCGGCGCATGAACCATTTGGTATATGCCATAACAATTTTATTCCGCCCGTTGGTGACGGGCGGAACGCACAAAGAGAAAGCCCTCCCCTCCGCATCGGAGAGAAGGGCTTTCGTCATTGATCGTCAGGTAGCGGCCAAGGGCCGGCCTGATCAGAAGGCGACAGTAGCCGAAACAACCACGCGCGAACCGGCGATCGACGAACCATCCTTGGTCGACGAGAAGTTCGGCGTCAGGTAATTGAAGTCGGTCGGGGTGAGGTCGGTATCGACATAGGCCACGCCGAGCGTGACGTTGCCGAGGGTGTAATCGGCGCCAACCAGCCAGTCGACATAATCACCGGTCGGCGAAACCGAGGTGCCTTGAGGGCCAAGCCCCTTGTTGCCGCCGGTGGTGTAGCCGATGTGGCCCTTCACGGTCAGGCCGGTGTCAGGGATACCTGCCGACGCATCGGTCCAGACATAGAGATTGTCAGCCTTGGCACCCGGATTGTCATAAACGCCGGTGGCAGCCGAAGCACCCGAATTGTACCACTGGCCGAGAGCTTCCTGCTTGGGAGCATAGGCTGCGCCGACAAGAAGATTTGCAGGACCGACCGACCCGGACACCTTTACGTAGGGCTCGGCGAAGTCCGTGTTGTCGAGACCGCCCGGATACATGTACCAGGTCAGGCCGACATCGACCGTCACGCCGCTGATTTCGGTCTTGTAGCCACCGATAATGTCGAGTTCCATGTTGGAACCCGCGAAGGTGCCCCAGCCTGCGAGGTTTGAACCCCAGGTGCCGACATAGAAGCCGCTTTCATGCGCCACGGTGACGCCGGCCTGAACCGCCATTTCCTTGTCGGTCATGGAAACGCCGCGGAAGCGGTAGTCCGAAACGAGAGCAGCGCTGCCCGAAACGGTGATGGCGGGGGTTTCTTCCTGCGCGAAAGCCGGAGTCGCAAAGAGTGCGAGGGCGACAGGTGCCACGGCTGCGGCGAGACGGGTCTTCATACGGAACGCTCCCTGGATAGGTTATCACGTTCCACCTGCGTCTGCCGTGCGAGCGCTTCTCAAGAACGGAGCGACGTCACTGCAGAGCCCAAAGTATTACACCCGGTTTTTGCTGCACTGCAAGATAGATTCTTGTGCAAAGTGGCAAGAGCCCGCAATTTCTGCGGACTCTTGCCACCATGCGCGCAACAAGAGGGGGTGGGATGTCGCGCGCGATCTGCCAGCTTTGGCCCTGAATCAAGCCAGTGGTCAGGCGTGCGCCAGTGTCTTCAGCAACGGCGCGGGGCCCGAAACGGTCACCGCATTCCCGCGCTGCTTGCGACGCGCCAGCCACTCCGTCAGCATCTCGGCCGTGGTGTGGTCCATCGCGTGGACACGATCGAGATCGACGTGGACGGGCTTGGCAACCGGAACCTGCTCGAGAGCATTGGTGAGGCGCGTAAGACCGAGGAAAGTGGCCGCGCCTTCCAGTTCAAGCCGCACGGTTTCGCCCACGGTCTGCTCGCCCACGCGGAAGCGCAGGTTACGCAGGTGCGGAACAAGTTCGAGCGCAGACAGCGCAAGACCGACGAGCACACCAGTCAGGAGGTCGGTCGTCACGACGAGTGTGAAGGTCGCGACCCAGATCAGAGCTGGCATGAAGCCGTGCACCTCAAAGAGGCGGCGAACCTGCTTGATGCTGACCAGCTTCCATCCGGTGACCACGAGAACGCCGCCCAGCGCCGCCATCGGCACTTCGCGCAAGATAAAGGGCAGCAGGGCCACAAAGCCGAGTATCCACACTCCGTGCATGACCGCAGACATGCGGGTCATCGCACCCGCCTGAACGTTGGCCGAACTGCGCACGATCACGCCCGTCATCGGCAGCGCGTTGACCACACCGCAAAGCAGGTTGCCGACACCCTGCGCCCGCAATTCCTTGTTGTAGTCCGTGCGCACGCCATCGTGCATCCGGTCAACCGCTGCGGCCGAAAGCAGGGTTTCGGCGCTGGCGATGAATGCGATGGCAATCGCCGAGACGATCAGCGAGCCGTTGGTCAGCGGAGCAAGAAAGTCCCCACCGGGCAGAGCGAAGGCAGCACCGATCGAATCCGGAACGACAATCCGCGCCACGTCGAGCCCGAGGCCCCACGCCACGCCTGTCGCCGCCAGCACGCCAAGCAGCGCGCCCGGGACCAGGCCAAGCCTTGCCGGCTTGAGCTTTTCCCACGCCAGCATCGTACCGATGGTGAGCAGGCCGAGCATGAGGGCGAGTTCCGTCGAACGCAGATCGAACGGGGTCAGGCCAAGCACGCGCGCTGGCATCATGGCAAGATTGTCAATGCCGTTGGAAAGCGGCTTGGCGTCGAACAGGATATGGAACTGCCCGATCACGATCAGCGCGCCGATCCCGGCCAGCATGCCATGGACCACTGCAGGCGAGATCGCGCGGAATACGCCCCCCAGCCTGGCCACACCCGCGACGAATTGCAGGGCGCCAGCCAGCACCAGTACCGGCCCGAGAGCGGACAGGCCATTGTCGCGAACGAATTCGAAGACGATCACGGCAAGGCCCGCGGCCGGCCCGCTTACCTGCAGCGGCGAACCGGCGAGGAGGCCAACGACGATCCCGCCGATGATCCCGGTGACCAGCCCTTTCTCCGGCGGCACGCCGGAAGCAATGGCGATCCCCATGCACAAGGGCATGGCGACAAGGAACACCACGATCGACGCGGTGAAATCGCGCACGAAGTAGCGGGAAATCCCGCCACCGGCACTATCGCTGGTCGCGGCTGTCATTCTGCGGCCTCGGCGGTCCAGGTATCGAGAATGCGGCGCGACCGGGCGGGAAGCGCCACCGGCAGGGGCTTGTCTTCGCGCAGCGGCACGAACTCGCCCGTATCGCCATCGAGACCAAGCACCATGCCGGCACTGATGTCGACGAACCAGCCGTGCAGCGACATTTCACCCTTGGCAATTGCCGTCGCCACCGAAGGATGAGTGCGCAGGTGATCAAGCTGGACGATGACGTTCTGCAGGCTGACCGCGCGGACCCGCTCGTCGGTGTCGAGGTGGGGCGAGCAGCTTGAAACGACGCTTTCGGCTGCGGCACCATGACGCAACCATGCAACCACGTTCGGCATGCCTTCCGGCAGCGCCGGCGCGGACAGCGCCTTCATCGCGCCGCAGTCGGAATGGCCGCAAACGATGATGTCACGCACGCCGAGCGCCATGACCGCGTATTCGACGGTCGAGGTCACGCCGCCGTTCATGGTCGCGTAGGGGGGAACCATGTTTCCGGCATTACGGCACACGAACAGCTCGCCGGGCTGGGCCTGCATGATCTGTTCGGGAACGATGCGCGAGTCCGCGCAGGAGATCATCAGCGCCTTGGGAGACTGCCCCTCGCTCACGAGCTTGCCGAACAGCTCGCGGCTGTCGGGAAAGATGGTCTTTTCGAAGCTGAAGACGCGGCCGATAAGTTCGTTCACGGTGCTGGACCTTTCACTAGAATCGACAACCGACTGAGGTCGCCCGGAAGCTAGTCAAAGTATGTGTCGCATCTTTCCGTAACGGCGCGGGCGTGTAACGAACTGTTTCGGAACGCTTCAATTCGTCGCCAACGGGAAACAGACCGTGACGCAGAGCCCTCCCGTGGGCCGGTTGCGCAATTGCAAGGTGCCATTGTCCAGCTGGATTGCTCGGCGCACGATGGCGAGGCCAAGGCCCATTCCCGGTGTGTCGCGGGCACACGCCGTGTCCAGACGGACGAACGGTTGCAGAACATCCTCGATCCGCTCGGCCGGAATGCCGGGGCCATCGTCATCGAACTGTAGCTCGGCCGCCCCGTCAACGCGCCGTACGGTAACCCGCACGTTGCCAGCGTAATGGAGTGCATTCTCGATCAGATTGGAAAGAGCACGTCGCACCGAGACGGGACGCGCCATGATCTCGAGGCTTTCAAGCCCGTGAAAGGTGGCATCCGCGCCATTGTCGGCCGCCGTGTCCACCAGAGTCTGCGCCATGACGGCAACGTCAATACGCTCTGCCGGCAAGCGACTCCCACCGGATTCGACGAAGGCCTGCAGCGATTCGAGCATGTGCCGCATCTCGCCAAGGTCAGCGCTCATGCCCTCGCGCGTTTCCTCATCAAGATCGAGGCTTTCGACGCGCAGTTGCATGCGCGAGAGCGGCGTGCGCAGATCATGTCCTATCGCCAGCATGGACTGCGTGCGATTGGTCATGGATTCATAGACGCGCTGCTGCATCTCATTGAAGGCATGGATCAGGTCGCGGACTTCCGCCGTGCCCTGTTCGGAAAGAAGTTGCGGCGGCCCCGAACCAACCGTTTTCGACGCCCGGACCAGCGTCCGCAACGGCGCCAGCGTGGCCCGAAACAGGACCCAGGCCAGCAGCACGAGCGCCAGGGTCGGCATCATCAGCGTGAGGATGCGCCCGGCATTTAGTGTCCAGGCATCGCTGGCATAAGTCTGGAACTGCACGACGCTGCGGTCAGGCAAGACCAGTGAACCTGAGACATTGCCCGCGACGGCAACCGGCTTGAGATGCAACTGCAAGTCGGCACGGCCGAGTTCGGGTGCGTCTTCTATGATCTGTTCGCGCAGGCGTGAAAGCTGGATGGAACCGCTCGGACGCTTGCCTGACGGCTGCCAATCGAGCGCGAACCGGGCCGAACTGAGATCCCTGGCAACCTGCTGGCGTTCGGTGACCGGCGCTCGCTCGATCGCACGCGTGGCGATGATGAGGTTTTCGGCAACGCGCGCAGCATCATCCTCGCGCAGCGCGAATTGGCTGGCACGATCGAACAACAGGGTATTGGCCGCAAAATCGACCAACGCGACAAGCAGCAGGATTGCCAGCAGCCGCTCGGGCAGGCCAAAGCGGCGCGACAGCATCAGGCGCGCTGCACTTCGGCCTTGAACATGTAGCCGACACCGCGAACCGTTACGATCGGGGCATTGCCTCCGGCCGCGGAGAGCTTGCGCCGCAGGCGACTGACCAGCACGTCGACGCTGCGATCCGAACTGTCACCCAGACGGGTTCGCGAGAGTTCGATCAGGCGTTCGCGCCCCAGCACGCGCTGTGGCTGCCCGATGAACGTGGCCAGCAGATCGAATTCGGCCCCCGTCAGGTCAACCATCGCGCCGCTGGGCGAATGCAGTTCGCGCCGGGCCATCGATACGGACCAGCCGTCAAAATGGATGTCGCCGCTCCGGCTGCCCGTATCGCCAGCGGTATCGGTGACGGCGTTGGCCCCGCGACGCAGCACCGCGCCGATCCGGGCCACCAGTTCGCGCGTGCTGAAGGGCTTGGGCAGATAATCGTCTGCGCCGAGTTCAAGCCCGAGGACGCGATCCTCCTCGCTGCCGCGAGCGGAGACGAAGATGATGGGCACGTCGCTTTGCTTGCGCAGGCGGCGGAACAGCTCGATCCCGCTCGTTCCCGGCAACATGATGTCAAGCACGACCAGGTCGGCCGGCTCGCTTTCCAGCGCAACCCACATTTCTGCGCCAGTGGCAGCAGTGCGGACATTGTAGCCGTGTTCCCGCAGGGCACGCGCGGTCAGCGTCCGCAGCGGCCCGTCGTCTTCCACAAGTACGATTGATGGAGATTGCATAAAGCTCCGGCGCGGTTGCAGCAACACGGTGCACGATAGCAGCGACGCCCGTGGTGCCAAGGTTGAAGAACAGGCACTATGGTGACGTTTGCTGGGGAAAACCGGCGGTTTGGCGCCCTGTTTGCGCCTGCCCGATCCGTTCGCCCCCGCAGACCGACAGGTCCTCTAGCTGAAGGCACCGTTTTGCGCGTTACGGGCGGCAATGCGACAAAATATTGCTGATTTACATTTTTGACTGAATTGCTCCAAATTGAGCAAGGTTCAGGGCCTCGCTTTCGCCCAACCACATGACATGGCGTGTGTGATCGTCCAGATCGTTGCCGCTGTTGCCGTGGCAGAAGATCGTGAAGTGCCCACGATTTTCCATCATCCAGGCGATGGCCGCGCCGATTCGGTCCGCCGGGATCGTCATCTGGCAAGAGCCTCGCGGATGCGGGCCAACCGGACGAGCATGCACGCGCCCCATTGCGACGCCAAGTTCGTCGCGCATTCTCATGCACAGCGCGCCAGCTTCCTCCGTCTCCGAAGGGTCGAAATAGACATGCGCGTGATAATCGGAAAAACAAGCCATGGCCAAGCCTTGCGCCAGACCGGGCGCAATCGCAACATCCTGCCGCGTGACGGGGCCTGCCGGGCCTTGCCCGCTCGGCGGGATCGACCATATCTACGACTATTGTCTAAAAGCCCGGCGGGGCCTCAGGCGGTAAACCGCCAGGCAAGATCGAAGAAGCCAGAGGAGAGAGTTGATCATGGGCGAGGCAGTCTATCCGGTTCCCGCGCAATGGGCCGAGAACGCCCTTGTCGATGAAGCGGGCTACTTCGAGATGTACCGCCAGTCGGTGGAAGATCCCGAAACCTTCTGGGCCGAACACGGCAAGCGGCTCGACTGGATCAAGCCCTTTACCAAGGTGAAGAACACTTCCTATCACGAAGCCGATTTCGGCATCCGCTGGTTCGAGGACGGCACGCTCAACCTCTCGGCCAACTGCCTTGACCGCCACCTGGCAGAGCGCGGCGAACAGATCGCCATCCTGTGGGAGCCGGACAGCCCTGCCACGCCCCACCGCGAGATCACTTACCGCGAGCTGCACGAACAGGTCTGCCGCTTTGCCAACCTGCTCAAGGCGCAAGGGGTGAAGCGCGGGGAGCGAGTCACGATCTACCTGCCGATGGTGCCCGAAGCCGCCGTCGCCATGCTTGCCTGCGCCCGCATCGGCGCGATCCACTCGATCGTCTTTGCAGGTTTCAGCCCGGATGCCCTTGCCGGTCGCATCATCGACTGCGACAGCCGCATCGTCCTGACGTCTGACGAAGGCCTGCGCGGCGGCAAGAAGGTCCCGCTCAAGGCCAACGTCGACGAAGCGCTCAAGCAGTGTCCGGGCGTCGACAGTGTCATCGTGCTGCGCCACACCGGTGCCGACGTGCCGATGGTTGAAGGCCGCGACGTTGATTGGGCCACCGGCGTTTCGGCGCAAAGCGCGGACTGCGCGCCCGAGGAAATGAATGCGGAAGACCCGCTGTTCATCCTCTACACTTCAGGCTCCACCGGCAAGCCCAAGGGCGTGCTGCACACCACCGGCGGCTACTCGGTCTGGGCCTCGATGACCCACCAGTACGTGTTCGATTACCGTCCCGGCCAGATCTACTGGTGCGCGGCCGACATCGGCTGGGTCACCGGCCACTCCTATGTCGTCTACGGACCGCTCGCCAACGGCGCGACCACCGTGATGTTCGAAGGCGTGCCGAACTTCCCCGATCCCAGCCGCTTCTGGCAGGTGGTCGACAAGTTCAAGGTCGAGATCTTCTATGGGGCTCCCACAGCCCTGCGCGCCCTGATGCGCGAAGGTGATGACTGGGTGAAGCAGACCAGCCGCGCCTCGCTGCGCCTGCTGGGCTCGGTGGGTGAGCCGATCAATCCCGAGGCCTGGGAATGGTATCACAAGGTCGTGGGCGACAGCCGCTGCCCGATCGTCGACACGTGGTGGCAGACCGAAACCGGCGCGGCGATGATCACCCCGCTGCCGGGCGCCACGCCGCTCAAGCCCGGCTCGGCCAGCCGCCCGTTCTTCGGCGTGAAGCCCGCCCTTGTCGACAATGAGGGCAACTTCCTCGAAGGTGCGACCGACGGCTGCCTGGTCATCACCGACTCATGGCCCGGCCAGATGCGCACCGTGTGGGGTGATCACGAGCGCTTCTTCCAGACCTATTTCAGCACCTTCAAGGGCCTCTATTTCACCGGTGACGGCTGTCGGCGCGACGAGGACGGATACTACTGGATCACCGGCCGTATCGACGACGTGATCAACGTCTCGGGCCATCGCATGGGCACCGCCGAGATCGAAAGCGCGCTGGTTGCCCACGCCAAGGTTGCCGAAGCGGCGGTGGTCGGCATGCCGCACGACATCAAGGGCCAGGGCATCTACGCCTTCGTCACCTGCAATGCCGAGGTCGAGCCGGACGAGGCGTTGCGCAAGGAACTGATCCAGTGGGTGCGCCACGAAATCGGCCCGATCGCCACGCCCGACGTGATCCAGTTCGCCCCTGGCCTGCCCAAGACCCGCTCGGGCAAGATCATGCGCCGCATTCTGCGCAAGATCGGCGAGAACGACATGTCGAACCTTGGCGATACCTCGACGCTGGCCGATCCCAGCGTGGTCGACAACCTCGTCGCCAACCGCCCGCAACTGGAAAAGGCCTGATCTGGAGAGGGCGCGGCCTTCAGGGCTGCGCCCCTGGCTTCACGTCAGCAGCTTGCCGCTCTTCTCGCGGATCACGCCTTCGATCATGCGCTTGGCAAAGCCTAGGCTGGCGGGAATATCCACCTCGACCACCAGCTCCTTCTCGGCCAGTTCCACTCCGCAATCGAGCGTGTAGCCCATCGCGCTGACGGTCATCACCATGTGGTCGTCATCGGTGAAGGTGGTGCTCACGGTCGCCAAGCCATCGGCCTTGGCCGCCGCCTGCGCAGCCTTCTCGCGCAGGCGGCGGCGCGCTTCGTCACGGTCGAGCGAGTGGGGAATGGCGATACGCATCAGTAGACCTTCGGAGCTTCAAGCTGTGGCGCGGCCTCTAGACCCTCACCGTAGCGATAGTCCAGATAGCGTCCGCGCACGGCCAGCGCATCGAGATCGCCCGCCGCCAGCTGCCGCGTGATCTCGTCGATTTCCTTGCTGATCTTGCCAAGACCATCGGCCAGCTGCTGATCGGCATTGCGCCCGCCGCGCTCCTCGCGCCGCAGGTGCTGCGGAATCTTGCGGTAGCTTTCGACCATGCCCGGCAGATGCTCGCCCACCAGCTTGCGCACTTCGACTGCGGCAGGTTCGGCCGGGTCGATGCCTTCCAGCTGCAGCCCCAGCCCATCGAGCTGCACGCCGATCTGGTCCACCAACTGCACTGCAGGCGCAGGCAGCGCCGGACGCTGGGCCTCAAGCCACAGTTCGGTCCGCCCCACCATCGTCCGCACATCGCCAGTGTTCAGCGCTGAAAGATCAGGGACCTTCATCTTCGGATATTTCGCGAAGAATGCCAGCGCAGCAATGATCGCCAGGCCCAGCACCATCACCCCGGTAACGCCGATGCCATCGAGGATGATCCCCGCCACCATCGCACCCACCAGCAGCACGCCGACCGACATCGCCATGCGCGCGGCCTTCTTGCCGAAGTGCTGGCGCTTCAATTCGGCCGAACGCTTGCCGATGCTGCGTCGCCCCCCTGCCTGCTGGCGCACCAGCGAGGAGCGCGCTTCGGCAAGGATACGGTCGCTGTCATGTGCCGAGGAATTGGCCATGCGCTGCTCAGCCCTCCAGCGTCAGCAGCGGCGAGGTTTCCGGGCCGGCCAGCTTGGCCTGCGCCGCACCTTCCGCCCGCGCGATGTAGCCCTTCGACTTCTCGACCTCGCCCGAAAGCGTGTCGACGGTCTGCTTCATCGCGTCCAGCGCCTTGAGCTTGAAGGTATCGATCGTGTCCATCGTGTCGTAGATGTTCTGGAAGGCGCGCTGCAGCGTCTCCAGCGGGATCGTGCTCGAAGCGGCCATCTCGTGGATCTTGCCGGTCTGCTCGCGCAGCAACTTGCCGGTGGAATCGATCATGTTCGCCGTCGTGGTGTTGAGCGCGGTGATCTGCTGCAGCACCAGCCGCTGGTTGGTCATCGCCTGCGCCACGGTCACCGCGGTGCGCAGCGCTGCCACCGTCGTGGTACTCGCGCGGTCCACGCCCTTTACCAGTTCGACGTTGTTCTTCTTGACCAGATCGAGCGCGAGATAGCCCTGCACCGTCACCGCCATCTGCGTCAGCAGGTCCTGCGTGCGCTGGCGGGTATAGAACAGCGCGCTTTCGCGGATCGCCTTGGCCTTGGCCGGATCGGTATGGTCGAGGTCGGCGGCAGCCTCCTCAAGCTTGGCGTCGAGCGTCCTGGAGATGTGGATCATCTGCTCGAGATTGCCCATCGCTTCCCACAGCTTCTGGCGCTCGACATCGATACCGGCGTTGTCCATCAGCAGCTCGTCCTTGCCCGAGGCCAGGCGTTCGAGGATCGCCTTGATGTGCCCCTGCGCCGAGGTGTAGCCGTCGAAATACTTCTTCAGGCTGTTGCCGAAGGGGATGATCCCCAGGAACTTTCGGCCTGAAGACAGGTTGCCCTGCCGGCCGGGATCGAGGTCCTCGATCGTCCGGCGCAGCGCGGCAAGGTCGGCGCCGACGCCTGTATCCTTGTCCATCGCACGGATCGGCCGGTCGAGAAACCGGTTCGACATGCCCGCTGCCTGCGAAATCTCCTTGCGGCCCATGTTGGTAAGCTGGTCGACCTTCTTGCCGAATTCCGGGCTCTGCGCGTCGACCGAGATGAGGTCAGCCACGAAGGCATCGACCTTGGCCTCCAGCTTGGACCGGTTCTCGTCCGACACCGGCACCAGTCCTGCCGCCTGCGCGGGCGCGACCACCGGCACCGGATCGGGCGGGGTCAGGCTGATCGGGGTCATCGTCGCGGTTTCGGTCGGTGTGGAAGCCATCGTGCTGGGACTTTCGGAATTGAACGCGTTCAACGGTATCTTTGGCAACATGGTATGTCGCGCGGCTGCGCGCAAGCTGTCTTATACTCGCAACACAGCACCATGCCTTGGGTCATATCGACGGAGCGTTGCCACAGGTCCATCAACGGCGTGATGACCATGATGAAACGTTGCGCCGTATTCGGCGCGAGCGGCGGCATCGGCTCCGCCCTGACCGCCCTCCTCGCCGCGCGTGAAGACGTGCAAGCAGTCCACGCCCTGTCGCGCAGCGGCGGCGCGGGCCATGGCAAGGTCGTGGCCCACCGCTTCGACCTGCTCGACGAAAGCTCGATCTCTTCGGCCTGTGAAGCGATCGGCACGCCGCTCGACCTTGTGTTCGTAGCGACCGGCCGTCTGGTTCGCGAAACCGGCGAAGGCCCCGAAAAGTCATGGCGCGCACTCGATGCCGGCACGATGGCCGAGCTCTACGCCATCAATACCATCGGCCCTGCCCTAATCGCACGTCACACCCTGCCCCTGCTGCCCAGGGACCGGCCTGCCGTGTTTGCCGCGATCTCCGCCCGGGTCGGCTCGATCAGCGACAATCGCCTCGGCGGCTGGCACTCCTACCGTTCTTCCAAAGCGGCGCTGAACATGCTCGTCAGGAACCTGGCGATCGAGCTCGCCCGCACGCACCCTCACGCCGTGGCCGTCACGCTGCATCCCGGCACGGTCGACACGCCCCTGTCCCGCCCGTTCCAGCGCGGTGTTCCTGCGGGGAAGCTGTTCACACCTGAGCGGTCGGCGCGGCATCTGCTCGACGTGATCGACGGCCTGACGGCAGCGCAATCCGGCAGGTTGATGGCCTGGGATGGCGCGGAGATCCCGTTCTGACGGTCGGGTCGCCGCTCGGCTTATCGAAAGTGAATCCAAAATGGAGCGGCCCGACGCGGACTATTGCGACGAGAGGCTCTAGGGTGCCTTGAAGCTCGCTGTCATTGCCCGCCGTGTTCTCTTTGCGAAGAGTGGTCGGCAGTAAGGCGGGCACGGACAGGGACCAACTGATAACATGCCGCACCCGGACTCCACGCTTGCGGCACCGCATGCGGCTGATCAGACCTGCGAATGACCAGTATCAGGTTGAAGATCGCCGTGGTGGCCGTTCTGTTTGTGGCAGCAGCCTTGCGCCTGCAGCACATCGATTTCGGCCTGCCTGCACTCAATGATCCTGACGAACTGATGTTCGAGATGGGTGCCATCCGCATACTGCGCACCGGCACGCTCAATCCCGGATGGTTCGGCCATCCCGCCACAACGACCATGTACGTTCTCGCGCTGGTAGACCTGATCGTGTTCGCAGTGGGCTACGTCAGCGGCCACTTCGCATCGCCCACGGCCTTTGCCGACGCGGTCTTTGCCGATCCGACATTGGTGATCCTGCCGGGACGCATAGTCATGGCCGCGTTCGGAGTCCTCAGCGTCTGGCTGACCATGCGCCTCGCCGACGAACTTCTCGATCGAAAGGTAGCACTGGGCGCGGGATTGGTCCTTGCGGTCAGCCCCTTGGCAGTGACCTGGGCGCAAGTCATCAGATCAGACATAATGGCGACAAGCTTTCTGCTTGCCTGCCTGATCGCCACGGCACGCCATGCGCGCGAGCCCTCGAACAGCCGCTTCGTGTGGGCGGCGGTCTGGCTGGCCCTGGCCGTCGCCACCAAGTGGCCGTTTGCACTGGGTGCCTTGCCGATGATCGCGGCCCTGCTGAATCGATGGAGCAAAGGTGAAGCTTCCTTTCGCGAGAGCCTCGCAAGGGTCGCGGCGTTCGGCGCGCTGACTCTCGCACTGCTGCTGCTGATCTCCCCCTACCTTGTGCTGGATCACGAAACGCTGTGGCGGAACCTGCAGGGCGAGGCACAGGCCCATCATCTCGGCGCAACCGGTGGCTCGCCTTGGCAGAATCTGGTGTGGTACGGGCAGGGTCCGGTCTTGAACGGCCTCGGCCTGTCGGGAAGCCTGCTCGCAATCTGGGGATTGTGGTTGATCGCGCGGCATGGGTTTGCGGCAAGAATGCTGCTGCCGGTGCTGCTGGGCTTTATCATGGTACTTGCGGCTCAGCATCTGGTGTGGGACCGCTGGGCCCTGCCGCTACTGCCTCTCATGGCAATTGCCCTCGGTGCTGCGGCAAGCCGGGTTGCAAGCCGGGTCGCTTCGCTTGGATTCCGGGCCCAAAGACTGGCTCTTCCCGTCATTCTTGTAGGGGTCGCCGCTCCATTGGCCGCAGCCGCACTCGATCGCACCGAGGCGCGGGCCCAGGATACGCGCCAAGCCGCATCTGCCTGGGCACTGGCCAACATTCCCCCCGGCTCCACGGTGCTTATCGAACAGTTTGCCTTCGATCTGCAGGCCGCACCATGGCGCATCCTGTTTCCGATGGGCGATGCGGGTTGCGTGGACGCCAAAGCCATGCTTGCGGGCAAGATCGATTACGCCACAATCGAGGCCGCACGGGGATCAAGAGCCATCGTCGATTACGGCACACTTGCCCCTGAACGCGCCAGTTCCTGCACGGCCGATTATGCGATCATTGCCCAGTATGATCGCTACGCAGCCGAAAGCGATCGCTTCGCCGGCGAACTGCGAATGTACCAGACGCTCCTGCAACAGGGACAGGAGCGGGTCGTGCTTCGCCCGCAAGAAAATGCGCCAAGAAGCGGACCGGTCGTCCGCATTATTAGCTTCTAAATGAAGGTAACTTTTCGCTTCTTCTCCATAATGGACGCGAATTGCCGCGCTTTTGGCAAACCTAAGTAATAATGAGGAGTGGTTGGGGCGACGCTCCTATATCATACAATCATTCTGGGGTATACTTTGACCAAAGCGGTCATTCTGGCAGGCGGCCTAGGGACTCGCCTCGGTGAAGAAACGTCTGTTCGCCCAAAGCCAATGGTCGAAGTCGGCGGATTTCCGATAATCTGGCATATCATGAAAATATATGCCGCCCACGGCGTGACTGATTTCGTGATATGCCTGGGTTACAAGGGTTACGTCATCAAGGAGTTTTTTGCGAATTACTTCCTGCATTCGGCCGATGTGACAATCGATCTGTCACGCAATGCAATGGAAGTGCACCAGGCCAAATGTGAGCCTTGGAAAGTTACCCTGGTCGAAACCGGTGCCGAAGCGCAGACCGGTGGACGGCTGCGCGCAGTCCGCTCCCATCTCGATGATGAGCCATTCTGCTTCACTTATGGCGATGGCGTTGCCGATATCGACGTGACCGCCGAACTCGCATTTCACCGCGCTCATGGACGCAAGGCGACCATCGCGGCCGTCGCCCCTCCCGGACGGTTCGGCGCGCTGGAATTCGATGGCGACAAGGTTGTCGACTTCAAGGAAAAGCCCGCTGGGGATGGTGGGCTGATCAACGGCGGATTCTTCGTCCTCGATCCGTCTGTGATCGATCTGATCCCGAGCGCTGGCACGATCTGGGAAAGCGGCCCGCTTGAAACGCTGGCCCGGCAGGGCGAACTCGTCGCCTTCCGCCACAGCGGGTTCTGGCAACCCATGGACACGCTGCGCGACAAGCAATTGCTCGATCGCCTCTGGGCCGAAGGTTCTGCGCCGTGGAAGTGCTGGTGAGCATGACTCATCTGCACGATCCCACCTTCTGGGCAGGACGCCGGGTCCTGCTTACCGGCCACACCGGCTTCAAGGGCAGCTGGCTATCTCTCTGGCTCAAGCAGATGGGGGCAAAGGTCACCGGTCTTTCACTTGCCGCCGAAGAGACGAGCCTGTTCCGGCAGGCACAAATCGATGCGATTGTTGACCATATCGAGGGCGACATCCGCGATTTGCCCACGTGCGTCGCCGCGGTCGAACGATGCGATCCGGAAGTCGTGTTCCACATGGCCGCGCAACCGCTCGTCCGCCTGTCCTACGAAACCCCGGTCGAGACGTTCGCGACGAATGTCCAGGGCACGGTGCACATGCTCGAGGCGTGTCGACAGGCAAAGTCACTCCGCGCGATCGTGTGCATCACGTCGGACAAGGCCTACGAGAATCGCGAATGGCTCTGGCCCTATCGCGAGAACGATCCGATGGGTGGGCACGATCCCTATTCCGCCAGCAAGGGTGCGGCCGAGATCGTGATATCGGCCTATCGCCGCAGCTTCTTCTCGGCCGAAGGCGCGGCGGGCCTTGCCTCGGTCCGCGCCGGCAACGTCATCGGCGGGGGGGACTGGGCACGCGACCGCCTGATCCCGGATATCGTCCGCGCGTTGATCGCTGGCGAGCGCCCGCTGATCCGAAATCCCCGCGCGATCCGTCCCTGGCAACACGTCCTTGAGGCCTTGGGCGGTTACCTGATGATTGCCGAGGCACTCGCTTCAGGGAAGTCTTGGGCAGCCGAAGGCTGGAACTTCGGTCCCGCCGATGACGACACCCGCCCGGTTGACTGGATTGCCAACAGGATGACCGAAGCCTGGGGCGTGTCCGGCTGGGACCGTCTAGGGACGGCAGCCGATCGCCACGAGGCGCACAATCTCAGGCTCGATTGCGCAAAAGCGCGCAGCGTCCTGGGCTGGCGACCGACCTGGGGTCTCGACGAAGCTCTGCGGCGCATCGTCTCGTGGCACCAGACCGTGGATCGCGGCGCCTGCGCAAGGGCCACCTCCCTCCGCCAGCTCGCCGAATACCGTGAAAAATTCCAGCAATTCCAATCAGGCAGTGCATGACATGACAACCGACACCCTTCCTCGCGCTGCCGACGTTCAGGCCGTGGCTGCCCATGCGGGCGAAGCTGAACTGCGCGAACTGATCGTCAGTCTCTCAGGCGAGTATGCTCGCCGCTTCCACGCACCGCGCCCCTTCGTACCGGGGCAGAGCCCTGTGCCGGTGTCCGGCAAGGTCGTGGGCGAAAGCGAGATGTGCAACCTGGTCGACGCCAGCCTTGACATGTGGCTGACCACGGGGCGCTACAACGCGCTGTTCGAAGAGCAGCTGGCAAAGCGCATGGGCGTGGCACACGCGCTCACCACCAATTCCGGCTCGTCAGCCAACCTTCTCGCCCTTGCCGCGCTGACTTCGCACTACCATCGCAGCGAAGCGCTGAAGGCCGGTGACGAGGTCATCACCGTGGCCACCGGGTTCCCTACCACGGTCAATCCGTCGTTGCAGTACGGCCTTGTCCCGGTGTTCGTCGACGTCGACATCCCGACCTACAACATCAAGCCGGAAATGATCGAGGCGGCGGTTTCGGAAAAGACCCGTGCGATCATGATCGCCCATACGCTGGGCAACCCGTTCGACCTCGCCGAAGTCATGCGCGTTGCCGAGAAGTACAATCTCTGGGTGGTCGAGGACACCTGCGACGCGCTCGGCGCCACTTATGACGACAAGCCCGTCGGCACCTTTGGCCATCTCGGCACGCTGTCGTTCTACCCCGCCCACCACATCACCATGGGCGAAGGCGGCGCCGTGTTCACCGACAAACCACGGCTCAAGCGCGTGGTCGAATCCATCCGTGACTGGGGCCGGGATTGCTGGTGTGCGCCCGGACAGGACAACACCTGCGGCAAGCGCTTTGCCCGCCGCCTCGGCACACTGCCGCACGGCTATGACCACAAGTACACGTACGGCCATGTCGGCTACAACCTGAAGATCACCGACATGCAGGCCGCCGTGGGCCTCGCCCAGCTTGCGCAGGTCGATGAGTTCATTGCCGCGCGCGGCCGCAATTTCGCCAAGCTGATCGAACTGATGCGCCCGCTCGAGGATGTGTTCATCCTGCCCGAGGCCACCCCGCGCAGCAAGCCGAGCTGGTTTGGCTTCCCGCTGACGATCCGCCCCGAAAGCGGCCTGAATCGCGAAGAACTCGTTCAGTACCTCAATGACAAGCAGGTCGGTACGCGTCTGCTGTTTGGCGGCAACCTGCTGCATCAGCCCTACATGAAGGGGCGCAATGTTCGTGTCGCTGGCGACCTTGCCAACGCCGATCTCGTGACGACCAACACCTTCTGGCTTGGTCTCTATCCGGGTCTTACTGAAGACCATCTTTCCTACAGCATCGAAATGCTCGCCAATTTCGTCAATGGCAAGCGCTGATCTGTTGGCTCAAAGGACAGGATGACAAGATGAATACTTATGAAAAACAGATGCTTGCCATTCTCGAAAAGGGACGGAAAGATCTCGGTTTCGTTGCGGTCAAGGCGGAATTCGAGGCGGAAGGCACACGATCCGACGAATTTCTTCGCCTGCTCGAACTGGCGCGCCGCGCCGGGCTCAAGGTGGCACTGAAGATCGGCGGGTGCGAGGCGATCCGTGATCTGATCGAAGCACGCCAGTACGGCGTCGACATGATCATCGCCCCGATGGTCGAAACGCCCTACGCGCTCAGCAAGTTCATCGCTGCCAAGAACAAGGTGTTTCCGGCAAAGGAACAGGAGGACATGTCCTTCCTGTTCAACGTCGAAACTGCGGCAACCTTCGAGCATCTCGAGGAACTCGGCAGCGTCGCACAGGCCGGCAAGGTGGGCTTCGTGTTCGGCCGCGTGGATTTTGCCGGTTCACTTGGCAAGGATCGAGGCTTTGTCAATTCGCCGGAAATGACTGCCTACGTGAACCGCGTGGCGCAGGAAGCTCGCATCCGCGGCGTCGAACTGGTCGTGGGCGGCGGTGTCAGCCCGGATTCGATTCCGCTTCTCTCAGGCGCTCGCCGCCACCGACTTGATCGCTTCGAAACCCGCAAGGTGGTCTTCGATTCAGTCGTTGCGGATGATGGCCGCGCTCAGGCCGGCATGGAACTCGCCATCGAGTTCGAACTGCTCTGGCTGAAGAACAAGCGCGATTTCTACCGCGGCATTGCCGAGGAAGATTCCGCTCGCATCGAAATGATGGAAGCCCGCCAGAAAGTCTCTGCCCGCACGGCGGAAGCAGCCTGATCCCATGGCGCAGATTATTCGTGTTGCAGACCTGATCGCGCGTCTGCTCGTCGAGCATGGCATCAGCGATTGCTTCATGCTGACGGGCGGAGGTGCCATGCACCTGAACGATGCGTTCGGCCGGGAAGCAGGCCTCCGCAAGATCTTCTCCCACCACGAACAGGCCTGCGCCATTGCCGCGGAAAGTTACGGGCGTCTGACCGGACGTCCGGCCCTGGTCAACGTCACGACGGGGCCGGGCGGCGTGAACGCTCTTAACGGCGTCTATGGCGCCTATGTCGATTCCATCCCGATGATCGTCGTTTCGGGGCAAGTAAAGCGCGAGACTATCGCAGGAAACTATCCGCAGATTCCCCTGCGCCAGCTTGGCGATCAGGAAGTCGATATCGTCGCGATGGCGCGCCCGATCACCAAGTATGCCGTGCTGCTGCAGGACCCGCAGGAAACACGCCGTGTGGTCGAACGCGCCATTCACCTCGCCCGCAGGGGCAGGCCAGGCCCGGTGTGGATCGACGTGCCGATCGACGTCCAGGCGGCCCCGGTCGATCCCGAGGCGCTGGCAGCATATGATCCTGCGTCCGAAGACGACATGGCCGACCTGCCGACCAACACCACAGTAGAGGCCGGCGCGCTTGAAGGCGCTGATCTTGAAGCGGAAGTCGGGGCACTGCTGGCGGAAATCACCGCAGCAGAACGCCCGGTTGTCTTCGCGGGCGCAGGTGTGCGACTGTCTGGCACGCACGCAGCGTTTCTCGAATTCATCGAACGTCTCGGTGCTCCGGTCGTGACCGGTTGGAATGCGCACGATGCCTTGCCCGACGCCCACCCGCTTTATGTGGGGCGGCCCGGCAGCGTGGGTGACCGTGGAGGCAACTTCGCGGTTCAGGCGTCGGACTACGTGCTGGTGCTTGGCAGCCGGCTGAACATCCGCCAGATCAGCTACAACTTCGGCAGCTTTGCCCGCAACGCGCGCATCGCCATGGTCGACATCGACAGCGCCGAGCTCGCCAAGCCGACCCTGCGTTTGCACCGCCCGATCCACGCCGATCTGCGCGCGTTCTTCTCAGCAGCTAAGACCATCCCGCTCCCGCCGACCGGCCAAGCCCAAAGAGCGGCCTACCTCGCCCGCAGCCGTGAACGGTCTGCCCGTTACCCCGCCGTTCTTGATACGATGAGGTCCGAAACCGGGCCGATCAACCCTTACGTCTTTGCAGAGGCCCTGTTCGAGGAGCTGGACGAATGCGATATTATCGTCACCGGAGACGGTACGGCCTGCGTCACGATATTCCAGGCGGCACGGATCAAGGCGGGTCAGCGGCTTTACACCAACTCCGGCTGCGCCAGCATGGGATACGACCTGCCCGCAGCGATCGGTGCATACTTCGGTTCGGCCACCATGGGGGCAACACCCAAGCGGATCGTCTGCCTGGCCGGCGACGGATCGATCATGATGAACCTGCAGGAATTGCAGACGATCGTCGGCGCAGACCTGCCCATCAAGATCTTCGTCCTCAATAACGACGGCTACCATTCGATCCGCCAGTCCCAGGTCGCGCACTTCAGCGGCTTTTCGGTGGGCTGTGGCCCCGACAGCGGCCTGACATTCCCCGAGTTCGCCAGACTGGCCGAAGGCTTCGGCATCCCCGCGCGCAAGGCGGGTCGTGATGGTGAGCTGTCATCAGCCATTCGTGCAACGCTTGACGCCCCCGGCCCACAGCTCTGCGAAGTGATGATCGACAAGACTCAGCAATTCGAACCGAAGCTTTCCAGCCGTCGCCTCGCCGACGGCTCGATGGTGTCGCCACCGCTTGAAGACCTGTCGCCATTCCTCAGCGATGCCGAATTGGCAGAGGCGATGAGCCCCTGCACCATCCTGAGATAGGCCATGTCGGGGGTGCAGAAATCGCTGATATTCGACCTCGATGGCACGCTCGTCGATAGCTGCGCCATATGCGTCGAGATCCTCGATGAAATGCTGCGTGACCGTGGCAGCAATCTCGTCGTCGATCCGCAGGTTGCCCGGCCATGGATGAGCGAGGGCGGCCCTCGCATGGTCGCCGCGCTGCTCGGTAGCGCCTGTGCCGATCCCGACGACGAAATAGCGGAATTCCGCGCGCGCTATGCCGCCAAGCGAACCGAGCGAAGCTCGCTTTTCGCCGATGTGGAGGACGGTCTGATCACCCTGCGCGAGGCAGGCTTCACGTTGGCAATCTGCTCGAACAAACCGCAACAGCTTGTCGACAAGGTTCTGGCGGACACCGACCTCGCGCACCTGTTCTCTTCGGTTGTAGGCGGGCGCCAGGGTGTTCCGGCGAAACCTGCACCCGATCTGCTTGAAGCAGTCCTTGAAGCGCTGCAGGTGGGGCCGCGCGATTGCCTGTTCATTGGCGACAGCGAGATCGATCACGCTGTCGCCGACAGCCTCGGCATGCCGTTCATGTTCCTCACCCACGGCTACGCCAAGGCAGACTACATCCCCAACCCCGACCGCAGCTTTGACGGATTCAGAGATCTTGCCGGCACCATTCTGGCGGGCGCCCATGCTTGACCCAGTCGTGGCAGAGGCTCTGCGCAAGGATGGGCATCGCATCGTCATCACCGGTGCGGGCGGATGGATCGGCCTTGCCCTGCTCGACCTGTTGAGCGTCGCGCTTGGCCCAGAGGTTGTCCGGGAACGCGTCCGCGCTTTCGGATCGAGCGCCAGAGATTTGGTGCTGGCCGATGGCAGCACTCTGCCGCAAGCCGCGCTTTCTTCCATCACCGACCTTCCCCATGCGCCGACGTGGGTATTTCACACCGCCTTCCTGACCAAGGATCGTGCTGTGGCAATGGACGAACGTGACTACGCCGCATCCAATCGCGCCATCACCGGACAGGTGCTTGCCGCACTGGACGCAATTGGCACCACGGGCCTGTTCGTCGCCTCGTCCGGTGCCGCCGCAAAAGTCGTAGCCGGCAGCGCCCAAGGTGCGCTCAAACTATATGGGCAGCTCAAGCTCGAAGAGGAGGAGCGCTTTGCCGCGTGGGCACACGAACGCCAGGCCACGGCCGCCATCGTGCGCATCTATGCCTTGCTTGGCCCCCGCATCAACAAGCCCGAAGCCTATGCCATTGCCAGCTTCATTCTCGATGCGCTGGCCGGCAGGCCCGTTGCAGTGCGCAGCCCCCGTCAGGTGGTCCGAGCCTATGCCAGCTTGCGCGAATTGCTGAGCCTCGTCCTGGCGATGATGCTGCGCGATGAAGGCGTCTCATGTTTCGACAGCGGTGGAGAGCCGATGGAGTTGGGGGACATCGCCCGGCTCGTCGCCAGCCTGGTTCCGGGGTGCGGAGTTGACCGCGCGGCGATCATTGCACCCGATGCCGACATCTATCACGGCGATGACGCCAGCTACGACGCCCTCCTCAGGTCGCACGGGATTGCCCGCGTGCCGCTGATCGAGGGCATCCGAGAAACGATGGACTGGCTCGGACAGTCGCACACCAAAACCCTTGCTCCCGGCGTTCCGGCTCCAGCCTGATCAAGAAAAGAAAGCGTCATGCCCATCAGCCCCCCTCCCGGTCGCCCCATGCTTTTCGCGCGGGGCATTATTCCCGCAATCGCGGGGAGCCTGCTGGCCATTGCTGCGCCCGTGTACGCACAACAGGAATCGCAACAGAATTCCCAACAGAGCGGGCAGCGCGATGATGACGAGAGCGAAACCGCCACGACATCGACCCAGTTCACGCCGCTCGACATCACACAAACCACGAGAAGCAGCAGCGAGCGCGACGTCACTGCCGAAGGCTCGTCCGGATCCGGCACCGACAAGATAAACCGTGCCACTTCCAGCAACGACGCCAAGCGCCCCGAACCGAAGCTGAGCGAATTCGAACAGTTCCTCGCGAGCATGGCCGGTAGGAAGGTCCCCCGCTTCGGCGCAGACCTTCTGGTGCCCAGCGCCACCGATTACTCCGTGCCCTCGGCTCTCGTCATTCCGCCCGATTATCCCATCGGCGTGGGCGATGTCATCGCGATCAACCTGACCGGGTCCGTCGTCGGCAGCGCCGAATTCCCGGTGGACGCCAATGGACGCATCTTTCTCCCGAATATTGGCGAGGTCAGCCTCATCGGGGTCCGTTATCGCGATCTCAAGCGGCACGTCTCACAGGCCATTGGCGCCCAATATCGCGGCTACGACGTGTCGGTCAGCATCAAGAAGCTGCACGGCATCCGGGTGTTCGTGACCGGCTTCGCGCAGCAGCCCGGCGTTTACACGGTGAACTCACTCTCTACGCTGCTCGGCGCCCTGATCGCCGCCGGTGGCCCCAACGCGGGTGGCAGCCTGCGCAGCGTCAAGCTCTACCGCAATGGGCAGGAAGTGCAGGATTTCGATCTCTACGACATCCTGCGCAAGGGCGATCGCTCGCGCGATCCGATCCTGCGCAACGAGGACGTGCTGTTCGTTCCCCCGGTCGGCAAGCAAGTCGCCGTGATCGGCAGCGCCAACGAGGAAGCGATTTACGAACTGCGCGGGCAGGAAACGCTTGAGGATCTTCTCGCTTACGCCGGTGGCCCGAACCAGCTTGCAGATCCCGATCGCGTCATCCTCTACCGTTTGGCAGACCGCGATAGCATCGGCAGCCGCGAGTTGCCCCGCGCCCAGCTTGCCCTCTCCCCGGCCGAAGGCGGCGACGTGCTGCAGATCCTCGCCAAGGGCAGCCTTGCCCGCCCGATCGAGAAGCAGTCCGTACTTGTGCGGCTTGAAGGCGAAGTCCAGCGCCCCGGCAACTACTTCGTCGCCCCCGGCACATCGGTCGGCGAAGTCGTTCGTCTTGCCGGGGGCTTCACGAGCCGGGCATTCGTCTACGGAACGGTGTTCAGCCGCGCCACGGTACGCGAACAACAGCGCGAAAGCTTCAGGGCTGCGGTCGAACAGCTGGAACAGATGGTCAATGCGGCCGCCCTCACCGGTTATGCCTCGCAAAGCCAGCCCGACCGTGAAGCGCAATTGGCATCGGCAAGGGCCCTGCTGCAAAGGATGCGCTCGGCAGAGCCCGACGGGCGTCTGGTGATGGACATCGCGCCTACCGCGACAGCCTTGCCCGAGACGGTCGTGCTGGAAAACAACGATCGCATCATCGTTCCGCCGCGCGTCGATACAGTGGGCGTGTTCGGCGCGGTCTATCGGCCGGCCTCGTTCCTGCTCGAGCCGGCACGCACCGGCAAGGTGAAGGACTATCTGGAATCGGCTGGCGGCGTCCAACGCTCGGCCGACAAGGGCGCGATCTTCGTGGTCCACGCCAATGGCGCGGTGGAAACAAAGCGGAGAGGCGCTCTGAACGCCACCGCGTTGCCAGGGGACGTACTGTTCGTACCGGTGCGCACGCAATCGTCGACCCTGCTGGCCAAGATCAAGGACATTACCCAGATCATCTTCCAGGCCGGCATCGGTGCCGCTGCCCTTGCGGCGATCAAGTGATGACACCGCGCAAAAGCCTCGTCGGCACCCTCGCGCGCGGCCGCATCATCGGCAACGACCGCGTCCGCCGCACCGGTCTCGCCGTCGCGCTGGCGGTCAGTGCCGTATTCACGGTCTACCCGCAGAACTACCGCGCCGCGGTAAGCCTGACGCCGAGCGACCCGTCCACGCTCGGCCTGTCCGGGACATTGAGCCAGCTTGGGGCCGGTGCCAACATCTTCGGCAACCAGACGGCGATCGAAGTCAGCCTGAAGGTTGCCCGCAGCGTCTATGTGCGCCAGCTCGTCGCCAAGCGCGTCAAGCTGGGAGAGCGCCTTGGTCTGAACGAGACGCAAGGCCTGCGCTGGCTCGAAAGGAACGTAGACGTCCGCATCATGCGTGGCGGCATCATCGAGATCGAACTGGTGCGCCGTGATGGCGATTTCGCGCGCGAAGTGGTCGCCACTTATGCCGATGCCGTGCGCGAACAGCTTGGCGTGATCTCGCGTGAGCAGACTGCCTACAAGCGCCGCATTCTGGAACAACTGGTCGATCAGGCAGCGCAACGGCTCGACCGGGCGCAGGCAGAGTTCGACACTTTCCGCCTCAACACCCGCTATGGCGATCCGCAGTCCGCCGTCCAGGAGGTGGCCAAGAAGGTCCCGGCGCTCGATGCGCAGATCGAGGCCAAGCAGTCCGAACTCAATGCGCTGCGCCGTTTCGCGACGGACCAGAACATCCTTGTCCAGCGTGCCCGGGTGGAGCTGGATGAACTGCTGCGGCGCCGCGCCCTCGCAGCCGAACCCCAGCCGCAGCAGCGCGGCTCGGTCGGGCAGGTCGTACAGGAATCAACCAACGGCCTGAGGCTGCGACGCGAACTTGATGTCGCCCAGTCGCTCTACGACAACTACAAGCGCTTCCTGCAGGGCACTTCGGTCGAGGACCTGACCTCCACTGCAAATATCCGCATTCTCGAACCGGCCTATGTCGATCCCGACCGCCAGTACAATTTCCCCGCTCTGGCCATAGGCCTGCTCCTGCTGCTGCTCGGGCTGGCCGTGGCATTCTACAAGCTGCGCCCCCCACCGGCAGAGCCCCGAAAGGCAGCGCAATGACCTGCGCCAGCACTGCACCGGCACTCACCTCTGCCTCGGCAGGAGCCCCCGAGATCGAGGACATCTCGGTCGTCATCCCGTGCTACAACGAGGAACTCAACGCGCAGGCCATTGCCGCTGCGGTGATCGCTGAACTTGAGAAGACCGGAGCGAGCTTCGAAATCCTGTTCATCGATAATTGCTCCACCGATCGCACGGTGCCGATCATCCGCGAAATGTGCCTGCGCGATCCGCGCATCCGACTGATCGTCAACACCCGCAATTTCGGGCAGATGCGCTCCCCGACGCACGGCATCTTCGCTGCGCGTGGGCGAGCGGTCATCGGCATGTGTGCCGATTTCCAGGACACCCCCGCCCTGCTGCCACACTTTGTGGAGCGCTGGCGGGCAGGCGTGGACATCGTGCTGGGCGTCCGTGAATCCGAGGACTCCGGAACCGTGCTGCGCCTTGTCCGCGGCCTGTCCTACTGGCTCGCCAAGAACTTCGGCGATTTCCAGACCATTCCCAATGCCACCGGCTTTGGTCTCTACAGCCGCCGCGTGGTCGATGCGATCAAGGCGCTGAACGAGCCTGAACCCTTCTATCGCGCACTGTTGGTCGAAACGGGCTTCCCGCTCGAGACCATCGGCTACGTCCGCCCCCCCCGCGCGCGTGGAGCATCGAAGAACAACTTCTTCACTCTGCTCGATTTTGCGGTGACGGGGTTGACTGGCTCCTCCAAGCGGCTTCTGCGCGTGCCGCTTTACTTCGGGGTGGTCGGCATCGTGATCGCCTTGGCCATGCTGGTTGGCGCAGGCATCGCCTTCTTTACCGGGCGCCCCATCGCCGGATGGCTGATCGGCAGCGTGATGCAGGCGCAGGTTTCACTGATCTTCGGCTTCCTCGGCCTGATGGGAGACCATGTTCGCCAGATTTCGGAGAGGACCCGCGCAGCCCCGCTCGTCCACGAACGGGAACGCTACAATTTCCCGCAAGACTACTGACCTGGGCCGCGCGCGTATGCTGGAGATTATACGCTATCTGGTTGCCGGAGCCGTGAACACAGCCTTCGGCTTCGGCATCTATGCCGCCCTGGTCTGGCTGGGCCTTGATCGCTACCTCGCGCAGGCCATCGGTTACGTCCTTGGCACTGCGTTCAACTACGTCACCTATTCGCGTGGCGTTTTTGCCGGCAGCGCCCCCGCCAAACTCCGCTTCGTGCTGTCCTACCTCGGCAACTATATCGTCAACCTGCTCGTTCTGCGCCTGGCCTCCCATTACCTCGCCGATCCCTATGCCGCAGGCGCGGCAACCACCGTCTTGGTCGTCGTCCTGAACTATATCGTCCTCAAACGCTGGGTCTTCCGGCCCTCGGCCTCGTGACCATGGACAGACGCGCAGGGCTCCGCTTCGAATGGGCGATGGCCGCGCTCATCGCCGCGATGACCGTATGGAACATGTGGCACCTGGTCACGCGGGGCTATCTGCCGCAGCCGTTCTTCTATGAGTCTTCCGACACCTGGATGGACTGGTTCAACACCGCATGGTGGGCGCATGACCGCGGCATCTACGACAGTTGGGCCTCGATCTACCCGCCGATTTCGTTCGTCGTCCTGCGCCCCCTCAGCCTTGCATCCTGCTACGGGCAGACCACAGCGGGGCTCGAGGTCCGCTCCTGCGACTGGCTTGGCATTGCCGCGATCCACGGGTTCTATCTGCTAGATATCGTTCTTGCCGCGCTCGCTTTCACCAGGCTGGACCGGCGCACCGCACTGCCACGGTCCTTCGCGCTCACGGCGGGCATGCCGCTGCTCTATGGACTGGAGCGCGGCAATCTCATCCTGCTTGCCTTTGCCTGCATGATCCTGGCCTTTGGCCCGCTGCTGAAGTCGGCCCGCCTGCGATGGCTGAGCCTTGCCGTAGCGATCAATCTCAAGGTCTATCTGGTGGCCGCACTGGCGGCACAACTGCTGCGTCGCCGCTGGCGCTGGTTCGAAGGCGGCGCAATCGCCTTCGTTGCCGTCTATCTCGCCTCCTTTGCGATGCTCGGTATCGGTACGCCGGGCGAGATCGTCCGCAACATCACCGCCTTTTCGGGCGGCTTCAATGCCGCAAGTGTCCTTGATGTCTGGTATCCGGCGACCTTCATCCCGATGAAATCGCTGCTGAACAGCACCGATTTCCCGATCACTGCACTGATCGGTTCGCAATTGGTCGAAACCGGTGATCCGATCATTTCCCTCGTCCTCCGGCTGGGCCAGGCCAGCATGGTGCTCGGCGCCGCCGCGATCTGGTTCCGCCCACAGGCGGTGCCGGCACACCGCGCCACGCTGCTGGCTGTCAGCCTTGCCTTGGTCACTTCGGAAGCTGGCGGTTACACCCCCGCCCTCATCCTGCTGTTCGTGATGTTGGAGCGCTGGGAAGGCTGGCTGCGCCCTGCCGCTATCGTCATCGCCTATGTTCTGTCCCTCCCGGGTGAGATCGTCTTCTCGACCATACCGTCGATGATCCAGGACAGCTACTTTGCCGGGCACACCGTGACCGTCCAGCACGGCATCGGCCTTGGCATGTTCGTCCGGCCGATCCTGAACATCCTGGCGCCCAGCCTGCTGGCCTGGCACACCATCGCACTCGTCTGGCGGGCCGTCTTTCAGGGTCAGCAGAGCCAGCCCCACCCCAATTCCGCAGGTCGTGCCGCTTAGCGCCTCTGCAATTCGCTTGTCAGAACTCCGACCAGTCGTTGTCGATAGCGAGATTGCCTGTCGCCAGCGGGACCGACGGCGCAGGCGTTGTCGCCCTCACGCGTGACGGCGCCACCGTCGGGACTCGTGCCAGAACGGGTGTCGGGAGGCGGCGCTTTTCGCCGCCGATGCGGAAGCTGGAAAAGGCGCTGGCAAGCTGGCTGGCCTGCTCGCTCAGGTTCTTGGTCGCGGCGTTCGTTTCCTCGACCATCGCCGCGTTCTGCTGGGTCATCTGATCCATCGCACCGATCGCACCGTTGATCTTGCGCAGGGCGATGCTCTGTTCGCCCGCCGTCTCGGCAATGGTCGAGATCGAAGAAGTGACCGCGCCAACGCGGCTGATGATCGTCTCCAAAGCCGAACCGGTCTCGTTGACCAGCGACGCGCCCGACCTGACGTGGCTCGTCACCGCCTCGACGCGTTGCTTGATCGCGTTGGCGGCTTCTGTCGCACGCTGCGCAAGCGCGCGCACTTCCGACGCGACGACCGCGAAGCCCTTGCCGGCCTCACCCGCTCGCGCTGCCTCGACTCCTGCGTTGAGCGCGAGCAGGTTGGTCTGGAAGGCGATCCCGTCGATCATTGCCGTGATCTCGGAAATCTCGGCGCTGGCACGTTCCACGTTATCCATCGCCTCGATCGCCTTGCTGACGACCATTCCGCCATTCTCCGCCTCCCCGCGCGCCTCGACCATCGATCCGCTGACTTGCGCAGCGATCTTGGCATAGTCCTCGATCTGGGTCGTCAGGTGCTCCATCGCACTCGATGATGCCTGCAGGCTCGCCGCCTGCTGTTCGCTGCGGGTCGCAAGATCGGTCGTGGCCTGCTGGATCTCGGAAGATGTCAGGTTGATGGCGACAATGCTGTCCTGCACCAGTCCCATGGCCTGGCAAAGACGCTCCATCGCTTCGTTGAAGTCGTCCGCCACTGTTTGGAATGCCGGAGGGACGCCAATAATGCGTACCGAAAGATCCGCTTGGGCAACGGCTGACAGGCGCTCTCCGATCTGCGCCATGGCTCGCTCGCGGTCGGCCACGGCGCGGGCGCGGTCAAGAGCGGCGTCGCGGAAAACCATGACCGCGCGAGCCATGTCCCCCAGCTCGTCGGCACGGCTGGTTCCGGGAATGGGCGCGTCATTCTGGCCGTCGGCAAGCGCCGTCATCGTTTCGGTCAGGTCCGAAAGCGGAACGGCGATAGACCGCGACAGGCGCCGCGACAGCACGAGGGCGAGACCAATCAGGGTGGCGCCGCCGATTGCCAGCGCTATCCACGCGAAGAGGATCGCGCTTTCCTGCCGCGCCGTCTCCTCGGTGATCTCCTTGGTCTTGGCATCTTTCACCGCGCGTAGTGGCAAAACGGCATCGCTTACCAGCACGGCCTTGCCTGCCGCACGGACCGCCTCCTGCGCCGCATCGCGCTGGCCGGCCTTGACGACGGCGATATACCTGTCGCCCCAGCTTTCGCGCCACTTCAGTGTTTCGGTGCGGGAGCGACGCACAAGGTCCTGAAGCTCCGGCTCTGTGAGTCGGGCTTCCAGCGCAGCGGATGTCTTGTCGTAATCGTCACGACCTTCGTGATACGATTTGAGATAGCTTTCGTCGGCAGTCACCAGGAAACCACGGAACTGGCTGTTCTGCCGCAGCAGAGCGGTCTCCAGTGCCAAGGTGTCGGCCAGGACTGCCTGGCTCTCAGTATTACGCGCACTGACATTCGACACCATCGCCAGGCTGATGCCGAAGACAACCATCATCAGGGCTGCTGTCACGTTCAGCGCGACGAAAGCAAAGCCGAGGCGGCGCGGAATGTTCATGCGGTCGAACACGAGTGTGGTTTCCTTGTCGGGCGTTATCGCCTTGGTGTCGATCGTGGCTCGCCCGCGGACGAACGAGCCACCCGAGGATCAGAAGCTGTAGCGGATCGAGCCGGTGACCGTGCGCGGGTTCAGCGTCCGGATGTTGGCGATCCCCGATGCAGGAATGGTGCTGGTCGATGCCGAATAGACAGCCAGCTTGTCGAACACGTTGAAGGCGTTGACCGCAAGCGTCAGCTGCTGTGCCGGATGGAACTGCACAAACGGGCTGACGACGACGTAGCCGGGCAGCTTGAGTTGGTTCGTATCCTGCGCATAGCTGCTCGTGGTGGCATTGATCACAGCTCCAAAAGCCAGGGACGCAAACTCGACGGTCGGTCGGGCGTTGAAGGAAAGTGACGGAATGTAGCGTGGGACGTTCCCGACGAGTTCCGGGAAATCAGCATCCTTGACGATCTTTGCCTTGGTCCAGGTCCCGCCGATGGCCAGCCTGAAGGGACCGCGCTTGAATTCACCCTCGAGTTCGATGCCCTTTGCAGAATACTCGCGCACCACGTCCAGGACGATGACGTTGCCGTTCTTGTCGGCGGCCAACTGGGTATTGCGTTCCTCGGTTGATGCCCAAAAGCCGGTCACGTAGATGCCGACACCGTCGTTGCGATATTTTACACCCGCTTCCGCCTGCTTCACGATCCCGTACTTCAAGGCATCATTGGCAAGCTGGCCAGTCGTTGCATTCAGCGATCCAGGGCGCAGGACGCGATCCGCGCTGGCGCGTCCGCCGCGGCTGTAGCGGGCAAACACTGAAAGCGGCTGGGCTATACGATAATTGACCCCGGTCGAGTACGACAAGTAGCCGTAATTGTAGTCGATCCGGATCGGTCTTGTCAGCGGCAGCACGGCAACCGTCGATTCGACTGGTGCGATGGCGCCATCGCGGTTGATATCGAAGGGAGCAACCAGTTCGTCGGTAATGACCTTCCCACTCACGTCGCCACGATCATAACGCAAGCTCGCCCCGATCGAGAGCTTGCCGGTCGCAAAGTTGATCGAGCCATATGGCGCAGTGATGCGGTACTTCGTGTCGAAATTGTAATTGCCGTAAGCGCGCGGCTGTCCGAAGCCGAAGCCGTAGGCAAACACGCCGTTCTGGCTGAGCAGCGTCCCGCTGGCATTGCGCAGGTCAAGCGGCGCCATCCGTCCGTTCCCGACGACGTCGGAAATGGCGTTGGTGAAGCTCCAGTCGACGTTGTAGTCCTGAATGGCGTTGTAAATGCCGCCGCTGACAGTCAGCTTGCCGCCATTGAGGGCGAAAACGCGTGACGCTCGCAGATCGTTGGTGATGTTATCGTTCGACTTCTGGTTCATGTTCAGCAGCAGATTGATGCTGGCGAGGCCATTGCCGTTGATCTGGTTACCGGGCGCGAGGACCTGCCCGAGATTCGGGCCGGCGGCGTAGGTCAGGCTGGCGCCCGGGCCGCCCAGGATGGTCGATATCACCGCCGACGGCGCGGAAAGCATAGAATCAACCTGATTGAAATCGCCGCTGATGTCGGCAAACCGGAAGCGATTGCTGACAGTCCAGTCGGCAATCTCGAATTGCGTTTCCAGCCCGATCGCCTTGACGATCGCACGCATGCCATTTTCAAGACTGCGGTTCAGGGGATTGTTCTGGTCGTCCGTGCCAAGGTAACCCGCGACAAGCGGCGAGCCATTGCCGTCACCGGCCAGGCGAGTTCCAGCGATGCTGGCGAAGACCGGGGCTTCATCCGTCCCGGTAATCCGCGCCGGTTGCGTTCCATAGTTCGGCTGTCGGTCGTCGAGGTACTTGCCATAAATGCGGACGTAGCCACCAGCGAAGTTCCGCGTGACGTTCAGCTTGATCTGACCGCCGCGGTAGGCGGTGTACCCATAATCGCGCGGTCCTTCCCCTTCGCGGTAGAAGCCGCCGACGTGAAAACGCCAATTGTCGCCCAGAGGGCTGCCATAATCGAAGTCAATTCGCTTGAGATCGTGACCGATTCCGCTGGAAACCTGGAAATTGCCGCTTTCGATTTCGCCCGTCTTCGAGATCAGGTTCACGACCCCGCCAGGCGAGTTGGACGCGAATGTGGAGGCTGATCCGCCGCGGATCGACTGAATCTGGGATATGTTGAAGTCAGCCCGCAGATACCGGTCCGCGGCGTTGAACTGCATGTCGGCGAATTCCAGCACAGGCAGGCCGTCTTCCTGAAGCTGGAGGTACTTCGAACCATCGGCTGCCAGGGGCAGACCGCGGACGGTAATCGACGAGTAGCCATCGACGTCCGAGGTCAGCGACCGGATGCCCGGAATGTTCTGCATGATGCCGGAAATGGAGCTGACCGAGAACTTGGCCAGGTCGCTTTCGTCGATCACGCTGGCCGAGATGGCCGTGTCGAGAAGATCGCGCCCCTTGGCGACGCCGGTGCTGAACGTCTTTCCGGCTGTTGTCGATCCGGACACGGTTTCGGTCCGCTTGACCGAGGCCGTCTCGCTGGCCTCGCTTACGTCTTCTGCGAAGGCTGGAGCCGCGAGACCGCAGCCAAGCAAAGTGGTAGCGAGAAGCTTCCAGGTATGCATAAAATCCCTCAATTGATTTATCTTCCTTGAGGGTCAATAATCACCGGTCGTTAAGTCACGACGATCAAAATATTACGTAATGATACGACTGAATTCTAACATATTAACATAATGTTTATTGAAGGATACGGAAAATCCGCAATTCTCGGCATTCGAATAATTGAGGACGACCTTCTAGGGTGTGGTTGCCCCGCCGTCAGACACGATGAAAGACAAAACCTTGCCGATCGCTGCCCTTGCCGAACCATTTTCCGCTTCGGCTTTCGCGACAGGGCGCGGCGCAGCGCAGCTCGCAGTGGAAGCGCAAAAGGCGCGAAAGTTCGGAAAGATGCTTGTGGCAGCCATCCTCGAGAGCGTGGCCCGGGTCCTTCCGCAGGCACCGAGCCTCGCCCATGCGATTGACACCTGGCCGGGCGACCTGGCCAGCGCTGGCGTGATTTTCCGCCTGAATGCCGGACTTCACGCTCTGGCGCGCTCAGGCAAACATCCGGGCCTCGCTGCAATCTACAGCCGGGCGCAGCCTGCCCAGGCGCCCGAACCCTCGTTGCTCGACAGAACGCTGTCGATGGCGCTCCACGATTGCGAGGCAGACCTGCTCGAATGGATGAGCGGACCGACCCAGACCAATGAGGTGGCACGCGTAGCCGGCCTTGCCGCAGTGCTGATGGAGCTGGACGCGCGCGCGCCTATGCCGACCCACCTGCTCGAACTGGGATCGAGCGCCGGATTGAACCTCAATCTCCGACACTACTCTCTGCGTTTGGGCACGCATGGCACGGGTGACCCTGCCAGTGCTGTATCCATTGCGCCACGCTGGATCGGCCCGTCGCCCAAAGGCGAACGGATCGATCTGGCCAGCGCAAAGGGCGTGGACCTGAACCCCCTCGACGTGCGCCGTGACGCCGACAGTGAGCGGCTTCACGCCTATATCTGGCCTGGCGAGCAAGTGCGATCGGAGCGCCTGCGGGCAGCTATCGCGATCGCCCGGGTCCATCCCCCACAGGTCGAACTGGGCCGCGCCGGCGAATGGCTTGTCCGCGAACTTGCCGCGCAGCCGCCGCAGGGTGAGCGGCGCGTCATATTCCATTCGATGGTCACCCAGTTCCTTCCTGAAAGCGATCGCAGGATGATCGACTGGGCAATGGCTGAGGCAGGTCGAGCAGCAAGTCCGGCGGCACCACTCGTGCGGGTTGGCCTCGAATGGAATCCGGGTCGAACCGCCGTTGAAGTCACGGTAACGCAGTGGAACGGGCTCCCGGAATCAGGACACCCGGTCGTCTTCGCCGAATGCCATCCTTACGCCGAATGGTTCTCGTGGATCGGCCCGGAAGGGAGGGAGGTCGCAGCCCAACTCCAAAACGGTGTCGCCACGTAGCGCACCTTGGGCGGTAACGAATATGGTGGCACTGCGCGAGCACGTCCGCGTTCGGTGAAAGCGCAGGGTCCATCAGGCCACCGTTGGCTCTGCCCCCCAAGGTCCCACGGGAGAACGCCATATAGCCGGACCACCCCGTCTCCCTGGCGCATATCTTTATCTGACAAGGCCGGAAAGTTGGCTTGCCCGACGAACCTGGTCAAAGCGGTCACGCTGGAGCGGTGAAGGGAGTCCCAAAGTCCATAAGTACATGACTTAGTTTCTCCAATGTCTCGCGTCAGCCATCCGATCCCTCCCAGGCCCGATGGCCCAGCATTCAAATCTCCGTTCGCTCTGACAGTATAATTGCATGGTCTACGTCGATCCCGAGGCCGCAAACGGCGTTCTGAATGTTCGGGTGTCCCAGCAAGGGTTACTGATCCGTCAGGATCTAATGCTGTAATGGATTGGCTGGGATGCGGCTGTAATCGACGCCCCTCCCCAACAGGCGGCAACTCCTTAACCCTTGACGTTCCAGGTCCGGTTTGACGTGATGGATTCCCACTTATTGTGGATCACTTGGGGGAAGCGATAACATTTGCCGCTCACCTCTGGCGTCGGTTCTTGTACAGGGCGGCAAAGATGATGCAGAGGAACGCAGCAAGCCTGACAAGATACAGCCAGCTTCTTTCCTCTTCCGCGACCTCCATGAGCGCCAGCATCGCCTGACCCGCGCCGAGCAGGAGGAATGCAACCGCGAATGCCGCGAACAGTCCGTCGCCAGTGCTGCGCCAAAACCGAAAGAAGAATAGCGCCGCCACTGAGAAGCCGAATGTGATGGCGCCGGCCATGAAGGAGAGCAGGGTTTCCATCAGTCCTCTTGCTCCCAGATGAACCCGAACAAGAGCACCGAAACGGCGGCGAGTGCAAAAACCAGGCGAAGCAAACGCAGGTCGTACTCCTGCAGCAGAATCATGTCGAAGATCACCACGAGGTTGTTTGCAGCGAGCAGTGTGAAGCACATCCCGCTCCACAGCAGCAGGCGCACGTTGCTACGAAGGTAGCTCCGGAGCAGCAGAACGGCGCAACCTGTACTAGTCAGGAAGCACAGCAGGTAGACGAGAGGTGGTGCCCACTGGTTCATTTCTCGTCCCTCAGGCGGAAAGCGTCGGCAAACGCGACCATGCTCGGGGAATTGGCCCGTACGATGGCGCGGCGGACTTTGTCAGGTGCCGATTTGTAAAGGCGGATCACCTGTTCAACGGTATCTTCAAGAGAGGCAGGGGCAGCGTAACGCACCGCTCCGGCAGCGTCCGAGACGACCAGCCCAGCGCCGACGAGAGCGTCGATACCCTGCTGCACCACCAACTCGCTCGCCCGCATTGCCGTCACGATGTCGGCGAAAGGCCACGTTCGTTCGGGCTCTGCCTGGAGCAGGCAAAGCAGTTCAACTGTCCACGCCGAGCGAAAATTGGCTGCAGCAAATGCGAGCGTTCGGGCATTGTCGTGATCCTTCATGACCGCCCAGTCATGCTGCTATTGCCCGCAACTGCGACGGCCTCACGCTGCAACCTCTCCGCTCAACAGGGCCTCCAGGTCCTCCACCGAAACCGGTTTGCGGAGAAGGTGCGTGGCATCTGGCGAGGAGGCGCCCAGACTGTCGTCGGCGTAACCTGTCATCAGCACGCACGGGAGGTCAGGATGCAGCGCTCGGGCCTGCGCGATGACCTCAAGTCCATTAGCGCCCGGCATGGCGTAGTCGGTCAGGAGCAGATCGAACGGTTCGACAGGCGAACGCAGCAGATCGAACGCTTCTGCGGCGCTCGATGCACATTGTACGGTCGCGCCAAGCTCGCGCAACTGCTCTGCGATGATGGTGCCCACCGTCGGATCGTCATCTACCACCAGGATCCGACGAAGGCTGACAGGCCGTGCAGAGCGGCTTACCTCGACAAGTCGTTCGGCGACTTCCGGCTTCCGGACGGCAGGCATGAGCAGGCGCACTGAAGTCCCTTCGCCCACGATGCTGTCGATCTCGATCCTGCCGCCGGATTGCTCTACAAAGCCCAGCACCATCGAGAGCCCGAGCCCAGTGCCCTTGCCGACTTCCTTGGTGGTGAAGAACGGTTCGGTAATGCGCTCGAGGACTGCCGGTGGAATGCCTGTCCCTGCATCGCGTACCTCGATGGAAAGATAGCTTGCCGCCGGGAAAGAAGGCATGTCCGACGACGCAGGTACCACGGCTATCGAGACCGCGATCCTGCCGCCTCCCGGCATGGCATCGCGCGCATTGATGATGAGATTCACCAGCGCCAGTTCAAGCTGCGAGCGATCGGCGAAGAGGACCAGCTCGGTTTCCTCGCAGTTCCACACCAGTTCGACATTTCCGCCCAGCGTCTGCTGCACAAGCCCGATAACGGCGTCGCAGACTTCCGATGGTGGCAGGTAGACGGGCGAGAGGTCCTGCTTGCGGGCAAACGCCATCATCCGGCGCACCAGGGCCACGCCCCGCTCTGCCGCCGCGCGTACCTGATCTAGGACCTGCCGCTCGCGATCTTCCAGTCTGGCCCGCTTTTCGAGGAGCGAGGCACCGCCGAGCACTGCTGCCAGGACGTTGTTGAAATCGTGCGCCACTCCGCCCGTCAGCTGCCCCAAGGCATCCATCTTTCCGGCCTGGAGCAGCTGCGCCTCAAGTTTCTTGCGATCGGTCACATCGAACAGGGTTCCAGCCCACCTCGAGTCGTCAGCGCCTTCCTCGGAGATGCGCACTGCCCGCTCGATGAAGTGCTTGTGGCCTCCTTCGTCGCTGATCCAGCGATATTCCGCGGAGAACACCTCGCTTGACGGGTCCACCTGCAATGCGCCGCGATCGTCAGGATGGATGCGATCCTCCCACCGCAAGTCACCTGCCTCGATGGCAGATGCCTCGCGTTCGGCAAGCTTGGCCAGATCGCCTGCCACAAATTCGCGGACCAAGGTGCCGGTGCCATCGCTGACAGCTTCGAACAGGGCGAGAGGCAGCGCTTCCAGCACCGCAGCCTGTCGCGCCCGCGCGGAATGCAGCTCGTTCTCGATCCGCAGCCTTTCGAGCTCGGATCGGAACCCCGCTTCGCGCAGCTCCCGCTCCGCGCGACTTCTCGCCTCGACCTGCTTCCTCATTTCGAACAGATCGACGAAGACGCTGACCTTCGAAGTCAGGACAAGAGGATCGACCGGTTTGAACACATAGTCCACCGCGCCCATCGCATACCCCCGAATCAGGTGCTCGGTCTCCTTGTTCACGGCGGAAAGGAAAATGATCGGGATGCGAGCGGTCTGCTTGCGTTGCCGGATCAGGTCTGCAACCTCGTATCCGTCCATCCCAGGCATGAACACATCGAGCAGGATCACGGCGAACTCGCCGGCCAGCAGATGGCGCAAGGCATCACGACCCGACGTTGCCGTCACCACCTCGCCCAGATCGCCCAGAACCTGCGTCAGCGCGAGCAGGTTGCGCTCGTCGTCATCGACGACGAGGATGCGGGCAGAAGGGACAAGTTCCTCGCCAACTGCCTCGCATGACCGCTCTTTCGTTGCTTCGGTGGTCATTGCAGCACGCCGCTGCGAGGCGGCACGAGCATCGCCTGAACCGACGAGGCATTGGCCCGGCTCCGTCCGATCCACACCCGCAGCAGCGCGAGTAGCAGATCGATGTCGACAGGCTTCGAGATGTAATCCGACGCACCTGCATCAAGGCACTTCTGGCGGTCGCCCTTCATCGCCTTGGCCGTCACCGCCACAAGTGGAATGTCTGCGATTGCCGGAAGGGAGCGGATCTTCCGGATGGTCTCGTAGCCATCCATTTCGGGCATCATGATGTCGATCAGCGCGACATCGATGTCCTCGGTAGTTTCAAGCAGTCGGATGCCTTCAGCCCCTCTCTCGGCGTGCACCACCTGCACGTCATGGGCCTCAAGAACACTGGTGAGCGAGTAGATGTTCCGGATATCGTCATCGACGATAAGGACTTTGCTTCCTCCCAGCGCCTGCATTTCGGAAAGTTTGGGCTTCCTGGCCCGCCCCGGCGCAGCGGCCGGCTTGGGCTCGTCCCCGGACAAGTTCGCAATCCGGGAAAACAGCGCCTCCAGTTCGTCGTGGCTGGCAGGTTTCTCTATGACCCCTGCCGCCCCGAGGTTGAGAGCATGCGCCGCCTGCTGCGCTCCGGAAATCACGAACACGGGAATGCCGGAAGTGTCCGGCTCGTGTCGCAGCAGGTCGAGCAGGACGAAACCGTCGATGTCGGACAATCCAAGGTCCAGCGTGATCGCACTCGGACGGAGCTTGCGCACCATTCCGATCGTCCCGGAACCAGCCGAGGAAATGACGCCCTTCAGGCCGGCATGGTGCGCCAGTTCCAGCAGGACCGTGGCAAACGTCGGATCATCCTCGACGATGAGGACGAACGGATTGCCGTTGAGCTGCTCGCGATCGTCCGGCGGAGAATAGTTCACGACCGGATCGCGCTCTGGCGATGCCGCTGCCAGCAGGGCCTGCGAAGTCGCCACGGCGTTTAGCGGTACGTAAAGGGTGAATGTCGAGCCCTGCCCGGGAACCGAGCGCACCTGAAGCTCGCCGCCAAGGAGCCGTGCGATTTCACGGCTGATCGACAGGCCGAGGCCCGTCCCGCCATACTTGCGGCTCGTCGTTCCGTCTGCCTGCTGGAACGCCTCGAAAATCAGCTTCTGCTTGTCCTCGGGAATGCCGATCCCGGTGTCGCTGACCGCGATCTCCAGCGCCGCATCGAGTTCGCCGAGCACCGGGTGGCTGGGGCTCCACCCCTCCCGCGCCTTGCGGACGGAAAGTGTCACGCCTCCGGCGGCGGTGAACTTGAAGGCGTTCGACAGCAGGTTCAGGACAATCTGCTGGAGACGCTGTTCGTCGGTCTGGATCGATTCCGGGAGGGATTCGTCAAACCTGACATCGAACGACAGGCCCTTCTCGGACGCGAGCTGGCGGAATGTGCGCTCCATGTGCTGCTTGAGCGCGACCATCGGCATGTCGCTCATCTCGATCGAGACCGTGCCGGATTCGATCTTCGAGAGGTCGAGGATGTCGTTGATCAGGTTCAGAAGGTCGGTCCCCGCGCCGTGGATCGTCCGGGCAAACTCGGTCTGCTTTTCGTTGAGGTTGCCCTGCTGGTTGTCGGCGAGAAGCTTGGACAGGATCAGCAGCGAGTTGAGCGGCGTGCGCAGCTCGTGGCTCATGTTGGCAAGGAACTCGGACTTGTACTTCGAAGTCAGCGCAAGCTGCTCTGCCTTCTCTTCCACGGCGCGACGCGCCATCTCGATCTCGAAGTTCTTGGCCTCGACCTGCCGCTTCTCGTTCTCGAGGAGCTGGGCCTTCTCCTGCAGTTCCTCGTTGGTGGCGTGGAGTTCTTCCTGCTTGCGCGTCAGTTCGGTCTGCCGCGCCTGCAGTTCCTGGGTCAGCAACTGCGACTGCTCGAGCAATCCTTCGGTCCGCATGGTCGCGGCGATCGTGTTAAGAACGATACCGACGGTTTCCATCAGCTGCGCAAGGAAGCTGTGGTGGGTTTCGTTGAACTCCTCGAACGAGGCGAGCTCGATAACCGCCTTCACCTCATCCTCGAACAGGGCGGGCAGGATATTGATATTGGCCGGTGCTGCCGTGCCGAGGCCGGAGCCGATGCGGATGAAGTCACCGGGGACCTTGGACAGCCGGATTGGCCGCTTGTCCGCCGCCGCCTGGCCGATCAGGCCTTCGCGCAGCCCGAAGCGGTGGCGCAGCTCGCCGTGGTTCTCGGCGCCATAGCTGGCGACGAGGTCGAGCCGGATGTCCTCGTCGTCGCGGCTCGTGACGTAAAAAACGCCGTACTGCGCGTTCACCAGCGGGGCCAGTTCGGACATGATCAGGTTCGAAATCGTTGCAAGATCCCTTTCACCCTGCAGCATGCGCGAAAAGCGGGCCAGGTTGGTCTTCAGCCAGTCCTGCTCGGCATTCTTGAGCGTCTGATCCTTGAGGTTGAGGATCATCTCGTTGATGTTGTCCTTCAGCGCGGCCATCTCGCCCGAAGCCTCGACCGCGATCGAACGGGTAAGGTCGCCCTTGGTCACCGCGGTTGCCACCTCGGCGATCGAGCGCACCTGATTGGTCAGGTTCGTGGCCATCGCATTCACGTTGTCGGTCAGGTCGCGCCACAGGCCAGCTGCACCCGGCACGCGCGCCTGTCCACCAAGCCGCCCTTCGACCCCGACTTCGCGGGCCATGTTGGTAACCTGATCGCCGAACGTCGAAAGCGTCTCGATCATCCCGTTGATCGTCTCGGCCAGAGCGGCGATCTCACCCTTCGCGTCGAAGGTCAGCTTGCGCTTGAGGTTGCCTTGCGCAACCGCGGTAACGACGTCGGCAATGCCGCGAACCTGGTTGGTCAGGTTGGTGGCCATCAGGTTCACGTTGTCGGTCAGGTCTTTCCAGGTGCCGCCCACGCCCGGCACTTGCGCCTGGCCGCCAAGCTTCCCCTCGGTCCCCACTTCGCGCGCCACGCGGGTCACTTCCGAAGCAAAGCCGTTGAGCTGATCGACCATCGTGTTGATGGTGTTCTTGAGCGCGAGGATCTCACCCTTCACGTCCACCGTAATCTTCTTGGACAGGTCGCCCTTGGCGACAGCAGTGGTCACGTCGGCGATGTTGCGAACCTGGCCGGTCAGGTTGTCGGCCATCAGGTTCACGTTGTCGGTCAGGTCCTTCCATGTCCCTGCCACGCCGCGCACATGGGCCTGTCCGCCAAGCTTGCCCTCGGTGCCCACCTCGCGCGCCACGCGGGTCACTTCCGAGGCGAAGGAGTTGAGCTGGTCGACCATCGTGTTGATGGTGTTCTTCAGCTCGAGAATCTCGCCCTTCACGTCGACCGTGATCTTCTTGGACAAGTCGCCAAGGGCCACGGCCGTGGTCACTTCAGCGATATTGCGCACCTGCCCGGTCAGGTTGGCGGCCATGGCGTTGACGTTGTCGGTCAGGTCCTTCCACGTTCCGCCCACACCCTCGACCTGTGCCTGGCCGCCAAGCCGACCTTCGGTGCCCACTTCGCGCGCCACGCGCGTCACTTCGGAGGCGAAGGAGTTGAGCTGGTCGACCATCGTATTGATGGTGTTCTTCAGCTCGAGGATCTCGCCCTTCACGTCCACCGTGATCTTCTTGGACAAGTCTCCCCTGGCGACAGCCGTCGTCACCTCGGCAATGTTGCGCACCTGGCCGGTAAGATTGCCGGCCATGGCATTGACGTTGTCGGTCAGGTCCTTCCACGTTCCGCCGACGCCGGGCACCCGCGCCTGCCCGCCCAGCCGGCCTTCGGTGCCCACCTCACGCGCCACGCGGGTCACTTCGGACGCAAATCCGTTAAGCTGGTCCACCATCACGTTGATCGTGTTCTTCAGCTCGAGGATCTCGCCACGCACCTCGACGGTGATCTTCTTCGAAAGGTCTCCCTTGGCGACGGCCGTCGTCACCTCGGCAATGTTGCGGACCTGGCCCGTCAGATTGTCCGCCATGAGGTTGACGTTGTCGGTCAGGTCCTTCCACGTCCCCGCGACACCCGGCACCTGCGCCTGTCCGCCCAGCTTGCCGTCGGTGCCGACCTCGCGCGCCACGCGCGTCACTTCCGAGGCAAATCCGTTAAGCTGGTCCACCATCACGTTGATGGTGTTCTTGAGCTCGAGGATCTCGCCCTTCACATCGACCGTGATCTTCTTGGAAAGGTCTCCGGAAGCCACCGCAGTGGTGACCTCGGCGATGTTACGGACCTGGCCCGTCAGGTTGTCCGCCATGAGGTTGACGTTGTCGGTCAGGTCCTTCCACGTCCCCGCGACACCGGGCACCTGCGCCTGTCCGCCCAGCTTGCCTTCGGTGCCGACCTCGCGCGCCACGCGCGTCACTTCCGACGCGAATCCGTTGAGCTGATCGACCATCACGTTGATGGTGTTCTTGAGCTCGAGGATTTCACCCTTCACATCGACCGTAATCTTCTTGGAAAGATCCCCCGACGCCACAGCCGTCGTCACTTCGGCGATGTTGCGGACCTGTCCGGTGAGGTTTGCGGCCATCAGGTTGACGTTGTCGGTCAGGTCCTTCCACGTTCCCGCGACACCGGGCACCTGCGCCTGTCCGCCCAGCTTGCCTTCGGTGCCGACCTCGCGCGCCACGCGGGTCACTTCCGAGGCAAAACCGTTGAGCTGATCAACCATCGTATTGATGGTGTTCTTCAGTTCGAGGATCTCGCCCTTCACGTCGACGGTGATCTTCTTGGACAGATTGCCCAGCGCCACGGCGGTCGTCACTTCGGCGATGTTGCGGACCTGCCCGGTCAGGTTTGCGGCCATCAGGTTCACATTGTCGGTGAGGTCCTTCCACGTACCGGCGACGCCCTTGACGTTGGCCTGTCCGCCGAGCTTGCCTTCGGTACCGACCTCGCGCGCCACGCGCGTCACTTCCGAGGCGAAGCTGGCCAACTGCTCCACCATGGTGTTGACCACTTTGCCGATGCGCAGGAACTCGCCCCGCAGGGCGCGGCCTTCGATCTCCACGGCCATCGACTGGGACAGGTCACCCTTGGCAACGGCGCCGATCACGCGGGCCACCTCGGTCGTCGGCTGCACCATGTCATCAATGAGTTCGTTGATCGCGCTCAGGGTAATGTCCCAGTCGCCCACCGCGCCCGGCACGGCGGCGCGATGGCCGATCTTGCCTTCCTTGCCGACGACGCGGGAAAGGCGCTGGAACTCTTCCGTCATGCGCCGGTTTATGCCGACGACCTCGTTGAACAGCGCGGCAATCTCGGTATCGGCGCTGTCTTCGGGCAGCGAGGCACTGAAATCGCCGTTTCGCAGCTTGCGCAAGGCGGTGAGCAGCTCGCGTCTACCGATTTCAAACTCACCCTTGGCCGCCGGTCTGTTCATGTGCCCTCCGAACAGAGGCGTTCAGCGCGCCCCTTCCGGTCGCAAACGCACAAGAATCACTCAAGTTCCAGTGGGTTCCGAGAAGCCAGGATTCTTCGAGCTGGCTTGGGGATGAGCCGAGACGGCTCGCACATGGGGCACTCTTCTCGGCTTGAAGCTTGCAGCCTAATCGAATTGCCACATCAGTCGAACGTGAACCTTGCCGAAGCACTTCGGTGAAACAATGCCGGCACCCACATCTCGAACGGCGCCTGTTGCGTTTCCGGCGATCGTGTCCAGACGCTCACGGCATTCGGCGGACAGGAAAATGGACGGTGAAGGGAAACCAAAAGTAAGCATATTGAGCTGTTTTATAATGGGGTTTTGATAGTTCAACCTGACAGTGGCCCCCAATATGGCCCCCTGCAGCGTTAGATGCCTGTGGAAATCCTAAGAGCCCGAACCGAAAGTTGTTGAGCAATACCAGCATGTTGTGATTCACGCCTCTTTGCGAAGAGAAGGAGTGA
>NZ_JBXAFX010000029.1:0-50135 GCF_058793515.1 Novosphingobium sp. GW835-FHT14H07
TCACAATGAGATGAAGGGGGTCAATTTTAGACGCCGATCACCCCGCTAAGGGGGTCAATTTTGCACGCCGCTCCACAATGATGTTTGCATATATCACCGCGGGCCGGAATTTTTCGGTACGATGCGGAGCCCACGAGGCGAATTCATTATACTGCTTCGCGAGATACTTCGTGTACCGCAGCATATCGCGATCAGCACCGATGGTTCCCGCAAGAGGTGCCATCGTGACACGGGATCGCGGCTGACGGATGCTGACATTGGAGCCAGCGCTGGCAATGACCACGGTGCCCTTGTTGTCGGGGATTGTGATGCGGTCCATCGCATCAAGAAGGCGCTTTGCTGAAAACCTGTCCGCTGTGTTCTCTGCACGGCCAGCCAACTGCTCGTGCTCCTGCTTCATCGCGAGGAGCTTCACCACGGAAAATTCAATCGTGTCGGAGTCGATCAGCTTGTGATGCCGACGACATAGCAGGATGAGATTCTCGTAACCGTGGCGTTCAGCGTCGCTTTGTTCGGGATCATAGCGTTCACCGCCTGGCTTGCTGGCGCGTATATGGCAGATTTCGCCCATGTTGATGCCCGCCATCCCTGGGCTGTCTTCGATGATGGGCGCAGTACAGCCGGAAAACGCACAGCGATTGCCTGACATGGCGTAGAGGCGTTGAATGGCCCGGATCGAAGGCTTCGGCATTGGCCTTGCTCGCTATTCAAATCTCGATGGGGACCTCGACCAGTACGGGGACCAATGCGGAAATTGGCGTGTGAAGGTCGACTTCAACGCCCGGCGTCTCAAGGCTGATCACCAACGCGTAGCGCGCCTCTTGGCCATATCTTCCGAGCGATTTGCGCTCGCGCCACCATCCCGAGATCGGATGGACATATAGAGCATTGCGGGCGGCAAGTTCGACGGCAGGCCCCTCCCAGATGTCGACATGCAGCGAACCCGACGATATCTGCTTTTCGCCAAATAGCCAGCCGTCGTTCGTTTCATTGACCGCGCGCGGAGCGTCTTTGTCGTATCCTTCGGCATTGTTGCGGCGATTGAAGTTCCCAATCGTCTCACGTGAGCGCTTGAGATCGAAACGCAGGCCGAACGACTGATAGCGTGCCGGGTCCAGATTGGTGGCAAAGCTGGGGTTGGGTTCCACGAAATAGGAGAGGGCAACTTTCAATCTCACCCGAGTGTTGTCGAGCGCCTCAAGCACGTCCTGGGGCCAGGGAAGCTGATAGATATGCGACTCGTTGAATCGCACGCTCCCGCCTTCCATCCGGAACGGACGTATCGTGTTTTGTGCAACCAGGGCGAGATCATCGATGGCCGACGCCATCGCACGGCCCAGATCGGGGATACCGTAACCGAACCGCCTGAGGCAGTGGGCCTTTTCTCGCTTTGTCGCGCACTGCGCGACGAGTTGATCCATGTGCCCGGTCCAACGGGCACTATGCACCATCAGCGCGCGGATCGTTTCCGGCCAGTAATGCGGGTAGGCAGCAGTCAGCTGAGCCGCCATCCGGGCCGCCTGAGCGGTTGCGGCACTTGTCGCCCAGAATGCGTCCAGCGGCTTCTGGGCGACGAGGCGGGAGGCCGTAAGGAGGGAAAGGGAATCGAGTCCCGCTACCGCTTCTGCACCGCACGGGCTGAGCGCCCTGTTCCCAGCCTCGAAGACGAGTTCGGGTTTGAACGGAGATTGGCTGGTGTCCCAGAGGAAGGATGTCCGGCTGTAAGGACTGGCGGCACCAACCGGTGCCACCGTGGTCCAACCGTCGTAGCCTGCCTCGCCGATCCCGGTCTTGTCCGTATATCCGCCGATCGTGAGGGCATTCCACGCCTGGGAAGGGTCTTCTGCCGGGAAAGCATCAGCATCTGCGATTTCGGCGGCAATGGAATTGTCGGGAATATTGCCAGCAGAGAGCAGTATCAGCCGCCGAGGCGACGGATTTTCAGCATCGTCCGATTCCGCTCCGGCCGCCGCCTGGTCGATGGCCGCGCTCCACGCCGTCGCATCTGATCCGCTGCGCCCCTCGTTGGTTACCGCCATGCAGAAAACACGGTCACGATCCGGATTGTTGATCTCCGCGAGCAGAATGGCGCTCTGGGTGATCGGTCCGTAGGAATGGGGATCATTGTCCGGCACGCCGGGAGGGGGCAGAATCTTGACCGATTCCAGGCGGTGGATGAGCTCAATTGGCAGATTGCTCGCGAGCGGACCGACAAGATCCCCATGCAAGGCAAGACCGGCCATGCCGGTCCCATGGCCAGCGCCGTGTTCGTGATCGTCCCCGCCCCAGGCCGTGTCGATCGCCATCAGATCTTCTGGCGACAGAGCGGGTTCTATCAGGGGATGCGCCCGATTGACCCCAGTGTCGAGCAGGCAGACCGCCGGCGCGTCATTGCCGGGCCAGGTTACACGCTCTGCGAGATCATCGATAAAAGCCGGAACGTCGTCCTTCAGGTCCCGGGTAAACACCAACGGGCTGTCGCTCGCGCGACGCAGCTCCGAAATGCCTGCGGTTGCGAACAGCAACATCTCGATTGATGCGCGCCGTCCGTATGCCGGGATCACCGTCGTCTCCGGAAAACGCAGAAAGGTGTCGGGGTTGCCGACATGCAGCCCCAACACCGCGGCGCTGCCCAGAACTCTGTCGATGCGATCGTTGAAGCACCAGAGCGCCCACCACATCTGCGCCTGGGGATCTTCCGGCAATGCCTCGGGAGCATCGCGCCAGAAACTTTGCAGGCGAGCCGCGCGAATGTGCTCGATCGGTTCGACCCGGGTCTTCTTGGGCGGCGATCCCTTTTCGCTCAGTTCCCCGTTTGTGTAGTCCTCAAAGACTTGGGAAAAGGCATCGCGCATGTCATCCGGGACAAACAGGGCAATGCGGCGTACGCCGTTTTCGTCGACGATTTCGGCCGCTTGCCGTGTGCCCTCCCTTTGCCGTTCAAGGTTGGTGGCGCCTGCGCTCCGATTGAGTTCGACCTCAATGAAGACGCCGCCAGCAGGCTCGAGGTCTGCAGGCTGTTCAGGCAGACCGCGCTGTCCGGCCTCAGCCTCTGCAAAGGCATTGCCAATTTCCGCGATGAGGCGGAGACCGTGATCCCCGCGAACCCTGTTCAGCGCGCGCTGGCGCGCGTTACTGCCTGGCGATTTGAAAGTACGTCGCTGGGCAAGCGCGGTGATATCGATGTGCGGTCGGTCGTGTTCGCTCACAGGGCTCAGCGCTTCACCGCAAACGCCGTTCGCATAGCCTGGCGCTCAGTGAGCTTGGCGACGACCTCCTGGGTTGTCGTCTGCTTCCTCTGCTCGAGGATCGCGGTCTTGACGACTTCATCCGCAGCGCGGGCGACTTCGGCCTGGCTCAGCCCGTGCGCCGCCTGCTCGATCGCAGCCCATCCAGCGCGCTGGAACTTGAGGGGTTTGAGGTTGGCCTTGATCACCGCGCGAATCTGCGCGGCGGTCGGCATCTCAAATTCTAGCACGTCATCGAACCGGCGTAGAAGCGCTCGGTCCAGAAGCTCCGGATGGTTGGTGGCAGCGATGATTGGGCTGTCCGTCGAGGTCTTTTCCTCCATGAACTGGAGGAAACTGTTGAGCACCCGGCGCATTTCAGCGACGTCGTTGGTCGCGGTGCGATGACCGCCGACAGCGTCGAATTCATCGAATAGGTAGACCCCGCGCCGACGACGGGTTTCATCGAAAACCAGACGCAGCTTTGCGGCGGTCTCGCCCATATAGCGGGTGATCAGTGTTTCGAGCCGAATGATGAAGAGCGGAAGCTTCAGCTCACCGGCGATCGCCTCGGCCGTCATGGTTTTGCCCGATCCCGGAGGGCCAACGAACAGCAGGCTGCGTGAAGGAACCTTGCCATGTTCGCGCAGCCAATCACGCTTGCGTTGCTGCAGCAGCATGCCATTGAGCCGTTCGCACACGGACGCACTCAGGATCACGTCCTGAAGATCAACCACAGGATCGCGGTAGTCGAGCAGTCCTTCGAGATCGCCGCGCGGGGCAGCAAAAGATACGGGAATAGATGCCTTGACCCCGCCCGCGCCGCGGGCGGCATCGACTGCGGAACGGAGTTCATTCGCAGTGTCACGGTGCCCTTGACGGGCTTCCGAAGCGGCAACTTGCAAGGCAATAGAATAGAACTGGGCGTCGTCGCCTTCGGCGCGACTGCGTAACATCGCCAGTATTTGCTTGGCGTTTGACATCTATTCTACTTTCCATCCCCTCGCGTCGGAGACCTGTTGCGCCGCCAGCGATACGTCATGCTTCCTGAAATTTGAAGCGCCATTGTTACCCCAAGGGCATACGATCATCCGGGCTGGCTCAGACCGCAGCTGCGACATTGCGATCGCCCGTCGAAGCCGCCCCATTTTACCGGGCTGCGTGAGGCAACCACCAGCGGTTTTGCGCGAGGCGAGCCTGCACAGGTTGGAGCGCTACCGGCGCAGCTCCCAGAGAGCAAATTAGGATAAAACTTTCGCCGAGCATTCTCCGGGAATTCAATCGGATTTCTACCTGCGGGCAGCGCCCGCAGCTTCGGCCTGACGGCCGGGAGGGAAGGGGGGGGGAAGAGGGTGATCGAACAAGGGGTTCGGTCGCAATCGATCCTACCAGGAGAACGTCCATGAACATCGGTGAAATCCGCAAGAACGCCAACGGCCAGCTGATCGGCTCTGTCGAAACGCTCACCATCACCCGCACCATCGGCCTGCGGCCGGTGACCTCCAGCAACCCCCGCGCGCCCCGCTACGAGATCGTCGCGCTCAACGACCAGCGCCGCTGGGTGATCGTCGGCGCGCTCTTCGAACTCTCCTCGAACTCGACCGGCGAGAGCTTCTACCAGGGCAAGATCGACGACCCGTCGATGGCGCAGCCGCTCTACATCGCCGCTTTCCCGCGCGAGGATGGCACCATGGCGATCGCCTGGCAGCGTCCGCGCCGCCGTGACAACCGCCTCGGCACCGCCGAATACGGCGAGAGCGACATGTTCCCGGCCGACGATGCCGGCGGCGACCGTCGCGAAGAACAGGCTGGCGACGGCCTGGGCGACAGCACCGCGACCCCGCCCGCCAAGCGCGGCCGGGCGGGTGCCAAGGACGGCGCCGAACACGATGGCGCGCTGCCGCCGCTCGTCGACGCCTGATCGGCTTGTCCCAACTCCAACCGGCGGGGACCCCAAGCGGGTCCCCGTCCTCGTGCAAAGGCCGCAGATGAGCCCCCCGCGCGGCCTGAGGCGGAACGCCGGCACTGCCCCCCGCCCGGCATTCCGCCTCTTCATTTGCATGGGGATATTCGGAGAACCACAATGCTGACCGACAGCGAACGCTTCGCATTCACCACCCGGCGCCACCACGCCTTTGCCAGCACCGGCAATGCCTATGACGCGGTCCAGTGCGACGAGGCCATCCGCACCGGCGACACGCTGGTTGTGCTCACCGAAGAGGTGGTCGGCGTCGCCATGACCTGGCCGTTTGCGGTGACGCTCGCGCACGGAAATCTACATGCGCTGTCCGCGCCGCGCGAGGCCGAGACGCTCGCGGATCTCGCCCGCTCGCTCCACGTCAGCGCGGCCGACTTCGAACACGCCGCCGAGATCGCCCGGCGTTTCGGATTTCCGCTCGACCCGCAGATCGACGCATTGCTGGCCCGCCCGGTGGGCTGAGCAGGCGCACTTCAGAGCGGCAGGGTCGACTGCTCAGGTGACGGCACACTCGCCGGCGCGTCGACCGCATCAGCGATAACGCGCGCGAGTTCGAGCGCGGCATCCTCGCGCAGGCAGGAGCTCGGGGCCGTGATCCCGACCCGCGCCCAGCCCGGGGCGTCCAGGATCGCATGGGCGACAGCAGACGTATCGATTCGTTCCATGCCATCAAAAGAACATAGAGAGAACATATTTGCAAGGTGGTTGGTGCCGCCGCGCGTCCCGATTGATAGGGCAAGGCGGTCCGCCGAGCATCAGCCCATGTGCAACTTGTACCGCATGACCAAGGCCCCTGCGGAAATCGCCCGTCTGTTCGGCGCGCGCAACAGCGCAGGCGCGAACTTCGCCGCCGAGGTTTACCCGGGCTACCCCGGCCTCGTCGTCGCCGAGGACGAGGCGCGGGTGATGACCTGGGGCTTCCCGCTCGCTTTGAAAGGGAAGCACGGTCAGCCGCTGAAGCCCAAGCCCGTCAACAACGCGCGCGAGGACAAGCTCGGCACTGCATTCTGGCGCCCAAGCTTCGAGCGACGGCGCTGCCTGATCCCCGTCACCGCCTGGGCCGAGGCCGAGGGCCTCAAGGGCCAGATGACCCGGACCTGGTACTCGCTGGCGGGCGAAGACGTCTTTGCAGTCGCCGGGCTGTGGCGCCCGACCGAGGAGTGGGGCGCGGCCTATTCGATGGTGATGGTAGATGGCTGCCCGCAGATGGCCGACGTACACGACCGCATGCCCGTCGTCCTCGCACGAGAAAGCTGGGAGCAGTGGCTCGCGGGCACGCCCGCCGAAGCCTTCGCGCTATGCCAGACCTGTCCCGATGAACTCGCCATCGACCGTACAGCCGCGCGCTGGGGGGCAGGGAGGTCCGCGGCGACGTCAGGCTGAGGGGAGGGGGGCTTCGCCGGTCGGATCAGACCCAAGCGAAAGGACCCGGCCATGGGCGACCGAGCCCCCGTTCACATCACCATCGGCGGCGCACTGCCGCGCGAACATCTCGAAACCTTTGCCGCGCACGCGGCTGACTACGACCTGCGCACAGAGTGGGACGGCGAACCCTTCGATCCCGCGGCGCTTCCGACAAGCGAACCACTCGAGCTCTACGGCACCGAACTCAACGGCGGGCAAATCCCCGAGATCGATGCCTTCTGCGCCGAGCACGGCCTGCCGTTTCGCCGCTGGTCGGGCGGCTGCCTCGGTGCCTATCTCCCCGAAATCGTCCTGTTCGACGGGCAAGGCCCGATGCGCGACTACACGGCGAGCGAAGACGAATACGTCCTCTTCCCCCCGTCGTGGATCAACAGCTTCACGCGGCTGCGCGATCTCAAGCGCGAGATGGCCCGCGCCAAACTGACTATTCCGGCCTTCGGGGTGACCGGAGGGGCGAGCGATGACCGCAGCTGACGCAGCCCTGCTGGCCGCCTCGCGCGAGGCAGTGCTCTCCCGCTTCCCGCTGTCGCGGGTGAGCGAGGCCTTCTTCGACGAGATGCTTGGCGTCCTGCCGCCGGCACACATCGCCGGCGTGCCGGGCTTCTTCGTCTCCGAGGCGGTGTGTGACGACGTCCACGCCCAGTTCGCCCACGCGGGCGGCCGCTTTTACGGCGGCTATGTCGGGCTCAGGGATCGCGAGGGCCTCATCACCCATGCGCGCATCGCGGCCTTCGATGCCGCCCATCCGGACGCGGTGGAACTCGCCTGGTATCCCGACGCCTGCGAGGAGGCCGCGCGATGAGCCGGCACCGGATCCTCGAACTCGGCGCTGGTCCCGCCGATGAGCCCTGCGCGCAGCTCGGGCAATGCGCGGACTTCGCCGCGGCCAACACCCTCGAACTGCTCGCCTACAAGGCCGCGATCATTGCCCTTAACGGCGAGCCGCCGCTGCCGCTCGGCTTTGCGCTGGTCGCCAATGCCCATGATTTCGGGACATACCGGACGCTCTGGCTGGTCTCATCGGAACAGACGTTGCCCGAAGACGGGCAGGCTTGGCTCGACGACCTTGTCGAACCGGCCACCTGGATAGCGGCGGGATTTCCGCAGCCGGTAACTTACGACGGCTCGCGCGCCGTCATGCGCCCATTCCGCGAGGTTATCGCCGCCGCGCTCCAGATCACCCGGGCCAACGCCGACGGCAGCTTCTTCCCCGCTGAGAACGCGGTGCTCCACCGCAACCTGCTCGCCGCCTACGGTCCTGCCACGGTCGCTGCCGCGGACACCGGGTAAGGGGAGGGGGCGGGAACTGGGCGTTCCTTTGAGGGAGTCCCAGCCCATGCCTCGCTTCTATGCCGGGATCGGTGCGCGCACGACGCCGCCCGAAATTCTCAGTCTGATGACCCGGGCTGCCTTCGCGCTAACCAAGCGCGGCTATGTCCTGCGCTCGGGCCACGCGATCGGCGCCGACAGCGCGTTCGAACGCGGGGCTGGCCGCGATGCGCAGATCTTTCTGCCGGCGGCGGCCTGGCGCGGTTCGGTCAGCGAGTTCCATCCCGAGACGCTCGGTGCCGAGCTCTGGGGCATGGCACGCGTGATCGCTGCCGCGCACCATCCGGCCTTTGCCGGGCTTTCGGGCTTCGTCCAGGCGCTCCACACGCGCAACGTGTTCCAGGTGCTAGGGGCGACCCTCGAAAGCCCTGCGGAATTCGTGCTGTGCTGGACCGCCGACGGTGAGGCCTCGGGCGGCACCGGCCAGGCGCTGCGCATCGCGGCCAGTCACGGCGTCCCCGTCTTCAACCTCCAGCGCGAGCGAGAGCGCACCCACGTCGAGCGCCACCTCGTCCTCTGATCCGTTCAATTCCGTGTCTTCCGACCGTTCTATCCTGTGCCTTGGCAGCGGGACGCGTCGGCGCGCGGCAACACGAAAGCCATAGCCCATGTCCTCGATCACGCTCACGCTCGAACTTGCCTGCACCCGTGAAGAAGCCGCGCACTTCGCCGCAGTCGAACTGTTCCTCGCCGAGGTGGTCGAAGACGCCGAGGCCGAGCCCCCGGCCGAACTCGACGCGATCTTCGGCGCCCGGCCACGCGAGACGATCCTCGGCCTTGCCGGGCACCCGCAGTCGCTCGGGATCACCTGCCGTTACGATCGGGACAATGGCGTGATGACGCTCGCCGCGATCGACGGCAAACCGAACCTCGCCGCGCTGCCGGTCCTCCTGCTCTGGCTCTATCCCGACAAGCTGCCCATCGCTTACTCGGTCCACGTGACCGAGCGGCCTGACCTTTCGGTCTGGACCATCGTGGGCCTCAATCGCATCGAGATCACCCAGCACGAGGGCGAAGTCGCGGCGCGGCTCGAAGCCTTGCGGGCAATTGGCGACACGCCCCGGCGTCTCGACCTGCTGCCGACCAAACCGCTGCTCCGATCGGACCACTGAGCCCGCTCAGGCGGCCTGCTGAGCGTCCCAGCTGCGCCGCGGCGGCCGACTGACGCGGGCCGGGAGCGGCTCGCCTTCCTTCCACAGCAGGTGCGCGACGCCTTGCCCGGCGAGCAGCGCTTCCAGGGGTTCCGCCACCTCGTTGTCGCGGTCGTGGATGTGGATGGCGCTGGCTTCCTCGCCGGTGTCCTTGAGCACGAGGCTGGCGATCGGCGTGTCGGTATCGAGATTGACGCGCAGGCCTTTCACGAACCGCCGCTTCTCCGCGACCGCCTTGCCGACGAGATAGCGCTCGTCGCTGGTCTCATAGGGCAGCCACTCGGGCGTCACCGGCATAAGCGCCACCTCGATGAGGTCGAAGGTGCCCTCACGCCGCCGTGCGAACGAGCCGGCGAGAACCAGGTGACCGCACTTGCCGTTCGGTCCATCCTGCGCCTGCCACAGTGCGAGTTCGCCGGCGAACCGCTTGTGAAAGCGCCGGGCCATGTCCTGGTCCATCACGAAGGGCATGTCGCCGACATGGCGCAGGACGATTCTTTCTGCGCCGTGCGCGGGAACGATCTCCTTGATCTCGCCCACGACCACCATCATCTCGTCCCGCGAGGCATAGACCCGGGCAAGCGCCGCGCGGCGGCGGGCCCGGATTTCCTCCTTTTCTTCGACCTTGAAGCTCTCGGGCACGAACAGCACGTGGGGCAGGGCTTCCTGCTTGGCTCGGCAACTTGCCGCCGCCTCGAGCAGTGCGCGGCGCACCACGAACCACGTCCGCTTGCCCGCCATTTTCGGATGCCAGTGGGTGAGCTCCGCCCGGTCCCACAGCACATGGAGCAGCCCGCGCATCGACAGCTTCTGACCCGACGACTTCACCGTCGGCTTGTCATTGGTAAGCGCTGCGGGCGCGAGCCGGGCCGCCCCGCGCGACAGCGGGAAGCCGAGCTTCAGGCTGGTCTCGCCGCTCGCCTCATCGTCGAGCACGGCTGACCCACGCACCTGGCCCATGCCGGTGAGGTAATCAGGGGCGTCGTAGTGATCGCAGGCGGTCGCATGGCGCGCGCCTGAGCCCGGCCAGCGTGCAAGCACGTAGCCATTCTGCCGGTGCGAGATGTAGAGGGGGAGCTGGGTTCCCTTGCGGCATTCGCAAAGGACCGGACTTTTGCGCTCGTAGGCCTCGCGCAGCACGTGCTGAAGTTCATCGCCTTCGGCCACGCTGCGGCCGAGCACACGGTATCGCTGGATCATTGGGGTCTGCTCCAATTTCTCGCGATCGACGCTGCCCGTTCGACCTCTCGCGCATCTCCTTCGTCTGACGCGGCCCCGGATGGGCACGCCGGGCCAGTCTATGCCGGCCTTGCGGGTGCGGCAAGGTTTGCTGTGCCCGCGGGTGGTGTGTGGAAAACCCCGCTTCGGCTTGGCTTGCAGGTGCCGCGCTGGCATCACGGCGCGATGACGGCTTCCGAACAGCAATTTTCCTTGTTCGATCTGGATCTCGACCCGGTGGTCGAGGACCGCAAGAGCGCGACCACGCCCACGGGGCGCTTCAGCAACTTCATCGTCTACGTCGATGAGAGCGGGGATCACGGCATGCAGACCGTCGATCCCAATTACCCGCTGTTCGTCCTCGCATTCTGCGTCTTCTACAAGAAGCACTACAGCGAGAAGGTCGTCCCGGCGCTCGAGAAGTTCAAGTTCAACCATTTCGGCGACGACATTGTGATCTTGCACGAGCGAGAAATTCGCAAGGAAACCGGCCCCTTCAAGTTCGCTAACGAAGCCGAGAAGCTGGGTTTCATCGATGGCCTCAGCGGTATCATCGACAAGTCGAACTTCATCCTGATCAGCTGCGTGATCGACAAGCACCGGCTCGGCGCGCGTGATGTCGAACGCGACAACCCCTATCATCTCGCCCTCGGGTTCTGCCTTGGGACGCTCTACGAGTTCCTCATCGAGAAGAACCAGAACGCCAAGAAGACCCACGTGGTCTTCGAGTGCCGCGGCAAGAAGGAGGACAAGGACCTCGAACTGGAGTTCCGCAGGATCTGCGACGGCGAGAACAAGCTGGGGGCGCCCCTGCCATTCGAGATTGTCTTTGCCGACAAGAAGGCGAACTCGTCCGGGCTCCAGCTCGCAGACCTGGTGGCGAGGCCAATCGGCATGAGTGTGTTGCGGCCGAGCCAGGACAATCGCGCCTTCGAGGTCCTGACCCGCAAGTTCTATTGCGACGGCGGGCGCGAGAATGTCGGCAGCGGCTATGAAAACTGGGGGCTCAAGGTTTTCCCGCCCCAAATAAGCGAAAAGCCCCGATGAAACTCACCGAGGCTATGACGCCGACCGGGAACCCCCAGTCCACTTGTGCTCCCTATATACGCACTCCCGGCCAACTGACAACGGGAACATTGTGCCAACCCGCCCGAGCTGGCGCGTGGCGACCGGGCGCGTGATGGATGACCTCTTCGCTTCGCAGCCCATCGCCGGCGCAACGCTAGCGCGCAGCGACATCGAGCGTCTGATCGGCAGCGCCCCGCGCACACTCGTCGACTGCGACCTCGAGGAGGCCGACCTCTCCGGGCTCGACCTTACCCGCTGGCGCTTCGAACGCTGCAACCTGCGGCGCAGCGATCTGACGGGAGCAAAGCTTGAAGGTACGGTCTGGCAGGGCTGCCGGGGACCGTTCGCCAATTTCTCGGGCGCCAACCTTAGCGAAGCCGAGTTCGTCGGCGGCGACTGGAACAATTGTTCGATGCGCCGCGCGAGCCTGACTTCGAGCCGGTTCACCGGCTCCAAGCTTACCGGCGCCGACTTCACCGAGGCGCGCGCCATGCACATCCACTTCGAGGAAGTGCTGCTGGTCTCTGCCAAGCTGCCCGGCTTCTCGTTCCGCAAGGAGAGCCTGCGCCGGGTCGATCTGTCCGGTGCCGATCTGCGCAAGGGCGACTTCCGCATGACGGTGTTCGAGGATTGTTCGCTGCGCGAGGCGATGGTGGCGGGATCGCGCTTCGACGGCTCTGATCTGCGCGGCGCTGACCTTGGCGGGCTGCGCCTCGTCGATGCCGGGCTGTTTCGCGGGGCGACCATCTCGCGCGAGCAGGCCGGGCAATTGCTGGGCGAATTGGGGCTCAATGTCCGGTAGGTCGCAGGGCCGGGCGGCTCACCGGTCCTGAAGTGCGTCCTGTCCCAGGCTTTCGGTCACGCCTTCGGCAAGACCGAGGCAAAGCGCGGCTTCCTCGCGGGAGAGCGTGACCTCTTCAGCCGCTAAGACACTCAGCTTCGCGCGCAGCACCTCAGTCATCGCGCGCGCCACCTGCAGGGCGCTTGGCATCATCTGAGGATCAGCCATGGTCCGGGATCCTTTCCCTTAGATGGCTCTGCCTGCGGCAGCGGGGCCAGTGCGGCCGGGTTGAAGTGCGTTCATACCGGTTTTGCGGGAGTCTGGCGAGGCGGGGAGGGAAGGGGGCACCCCGGGGCCCGCGTCCCACGCGGGCGCCGCGGCGACCCGCTCTACTCGCTAGGGCGGAGCGTCGGCGCTTTCGCACCGCCGCCCACCCAAGCTCGCCGGCATGGATGCCGGCCCTTCGGGTGACGATCGGGGCCAGTGGAGGAAGCGGCGAGGCTGGTTGGTGCGGGCGGGCGAGGGCGCTAGGCTCTACCCATGCCGATCGCTCTTGCTGCCGCCGCCCTTTGCATGTCGCCTTCTGTTCACGACGGCGACACGATCCGCTGCGGCCGCGAGCGTGTCCGCATCGCCAATATCGATGCACCCGAACTGCCCGATAGTCCCAAGTGCCAGGACCGGAGACGGTCCTACGCCTGGTGTGACTTTGCCGCAGGCGAAGCCTCGCGGGTTGCCCTGACGCGGCTGCTGTCGCGCGGACAGGTGACGATCACGCGACTTGGCACCGCCCCCTATGGACGGACGCTCGCCTCGGTCTCGGTGAACGGCGTGGATGCCGGCGACTATCTGGTCGCGCAAGGCCTCGCGAGGCCTTGGCGCTGAGCGTCCCCATCGAGGGCAGGCGATCCATGCTCGCCTGCGGCCGCCTTCTTGCGCATCTGACGAATAGCCTTGCCGTAGCGCATGGCACTGGACGGGAGGGGCTGGGCCCGGCCCCGTGTGACCGTGCGTCACTGACCAGTATGGAGCGGGGGCCGAGGAAGGCAATGCCCGCTGCGCGGGCGCTGGCGGGTGGGAGCAGGTCCTGCCGAAATGGCCGAGGCTGACGGATCTGATCTTTGCGGGGATCCGCTGAGCCTGACTTGACGAAACCGCCCTTCGTTTGCCGATGAACCCTGCAGGGCCAGTCCCTGGCTGCAACCCAAAAGCAGCGGACCGTGAAGCCCTTCGGGCTTGCCGCACCACTCCTCGCTTTTGGGTTTCCCTCACATGCGTTCGGTGCGGGCCCGGGCCTTTGGCCCTGCCTGTGATGTTCATCGGCGGGCGGTTCCGCCGAGTTCAAGCCACGGAGAATACCCCATGAAGAACCTCGTTATCCTGATCGGCCGCATCGCCGCCGCTCCCGAAACCCGCCACGCCGGCGAGACCGCGATCACTTCGTTCACCCTCGTCACCGATCGCCCCAAGCTGGTCGATGGCAAGACGGTCAAGAACGAGGCCGGCTACACCGAAACCCTCGCCGAATTCCACCGCGTCACCGCTTTCAACGGCCTCGGCACCTCGGTCGCCAAGCACAAGAAGAAGGGCGACCTGGTCGAGGTGCAGGGCCGCCTCCACTACTCCAAGTGGACCGACCGGGAGGGCGTCGAACGCTACGCGGTCGAGATTGTCGCCGAGGAAGTCCTCTTCCTCTAAACCCGAGCCCGGGAGGCGGCGCTGCCGCCTCCCATTGGGCCAAGGCCAGCCCCCCATCGTTCATGTAGTCGCTGCGACGGGCGAAACACCGATTGCGAAAAAGGCAATGCGCGGCGTCTATTTCGCACTTGCAGCATGGAGGGCGCGAACCCATATGAGGGATGCCTTTCAGGCATCCTCTCCCAAAACTTCCCAAGGGGCCGGCGCAAGCTGGCCCTATTTTTTTGCCTGCCGGGTCTGCGCTTGTGCCCCTCCGGGCATGCCATTTGTGACACTTTGCCCTTAGGCGGAGTGTCATGTTGCGCTGCGCCCGTGACATGCGCGGAGGGCGGGTCATCGAGCATGGCTGCACGATCACTAACGTGGTCGCGGGGGAAGGCAGCACGCTCGGCCGCGCAAGTCAGATGGCGCCTCCGGGCGAAGTGTCACGGGCGACAAACGACAGGGCAAGGCACAAAGGGGATTCACAGGATTCACCTTTTGTGCTCAATACTGTTCGATGGAACGAGCCCAAGAAATCACTGGTGTCGGTGGGATCTACGCGGTCCTGGTCGAAGCCTCGAACCGCCCCCGCTACGCGTTTCTTGTCCTCCAGCTGGTCGCCGAGATTGCCGACGGGCGAGGGCAAGCCGGACCCTTCGTGGCGCTAGGCGGTGTGCCGGTGCTTCTGCGCGAATGGCTCTGCTCCCAGCTCTTGCCGATGAGCGAACAGCCCGCACGGCGGGCGGCGCTGCGCGCGCGCGTGGCCGCTGCGCTGAAGCACGAACTGACCGGTGACGCTGTTCGTGATGCGGTGCGCATCGAGGCCGCGGTCGAGGAGCAGGTCCAGGCGGTTGGCCGCGCCAATGTCAGCCGCGCGATTTCCGATCTGGTCCGCGCCGGGCTGATGAGCCGGCACTATGCGGGCTACGCCACCAACCACAAGAACCGCGGCGGCGGACGCCATGCGGTCTATGTGATCAAGCCGGCTGTGCTTGCGCTGCTGCGCAAGCCCGCGCCGCTGCGGCGTCAGGGCCCGGGCGCTGCCAATCCCCAGGGCGAACTCTTCGCGGCCTGAACCTTCGCACTTCGAGCATCAGGTCAGGCCTGGCGCACCCCGGCGATGCTCCTATGGCGTGGTGGCGAACTATCGCCTAGGAACCCACGATCCGTGGATTGGAAAGGTCTCGCCCGCATGGAAAACGAAGCACTGCTGGATCATGTCGCCGATATCGTGTCTGCCCATGTCAGCAACAATTCGATCGCGGCCGCGGACCTGCCGGGCCTGATCCAGGCGGTCTACGCTTCGCTTGCCGCGCTTGGACGGGCGCCGGAACCGGCTCAAGAGGAGCTGAAACCCGCCGTCTCGGTGCGTGCCTCGGTCAAGCCCGACGCAGTCACCTGCCTCGAATGCGGTGAGAAGATGAAGATGCTCAAGCGCCATCTTGGGACCGAGCATGGCCTGACGCCCGCCGAGTACCGGGCGCGCTGGAGCCTGCCTGCCGATTACCCGATGGTCGCGCCCGACTATGCCGCCAAACGCAAGGAGCTTGCGGTCAGGATCGGCCTTGGCCGCAGGCCCGGCCAGAGCCCGAAGGCTGTGGCCAAAGTTGCACCGGAAGCTGCGGCCGAGGCAGCACCCAAGGCGAAGCCCACGGCCGCAGCGGCCCCGGCAAAGCGCAAGAAGCTCGGCGTCGCCTTCGGCTAGCGCCTTGCCGCGACCCGGGGGCCGACCTTGACATTTACCGCTTTATGCCGCATATTATGCCCCATAATTCGGCAAATGGTGAGGCAAATGGCAAGCGCGGCATTCCTGAGCGAAGTCACCGGCGAGAAGGGCGTCTCGCCTGACCGGCTGTCGGCGGCCTTGCACATCACCAAGTCGGAACTGGCTCTCGCGGCCGGACTGTCGCGCGATGCGGTCTCCAAGGCTGCCCGCAGCCAGAGCGTGGTAACGCAGGCGCGGCTGCGCGAGGTGAGCGAAATCATCAACCGCGTCATCCCATGGGCGGGCAGTGAGCTCGCTGCCTATGCGTGGTATCGCTCGCAGCCGCTGCCTTCGTTCGGCGACGCCACGGCTGAAGAGCTCGTCCGCCAGGGTCTCGGCGAGAAGGTCCGCGCCTATCTCGGCCGGATCGCCGCTGGCGGCTTTGCCTGATCGTCAGACACCCTCAAGGTGGCACTTGCCTTCAGCAGGTTCGACGGTCTCGTCTACCGCGCGCATCATCCGGCCTGGGCCTACGATCCCGAATCCGGCGAAGGCGCGAAACTCCATGGCGGACGGTTCAACCGCATCGGCACGGCCTGCTTCTACGCGGCGCTGAGCCTCGAGACGGCCTGGCTCGAAGCCCAGCAGGGTTTCGCCTTCAAGGCGCAGCCGCTGACCATCTGCAGCTACCGCGCCGAGATTGCCGATGTGCTCGACCTCACCGATCCCACGGTGCGCGATCACGCCGACGTCACCCTCACGCAGCTGGGCTGCGCGTGGGAGCGGCTTGCCGGTGACCGCAAGTCTGTTCCGACCTGGGAGCTTGCCGACCGGCTGATCGCGGCAGGTTGCGCGGGCGTCATCGTTCCGAGCTTTGCCTCGCGTGCGACGCCTGACGATCGCAATCTCGTGCTGTGGTCGTGGAGCCGCGAAGCGCCGCATCGCCTGGTCGTGATCGATGACGAGCAGCGCTTGCCGCGTGATCAATCATCGTGGCAGGATCACCCAAAGTCGACCTAAGCCATTGATAACATTTAACATAAGCTATATTATCAAACTAAGCAATCGTGCCAAGAGGCGCTATTCGTGACACGTTTGCGATTTTGTGGCATATGTTCTCTAAATTGGCTCACACGCAAGCTTCGCGACGCGTTCGCCACATCAGGAGCAGTGCCATGACGGTGCAAGTGACGATCACGCCAAACGGTCGGATGAGCCTGCCGGCCGAGATCCGCAAGCGGCTCGGCCTAGCCGGCGGCGGCGCGTTGCTAGTCGAAGAAACCGAGGACGGCGTGATCCTGCGCACCGTGGCGCAGTCGATCGCGCACGCGCAGGCGCTTGCCAAGAAGTACACCGGCGACAAGGCAGAGGCTTCGGTCGATGCCTTTCTTGGCCGCCGCCGCGCGGAATCGGGCGAATGAGCGAAGTCGTACTCGACGCCTCCGCGCTGCTTGCCCTGCTCCGGGACGAGCCCGGCGCGGGCAAGGTCGCCGATGCGATCGGTGCCTCGCGCATGTCGAGCGTGAACTACGCCGAGGTCGTCAGCCATTTCATCCATGCGGGCATGCCCGCCGAACAAGTCGGCGCCATGCTGCGGCCCCTGCCGATGGCGATCGTCGAGGCCGACCAGGCGCTCGCCACCATCGCCGGGCGCCTGCGCGCCGCGACCGCCGATGCCGGCCTGTCGCTCGGCGACCGCTTCTGCCTGGCGCTCGCGCGCCGGGACGGTCTTCCGGCGCTGACCGCCGACAAGCAGTGGCGCACCGTCGCGGACGCAGCCGGTGTCGCCGTCACCGTGATCCGCTGATCGCCATGACTATTGCCCGTGACTGGTCAGCCCGCCGCGAGGGCTGGACCCCGCAGAGCGAGGACGCGCGGGACGATGGCGACATCGACTATGCGCGCGTGATCCACTCGGCCTCGTTCCGGCGGCTGCAGGGCAAGACCCAGATCCTCAACCTCGGTGACAGCGATTTCTATCGCACCCGCCTCACCCATTCGCTCGAGGTTGCGCAGATCGCTGGCGGCATCGCCCGCCAGCTCGAGAAGTCCTTCCCCCATCATCCGGCGACCCCGCTGCTGCCCGATCGCGGCACGATCCACTCGATCGGGTGCACCCACGATTTCGGGCACCCGCCCTTCGGGCATGGCGGCGAAATCGCGCTCAACTACTGCATGCGCGGTGCTGGCGGGTTCGAGGGCAATGGCCAGACCTTGCGCATCCTCGCGCGCCTCGAGAATTTCTCCGCAGGCGCTGGCGCGAACCTGTCGCGCCGGACGATGCTCGGGGTCCTCAAGTACCCGGTCGCCTTCAGCCGGATTGCAAACCCTGGTTTCGCCCCCGCACTGCTAGCTGGTCCCTCGACGATCAAGATCATCGACGGCCGCGCGAGCAAACCGCCGAAATGCTATCTCGATAGCGAACAGGACGTCGTCGACTGGATCCTCCAGCCCCTGTCGCATCCGGACCGCGAGGCCTTCCAGGCCTTCGCGGCGCAGGAGGGCAAGCACGGTAAGCCCCGCCACAAGGCACTCGACTGCTCGATCATGGATGCGGCCGATGACATTGCCTACGGCGTTCATGATCTGGAGGACGCGATCGCACTTGATCTCGTCACGCGCGAGCGCTTCGCGGCCGTGCTCCAGGACAAGTGCCCCTCATTCCTCGACGCGCTCAAGGCCAAGTACCCGGGCGAAAGCGACAACGACGTCTTTGCACAGATGGTCGATGGCCTGTTCGGCGGCCCCGCTTCGCGCAAGCGCTTCATCGGGCGCCTCGTCCACCACTTCCTGACCGCGGTCGAGTTCGTCGAGCGCCCCGAGTTCGCCGAGCCATTCCTGCGTTGGAGTGTGCGGGTCGCCTCCCCCCAGCGCGAGTTCCTCGACGTCTTGCAGGGCTTTGTCGTCGACGAGGTCATTACCTCGCCTGCCGTCCAGCATCTCGAGTTCAAGGGCCAGGGAATGGTGGTCGCCGTTTTCGAGGCAATGCAGGCCGATCCGTCCCGCCTGCTCCCCCGCGAAGAGCTCGTGAAGTACGAAGCTGGGGGCGGCGACCTTCGGGTCATCTGCGACTTCGTCGCCGCGATGACCGACACGCATCTCCTCAAGACCTACGAGCGCCTGTTTTCACCGCGCATGGGATCGGTGTTCGACAGGCTCTGAGTGGAAAAGGGCTAAGTGTGTTTTGCGGTTAACCCCGAACGCCCAAATGGGGTTCGGGGGCAAAACCGTAATCTCTCTCTCATCTCGGTGGCTGAGCGAAATCAGCATCGCCATAGTATGACGCCTGGGAGATTGGCGGCCGTCAAGGATCGCGGGTGCCCCCCGATTTTGGCCTGCTGCGGCTAGCGCCTTGCGATCAAAAATCGGCTCCCCCCACGCCCGCTATTCGCGGCGGCAGCGCGTGCGCGCCGCCGTCCCTGACTGCCTGACTCCGGCGTCCTTCAAGGCACATCTTTCATCAGCGTGATGAGAGAAAATTCCTTTTGGAGGTTATCATGACGGACCGTTTCTCGAACTTTGCTGACCTTGCCGAACACTATGCGCGCGAAATCGCGACGCCTGACTACGCCCGGGCATTCATGGAGCAGACCGAACTGGCGAAGCTCTCGATCGAACATGAGCCGAGCGCTGCCGAAATGCCCGAACCGGAAGTTGCGCAGGCGGCGATCGAGATGATGCTGGCAACGGTCTTCGACCTGTTCCGCGACACCCGGATGGAGGACTTCGCCGGCGAAGTCGCCTGGGGCGTGGCCAACAGCTTCCATGTCGTCGCCAAGCGCCTCGACGACCGCGAGGACGCAATGGCGAACCGCCTCCAGGAAAAGCTGCGCGAATACGATCCGAGCGAAGTCTATGCGACCGATCTCGAGGACCTGACCATGCAGGCCCGCAGCCTTGCCGAATGCCGCGATGCGATGGAGTGCATGCGCGACCATGCCGCGCGGATCTACCTTGTCGAGACCGGCCGCCCATTCTCGCCGGTGCGGGGCTCGCGGGTCTCGTCCAAGACCAATGCCTCGATGATCGAAGCGCGCGACTATCTCGCGGCACAGAAAGCGCAGCGGCGCGAGCAGTTTGCCCCATCGGGTCCGGTCGTGGTGTTCTCGGGCGGACAGCAGTTCACCGACATTGCGCTGGTTGAAGACTATCTCGACGCGATCCATGCCCGGGTCCCGTCGATGGCGCTGGCAACGACCGCCCAGAACAAGGGCGCGGACGTGATCGCGGCAGCCTGGGCATCGCGCCACAATGTGCCGGTGATCCTGTGCAAGCCCGATACTTCGCGGGGACCTTCCGCACCCTATCAGCGCAACGCCCGCATGCTCGCCTTCAAGCCTGTCGAGGCCGTGGTGTGCAGCGGCGGCGGCATCCAGGCGAACCTTGCTGACCGCCTCCGCGAAGCACGCATTCCCCTCCACATTGTGCGCGACGTTTCGGTTCAGAACGAGGCCCCGGCGGCGCGGACCAAAGCCGCAGCGCAAGCTGAGCGGCCTGCGATGAAGCGCACGGCATGTGGCACCGTCAATGGCGATGACCTCCCGCCATTCTGAGCGGCACCAGCTGCGATTGCATCAACCAGAAGGGTGTCCGGCCTCACCGCCGGATGCCCTTCTTTTTTGTCGACCCGGACGCACACTGTCATGGCCCGGCTCGCTCGCATCTTGCCCCCGCCAGTAATGGCCTGACGGCCTGCTGGAAGGGGCGCGAAGGCTTCGCATCGGCCGGGCAAGCGGTACCCGCGCGTGGACCACCGGGGTGCTCCCCAACAGGGTTAAACACTCTCGCAGACTTCCAAGCATGATGGCCGCCATTGGCCCGCGTCAAGAAGGGCGGTTCCCCCAATTTTTACGCCTGAAGAAGGCAAAAAAATCGGCTCCCCCTCCCCCGCTTCGCGGCGGGCCGCGGGCGGCCCGTTCCTGACCCGGTCCAAGCTCGGCCATCCCGAAGGTGACCTCTTCAATTGCTTTGACAGGAGGCTCACATGAACGCTCTTACCAAGACCCTCGACATCCCGGCTTTCGACCCCATCAGCTATGACGCAGCATTGCGCGCCGCAACGATCCGGGCCCAGCACAGCTTTTTCGACCAGCACGTTATCGAGGACGAATTCGGCTGCTTTCTCGCCATCGACGAGGGCGACTACAACGCCCTGCCCCAGGACCTGATCGACCGGATCGTCCATTCCGTCCCGGGCATGATGGCTGACGACTTCGACGAAGCGAACATCGCCCGCGCCGCAAGCTTCATGAGCGTGGTGATGGATCCCGAATGGGACGCGGATTGCCCGTTCTGACATGATCATCGACCGCAGCGCCGGAGGGCACCGACAAGGTGCTCTCCGGCCCCCTTTTTTGCGTGCCAGATAAAGCACAGCCGGGGCATCGAGCCCCGGCTGTGCTGGCCTCTGTCGAGGCCGGTTTCAGCTTGCCCGCAGGCGCTTTTCCGCTTCGTCCAGACCGAGCTTTCCGAGAGCGGCGAAGAATGCTTCGACCCTCTCGAACGGCGCCTTGCCGAGAACCGATTTGTGCATCAACTCGACACTCGCCGCCCGCTCGCTTTCGCGCAGTCTCGTCTCGCGCGCTTCCAGCGCCTGACGTTCCTTTGCGATTGCCTGTCGTTCCGCTTCAAGGCTTCCTTTCCTGGCCATGATGATACCTCGTGGGTTGGTGCTGAAACCTCCCGTGCCGAAGATTCCAAGCAGAGCCTGCAGTGGCAAGCCTTTTGCCACCAGACCTGAAAATAAATCGTGCCTACCGCCCTGAAATCAGCGGTACTCATTGGCTTAAAGACAGGTGGTCAAAGCCCGAATCCATGCGCCAGAAAGACCAGCAATCACCCACCAGACACAAGGCAGCGGATTAAGGGGAAGAGTTGCACACCCTACACGGCAGGGCCGTAGGGAAAATGGCGGAAATGCGTGTGTGTACAGAGTGGGCCTTTGGTAATACATCGTATTACAGCATCGCGACCCGCCGCCAACATGCCGGAATTGCGCGATTTCAGAGGTATTACAATGTAATACGCCAGTTGCTCCCCAACCGCTTTCTTGCCAAGGGCCCCCCGATGCCTTAAAACGTTTCTCGCGCAATCTCCACCAGGCCCTTTCGAAGGGCGTGGTGATGACTGAAACAGTTCTGATTACCCTCCGGCTTCCACAGCCGCTGGCCGATGCGGCGCAGGCCGCCGCAACCGCGCAAAACGTCTCCCGATCGAACCTCCTGCGAATCGCGCTCGAGCAATTCCTGGGCGTCATGTCGGGCACCAGCGAGGCGGATCGCCGCCGGCAGTTCTCGGCCGAGTATCTGTTCCTGGTCGCCGACCTCATCGTGCAGCGCCAGTACCCCGATGCCCATACCGCGCTGATCACCGAAGCCGAACGCCGGATGGAGGCGCTCTGTGCCGCGTCCTGACACCTGGTCGGACCGCGCGCGGCCGGGCAAGCTGCAGCACCATTCCGCGCGCGGGAACATGCCGCGCAATGCCGGCGATTTCACCCGCGGCTCGCAGCTCATCACCCACGAATTCATGATGTGGTTCGCCTCCGCAAAGATGCCGCTGCTGGTGTGGTTCTTCACCTTCTGCATCGCGCTTTCGATCGTCCTTGCGCTGCTGCTGCATGAACACGAAGTGCAGATGATCCTGATGCGGGTCTACGCCGCTGGATGGACCTTCATGGAATTCTCGCACGCCAAGATTCTCAACCTCACCCTCCCCTCCGGCGAAGTCGTCCGGGCTCCTGTTGGCATGGTCGCCTCGCACCCCGATGTGGTCGTCGCCTGGAACAAGCTGATGCGGGCAATCTGGGGCTCGCTGTTTATCTCGCTCTTCGTCGCCGTGCCGATCGCGGTGTGGTTCGTCGACTTCTCCAAGCGGCGCGGAAAGTCGATCCTCGAGGAGCGGCACCAGCGCGGCGCCATGCTGGTCGATGCCGCCGAACTTGCCGATGTCATCAACGCCCATAACCGCGACATGCTCGGCGCAGAGATCGCCGAGCGCCTGCCTGGCAAGAGCTTCGACGAGGTCATGAAAATGGGCCTCGAGACGCGCAAGGTGGCGGGCATCCATCACGTCTATTCGATCGCGGGCGTGCCCTTCCCCTGGCGGACCGAGCAGGCCCATACGATCATGATCGGCTCGACCGGCACGGGCAAGACAACGCAGATGCGGGCACTCATCGCGCAGATGCGCGCGCGGCGCGACCGGGCCGTCGTGTTCGATCTCACCGGGGCCTATGTCGAGGCGTTCTACAACCCCCAAACCGACACCATCCTCAACCCGATGGACGAGCGCTGTCCATCCTGGTCGGTGTTCGCCGAGGCGACGAACCACGCCGATTTCACCGGCATCGCCGCTGCTCTGCTGCCTGCCGATGGCGGAGGCGCCGAGCCGTTCTGGATGCTGGCTGCACGCACGCTGTTCGTCGAGACTTGCATCAAGCTGATCAAGCTTGGCGAGGCGACCAACGAGGCGCTCGCGAGCCGCCTGATGATGGCCGACCTAAAGGAGGTTCACAAACTTCTCGAGCACACCGTCGCCGACCCGCTGACCGCGCCCGAAGCCGCCAAGATGGCAGAATCCATTCGCGCCGTCTTCAACACCAACGCACAGGCACTGCGCTTCCTTCCCGAGGGCAAGGAGCGCTTCTCGATCTCCGACTGGATCCGCGCGGAGAACAAGCCCGGTTCGATCCTGTTCATCACCTCCTCGCACAACGAACTGGTGCTCAACCGGGCGCTGCTGTCGCTCTGGATGAACCTTGCGGTCCACACCCTGATGCGTCTGCCGCGCACCCGCGATCTTCGCACCTGGTTCTTCTTCGACGAGGTCCACGCGCTCCACCGCCTGCCGGCGATCGAGGACGGGCTGCAGACCGCGCGCGGCTTTGGCGGTGCCTTCGTGCTCGGCATCCATTCGTTCGCCAAGCTGGCCGAGACCTACGGCAAGGAAGGCGCGCAGAACCTTGCCTCGCTCGCGCGGACCAAGCTCGTTCTCGCCGCAGCCGACCGCGACACCGCCGAGCACTGCTCGGACTACATCGGGCACCGTGAAGTCAGGATGATGGATGAGGCCTACAGCTACGGCTATTCCAACATCCGCGACGCCGCGACGATCACCCCGCGATCCGAAGTGCAGCCTTTGGTGCTCCCCGATGACATCATGAAGCTGCCCTCGCTGCGCGGCTTCCTGGTGTTCCCCGAAGGCTTCGATGCCGCGCGGATCAAGCTTACCTACAAGGACTATCCCAAGGTTGCCGAAGGCTATGTCCTGCGCGCGCATGTCGAGCCGATCGAGTTTGCGCGCGATGCCGACGATGACGCGGAAGGCGAAGCCGGCGGACGCGAAAACAAAGATGAAATTGAACTCTTCCCTGCACCCGCGATCGACGACGAACCGGCAAAGCCCTGTCCCGCTCCCCGACAGGAAGAGCTGAACTTTGCCGCCGCGCAGGCCGAGCCCACGGCAGCGCCGCAATCCAGCCTCGGGCGCTCGATGATCGCCAGCGCCGAGATCGTGAAGAGCGCGTCAACTGCGCGCGCCAACGAGCCCGAAACCGCATCCAAAGCCCCCCGCAGTGCGGCCCTTAAGCTCCCCGCCCAGCGGGCCACGCAGGCTGCGCGCGAGCTTGCCGAAGCGATCGACCGCGAGGCCGCGGACGGACGGGGGAAGGAACCGTCGCGAGAGCCTGAGCTCGATACCCCCTCCCCTGACGGCGGCATGGAGATGTAGGCCATGCACTCCATCGCATCCGTCAGGTCGTCAAGCGGCGCAGCCGACTATTTCGCGAACGACAACTACTACACGGCCGATGAACACGCGGAAGCCGGGGTCTGGGGCGGCGAGGGTGCGCGCGCGCTCGGACTTGAGGGCCAGGTCGAGCGCGATCAGTTCGCGGCGATTTTGAATGGGCGGCTGCCCGACGGCGAGATGGTGGGTCAGGTCGAGGGGCGTCGTCTGGGTCTCGACCTTACCTTCTCGATGCCCAAGTCCGCTTCGATCCTCGCACTGGTGAGCGGCGACAAGCGCATCCTCGATGCGCACCTCGCCGCCGTAAAATCGACGATGTCTCAGCTCGTCGAAAAGCAGTTTGCCGAGAGCCGCAATTACGACCGCTCGCGCAGCGGCGAACCCCAAAAGACCGGCAATCTCGTCTATGCGCTGTTCGCCCACGATACGAGCCGCGCCCTCGATCCGCAGGGCCATATCCATGCCGTCGTCGCCAACCTGACTCGCGATCCGAAGGGCACCTGGAAGGCGCTGTGGAACGGCGAGATCTGGAAGAACAACACCACGATCGGCCAGTTCTACCATGCCGCCTTCCGCGCCCAGTTGCAGAAGCTTGGCTACGAAACCGAGGCGGCGGGCAAGCATGGCTCGTTCGAGATCAAGGGCGTGCCACGCGAGGTCATCAAGGAGTTCAGCCAACGCCGCGAAGACATCCTGACCAAAGTCGAGGAACTGGGCATCGCCTCCCCGCAGGGACAGGACCGGGTGACGGTCAACACCCGCGACCCCAAGCTCGCCGTTGAGGATCGGCAGGCACTCGTCCAGACTTGGCACGATCGCTCGGCGGCATTGGGATTCGACGGCAAGGCGCTCATCGGCGAGGCAAGGGCCCGCGCCGAGGTGCAGGCACGTCCAACGTTCCGCGAAACCGCGAGCGCAGCGCTTGGCGAAGTATCAACCCGGATCGGCGCTGCGCTGCGCACGCCGAGCCCGCTGGCGGTGAGCGGCGCATCGGCCCTGTTCCTGCCCGCCAGCACGATCAAGGCACAGCACGCGACGGCGTCGGCCATCCGCCACCTGTCGGAACGCGAAGCGGCGTTCTCGCCGCAGGCGATCCTCAGCGCCGCGCTGGGCTTCCAGATCAAGAGTCTCGAAGGAGGCGCCGTCGTCGAACGGATCGGCGAACTCATTCGCGATGGTCACCTGATCCCGGGCAGGTCGGAGCGGCTCGACGGCCACTTCGACCTGGTGACGACGCCGGCCGCGCTCGCGATGGAGCAACAGATTCTGGACCGCATCGATGCCGGGGCCGGAAAGGGCCGCGCGTTCATGCCGCCCGAGCAGGCCATGGCGCGGCTGCAGGAGGCGGCGCGCGAGCTTGGGCAGGCCCGCGCCGGGGTCGATACCTGGCAGCTCAACGAGGGACAGCTCGCAGCCGGCGTCGCGATCCTCTCCGGCACCGATCGCTTTCTCAATGTCCAGGGCGTGGCGGGCGCGGGCAAGTCGACGTTGCTGGGCGCGCTTGACAAGGTCCTGAGTGATGATGGCGTCAGGCTCGTTGGGCTCGCCTTCCAGAACAAGATGGTCGCGGACCTGCGCGGTGGGGGCGGCCAGGGCATGTCGGCCGAGCAGATGCGCGAGGCGGGGATCGAGGCCTACACGATCGCGAAGTTCCTCAGCACCTACGGCAGGGCTGCGGCCGCGGGATCGGGTGAGCGCTTCGAAGCCGCCAAGGCGGCGCTCGCCAACACGGTCATCATCACCGACGAAAGCTCGATGGTCTCCTCGCGCGACATGCTGCGACTGACCGCGCTCGCCGAGCAACTCGATCTCGCCAAGGCACCCTTCATGGGCGACCGCCAGCAATTGTCGGCCATCGAACAGGGCAAGATGTTCGCCGTCAGCCAGGCCGCGGGGCAAGCAACCGTGCGGATGGACGAGAACATCCGCCAGAAGAACTCGCCCCTGCTGCTGGCGGTCGCCGGGCTCTCGAACGAAGGCCATGCCAGCCTGGCGCTCGACCTTCTTGCCGCTCACGGCCGGGTGATCGAAGCAGGGCCCGACCATGTGGCTCGTGCAGCCGACATATGGCTGTCGCTCAGCCCCGATAAGCGCGAGGCGACCGCGATCTTCACCGCCGGGCGCGATGACCGCGCCGAGATCAATGCGCGGGTCCAGGTGGGGCTGCTCAAGGAGGGCGCCCTTACCGGGCCGGGTGTCACGCTCACTACTCTGCAGAGCGCCAACACCACGCGCGAGGAACTGCGCTTTGCCTCAACTTATCGGGTGGGCCAGGTGTTCGACGCGCGGATGGACGTGCGCGAACTGGGGCTGAAGCGCGGGGAGTACGAGGTCTGCGAGATCCGCAAGGACGGCAAGGTCGTGCTCGAGGCCGGGGGACGGCGCAAGGCCATCGATCCTGACCGGCTAGACCCCGATCATCGCTTCGACCGGATCGGGCTCTACGAGCAGAGAGAGCTCAAGATTCATGACGGCGAGACCGTGTTCTGGCGCGACCAGGATGGGGCCCGCGACATCGCCAAGTCGACCTATGCGACCGTCCTCGAGGCCCGGCCTAAAGGTGTGCGGGTCGAGCTTGCCGACAAGAGGCAACTGGTGCTCGCACCGGGCGATCCGATGCTACGCCGGCTCGACCTTGGCTATGCGCTCAATGCCCACATGGCACAGGGCATGACCAAGCCTGAGGCGATAGAGGTCATTTCCTCGTCGCAGCGTAATCTGGCGACCCAGCGCACGCAGAACGTGCTCAATACCCGTGCAACCGAGGACATGATGGTCGTCACCAACAACCTCGAAAGCCTCAAGCAGCAGCTCGACCGGACGCCTGGGAACAAGACCTCCGCGCTCGAGGTGGCCGGCAAAGTCGAGGTCGAACCCCGCCACGACAATCCGGTCGATGCCCGGGAGTTGCCCGAGCTCAGGATGAGCGCAGAGCTCAAGGCGAAGCTGGATGCTTTGCTGGGGCCCGCAAGCGAACCGCAAGTGCGGCAGCTGCCAGTGCCCGAAAAGTCCTTGGGACTCGATCTGTGAAGTTGTCCCAGTGCATGGGCAGCCTTTCGCACTTCGGCGTTCAGACGAGCTTTGTCGAGGCGTTGAATGACAATGCCGGTTGCCCTTGCATTGCTCATGGATCGTCGCTTCCGAGCCATGATCTGCGGGGACAGCGCGCGCTTTCGCTTCCTGCCCGTAAGGGCAAGACGGCGCGGTCCGGGTTGCCTCCCACCGGGCCGCGCCAATCCTTCACCCAGACACTACTGGGAAGAAAGCGGCTCGGCAGGCTAAGGACGAGCATGTCGTCCGGTCTGCGGGCGGCTGCCTTCCGACCAGATTGCGCCATCCATGACCTACGACGCCATCCCGCCCCCGTGTCTCCAGGTACCACGACGGCACTACCGCACCGGGAGCGCGTGGGCCGATATTGCCGGACGAAGACAGGCTGTGCTGGCGGCTTGGGTTTGTCGACGAATGAGCGGTGGAGGTCAGCGGGCGGGGCCGGGTGTGAGGACGTATTGTCGATGTCGACCGGATCGAGGTCGAATATGTCGAGATGCAGTTGGGTCTGAGTAGCCCGGGTCAGCTTTCGGTAAGTGTCTCACTTGCCTTCAGCAGGGCATTCCAATCCTCGGGCGGGTTGCCCTTGTCGAGCATAGCCCTGAAGACGGCATAGGCGTCGTTCTTCGCGCCATAGGTGCGAAGCGTGTCACTATCGTTGACCCATGCGAAGATGATGATCTTTGCGGATGTCGAATAGCGGAAAAACAGGCGGAATCGCCCATTTCCGAACTTCGCCCGGAACCAGTGCTTGCGGGACGGGCCCAGCGTCCCGCCCTGTCGGAATTCGGGGCGGGCTGGATCGACGGGGATTACCTCAAACATCAACTTGCGAAGCGCCGTGAGGAGCTTCGCGTTGGCAGTCGATGCGTATCCGCTGGGATCCTTCGCACGGGCGCGTTCGACAGCAAGCGTCAGCTTCTCCAGTTGGTCGAGGAAAAGCGGATGGGTGTAGAGTGCCCATCCATTTAAGGTCATTCCTTCAAGCATTGGGTGCTTGCTCAAAGGTCAACGTCGCCATCAATTGCCTCATCGAGATCGACCGGAACATGGGCAGTCAGCGAAGTGATGCGTGCAGCCAATTCCGGGCCAAGGGCCTTCACCGCTTCGGGATGGCGTTTAAGATCGGCTGCCAGAAAGCTCAGGAAACTGTCGATTGCCGGATCCTCGTCGATATCGGCACGGCACACGGTCACCCCCGCATCGCTCACCCGAAAGGCAATGCGGCCGCCATAATCGACACCCAGCGCCTGACGCACAGCCTTGGGTATCGTGGTTTGTCCTTTAGCGGTAATGGTGCTGATTTCCTCGAGTGAGATCGCCATGATGCTCTCCATTCTTGAGGGAAAGGTAAGGAAAAATTCTTACCCCGTCAAGGTTCATACCAAGATCCACCCGCCTCTCCGTTGTCCATTAGCCGCATTTTATCAGAGAATATCCGCCATAATCTCTGCATCATTGTCCATAACGGCCTTATGCGAAATGATTGACGCTTCACGCTAACCAGCGTGAAGGTTCAGAAAGGGCGCAGAGCTTTCCTTTTTCCTGGCAAATCATTGAAAATCCTGCGAGAATCCGATATGATCTTGCCAGTGCAAGGAGCGCCACCATGGACCACAATCGTTATGGCCTTGATGGCCAACCCTTGTATCCCCGCCCGGGTCACTTCGATCACGTAACTGGCCAACCGATCCCGACTTTTCGGGGAGGGGGTAGTTCGGGGAACTACCCCTCGCCTCTTCCCTTGGCGGTGATCATGGCCATGCTGGGAGCTTTCCTCGCTTATATGTCGAATTTGTTCGGCTGAAGCTATCCACGCCGCTTGGCAACGTGCAGGTGATCGCGAGCAGGGCTATCCGGAAACCTTTCGAAGTCGACGGCATAATTGGGACCCAGGCGCTCGCGCACGCGCTCCGCCCACTGTTCTCCCTGTTGATCTGAAATGTTGTTTCCGCGGAAGTCGAGCGCGCGATTGTCATAGTGCGCCGAGCCGGAGGCATGCTGGGTGCTGTCATTCCCCGAGGTTACCACCGGGCGCGGCAAGCCGAGCGCCCTTGCCTCGTCCGCCACCACGCCCATCGCAGGGGCGAGGTCGCTATCCATTTGGCCGAGCCGCGCGCCGGCCTTGACGCCCATACCGAGTTCCCTGGCCAGCCTGGCACCATCAACTAGGCCGTCGAGAGCCGCAAGCAGCGTTCCTCCTTGGACGGGTGAAGTCACGAGGGGCGGAGTGCAATCGACAGGCGGAAGCGATGCTGCTTGCGGCATGCCGAGATCGGCATGGCTGCCGAGCTCGCCCTGCCCGGCGACCGCCGCGACGTCACCCAGTTCGTCGATCCGACGGTCCCTGAGGTCGCTCATCAGGTCATCCATAACGTAGCTGATCGCCTGGTCGCGCCGTGCCATGTCGCGGTAACCGAGCCGGGGATTGGCAATGTCTGGAAGGTGCCACTCGGGGTGCTCACGCTGCAGCGCCTCGTATCGATCCTGGATCAGGTTCGACAGGTCGCTCGAGACCTGGAACCCGTGGCTTTCCGCATAGCTTGCTTCGTTCATCATACGGCTGCCGATCTCGCGGTAGCGCGCGGCGGCGGCACGGCGTTCCTGGGCTTCGGAGACCCACCAGTCGGAGCCCTCACTGTTGGTCCGGCTCTGGCTGGCATCGGTGTAGTCGGAGCTTTGGCTGAACGTGCCTAAAGACTGGACGTCGCCGCTGTTGCCGCTGACGACGACGCGGCTGCTGACATCCTCGGACTTGTCGGTGCCGCGGGTGACCTGGTTCGTTGCTGACTGCTCGGTGTTTACGCTCGCGCTGTCGCCGGTCTCCTTGCGGCCGGATAAGGCAGCAGAGGCTGAAGCGGAGACGCCGCTCCCGTTGGCGCCGTCCAGCGGGGTCCCGATTGTCCCGGTGCCCGTAACAGATGCGCTAGTACCAAAGGTCCTGGTCGAGAAATTTCCGCTCGAACGGCTATTACCCTGTCGCAGGATCAGATCGTCGTTGGTTACTTCGCGGGTCGACTTGCCGGCCGAGCCTTCGACCATGACACTGCCGCCGACATTGTGGGTGTCGGATGCGCGCGATCCGCGTTCGCTGCGGCTTCCGGTCACTTGGCTGCTGGCGGCAACCGCACTGCCAAAGGTCCCGTGCGTGCTGCTCCACGTCGCCGAGGTGCCGTTCTCGATCCGGTCGGCCTCATTGAGGTACCACTGGCCCTGATTGCGCAAATCGCTGGCATAGCCCCGCGTCATCGAGGCCTTGAACGGCAACTGCGAGATTGCTCCGCTGGTGTCGATCACCCGCGCGCCGCTGCCATAGGCATGAACCATCGCGCCGTCGTCGCTTCTGACGCCCATGTGGCTAGCACCCGCAGCCAGATTGGGGGCCTGGTTCCACTGCGCCGTCTGGCGGTTGTTGGCGTTGAAGTTGCCATGGCTGACATCGCCGAACGCATAGTTGCCGGTGGTCCGTTCGGCGGCGGCTGCATCCGCTGCTCCCTGAGCAGGTGTCAGCATCGAACCCATGCTGTGCGCGACCGACAAAGTCCCGCGCATGACCATCAAGGCAAGGACCGGTACCGACATCATCAGGAACCCGGCCATAGTTGCAATGTCCTGGTTCACCCCGGCAATGCCGGACCAGTTGCCAAGCGTCACGCCGCTTCCGGCAAGCGCGCGTGACTGTGCAGCAAGGCGGTCCATGACGAAGCTGTGGAGCAGGACATAAACAGGTCCCCATGCAGCGAGGTAAAAGAACCCCGCGAAGTAGCCCTTGAGTGTCGCAATGCCCGTGCGAGGAAACAGCAGCAGGGGGAAGACCACCGGAAACAGGGCGTAGAACACGACCGTCAACACGACATTGAGGACCGGGATCCAGATGAGACCCTGCTCTGCAGCCGTGGTCATTGCATTGCGGGCTTGAATATCGGCGCGCTGCAGCGCGAAAGCATCGGAATCGACGTTCCCAAAATCCAGCTGCGCGGCCTCGAACGCATCGACCATGCTCTTCTGGCGCAGGATCTGATTTCGTGAAGCCGAGGTGCCGGTCAGCAGCTGCGAGATTACCGGCAAGTCCGCTGCGAGTTTGCTACTGGCTGCGGCCGATGCGAGCTTGGGATACAGCGTGCGCGCAAACGGGATGGCCGCCGCGTCGATCTGTCCGTTCCACTGTGCGTTGAGGGTTTGCCAGGCCTGTGCGCAGGTCTTGCCCTCAATGTCGGTTGCGCCCCCGGTATCGGTCAGGAACTTCATGCCGCGATTGGTCGCGGCATTCACGCCGAACTCGGCCCAGAGGTCGCTGGACTCACTGAGGACCTTGAGACTGCGAGTGCCCAGGAGGATGTCGTAGTAGGCGCACTGCTTGAGAAAGCCGTCGAGATTGGCGCGGAAGACCGGATCCCGGATCTCGAACGCACGTGTCCTGTCCCACAGCCGGGCGCCATAGACAAAGCCGCTGGTCGAGTAGTTGAGCGCCGAAGGCATCACGAAGACCGTTTCGGCCGTGCGGGTGAAGTAGTCGCTAATCTGGCTGGTGAACGAGGCCATCATGCCGAGACCGATCGGCACGTTGGCAACGTTGGCAGGACCAAGGCTGGGATTGATGCGATCGGTGACCTTGACCGTCACGGTTGGCACCATCAGCACGAGGTAGATCATCGTCGACTGGATGAACCAGCGCAGCCACACCCGCCAATCGAGGTCCATCGCGGTGATCAAAAGGGCATAGGTCAGCCCCATGACCATGCAGACACTGAGCAGCGAACGAAAACCGCCCGATCCCGTCCAAGCCGCTACCGCGTTGAAGGTGTTGACGAGAAACTCCCCGCCACCGACCGTGAAGACTTCGAGCATGTGCCACGCTCCCCGTGCTGTGACCTTTCCCGCTGCTACTGGACCTGGGTCCCGAGCGACCGCGAGAAGCGCAAGGCTGCGGCCATTTGCGGCGAGAGCTGACTGCGCAGGGTCTTCTCGAGCATCTGCGTGCGCTGGATCAGGGCGAAGGTCTGGTCGAAGCGCTGCGAGGTGCGCGCCGCGATGCCGAGGAAGTTGCGGCGGGTTTCGTAAAGGCCCTCACGCCATTCGCGCAAACTGTCCGCATCGGCGCCATTGAAGTCCGAGCGGGCGTTCACGGCCATGTCAATGAAGCGCATGGTCATGGTGGTGACAAGGTCGACCGCCACGATCTCGGAAAGGTCGTTCAATTCCTGAGCCGAAATGCCGAACTCGGCTGCGGCACTCACCGTGATGATCTTGTAGACGGGCACGCTCGCCATGCCGAGCAGCTGGATCTCGGCAGGTGTGAGCGCAGCGCCCGGGTCGCGGACCTTGCGGGCCATGCTTTCTATGAGGGTGCGCACGCGCGCCTTGATCGCCGCATTGGGGCCGATTACCATTTGGACCTCGGACGGGTGCATGCATGCAGCACTGTCGCTGCCGCAGGTGAGGACCTTATGCGGGCTCGATGCTGTGCCATCGAGCATCGCGCTGATCAGGGCAGCATCGGCAGGACCAATGAACTGGACCCGCGGCTTGCCCTCGTTTCCTGCGGGATCGTAGATGACCGTGCCGACCAGCGTCATCAGGAACTCGCGAAACTGCGTGTCGAAGCCGCCGTATTTGCGGGAGAGCGCCTTCCAGGTGTAGTTGTTGGGCATGCCGGCGAGCTCGCCCATTGCGGGATCGGAGTTTGCGGCCTTGAGGCTCTCGCGCTGTCCGCCGTTGTTGCATTGCTGGCGCGCACGTGCCCAGTCGGCGACCGCGCCCTGGCTGTTGGCGATCGCTTCGCAGACCACCGAGGACGCGGTGTCGCTGGCCGGCCACAGGCCGCCAACGAGCGCCTGCGCGGTCTCGCAGCTGGCAATGTTCATCTGGTTCATTTGCTGAACCTTTTGCGCAAGCTCATCCATGACCTTGCCGATTTCAGGCGAGATCGTGTCGATCGCGAGCTTGAAGGCAAAGCCCAGAGCATTGTTGGCGGTGGCTTTCATCATGGCGACGAGCTCTGCGGTGTTGATGAAGGAGAAGGAGCCCGAGAACAGGTCGATGCCGCCACAGCCGGCGCGGGCATGAGGCAACTGGAGATTGAAGGGCTGAATGCTCTTTTGCGGAAAGCGCGACCACACCGAACCCATCGAGTAGTAGCCTGCGGACTGTCCGCGATAGGCGCTGGGGCCAGTGACATTGGCGGCAGCGCCCATCTCGCTCATGAAGCTCGACATCTCGCCTTCGACCCCGGCGCTCGCGGGCATTGGCGTTCCGAGAAGGAGGGCACTGCCTGCAATGATGCCGGTCAGGCACCTGCCCCGGGCCCGATGCTGGGAGAACCGGTCATTCATCAGAAATCGCTCCCGCTCTTGACCGTGGTCAGCTGGAACACGCGGTCGAGAATCTCGTCCTGGCTTAAGATGCCGTAGCCGATCGGCATGGGGCGCCGGGTCACACTGTCAAACAGGACCAGGGCGGGCACTTGCCGGTCGCTGCCGAGGCCGAGCCGCTCGTACTGCCCGCTGTCGACGATGTAGTCATGGAATGTGGCCGAGGGGCCACCGTCCATCGAGACTGCCAGCACAGGCAAGGCATAGCGATCGCTTACAGCCTTGAGGATCGGGGCGAAGATGTCGCAGGCCCCGCAACTCGAAGCAAAGAAGTAGAAAACGCCGTAGCGGCGACCAAGTTCGGCCATGACATGATCGCGATCGGTCTTGCGCTGGTCGATCCAGGCACGCTTGCCGAGCGTCGAGACCGGCCGCTGCAAGGTGTAGTCGAGCCCGGGGTCCTGCCACAGCGCACGCTGCCAGACATCGGCAAAGATCGAAGAGCGATCAAGCTGCGCGCGCTGGAAGCGGATGTAGGAGGTGACGTTCTCGGGGCTAGGATCAAGGATCGCCCTCGCCTTGAGCTCCTCGAGCTCGGCACCGATGGCGGCAAGCGTTGCCTTGGGCGTGGTCCTGGTTGGTGCAGGTGCAGGCTTGCCCTCCGGCGGATCGCAGTAGAACCAGGTGCCGAGCTGCCGCTCGGTGCAATAGAGCGCATCCGGGGCGCGGTGGATCTCGATTTCGCTGCTCTCGCTGGGCGCTGCATGAACTTGGGAGGCGAGTCCGAGAGCCATCGCCAGGCCGGCCGCACCAAGAGGCCGAAGGGTTGTTGTCGACGTCGGCATGGCGTGCTCCTTTCGTGTCACTCGCTAACGGGTTATGGCTGGGCCTGGCCGTAGCACTGGCCAATGCGGTTCTGGACTTCGACCAGCATCGCGGCCTCCTCGGGGAGGCGCGCGGCTTCGGTGAAGTCGGCGTAGATCTCGGAAAAGTTCATGACTGACAGGTCGAGCTGCTGGAACTCGAAGACAGTGAAGCCTTCGCAGCTTTCACTCTTCGGCCGCCCCCAAGGCTTGCGGAGTTGCACCCGGCCCTGCTCCTGCAGGATCCGGGTCAGCTTCGAGGCAAAGCAGCAGTAGGCGTCGCGCTTGGTCACGCAGACGCCAAGCACCTTGGAGGAACAATAGGTCCCGACCTTGTGGCACAGGCCGGCATCGTCCTTCTTGTCGAGTTGCTGTTCGGCGGCGCTGCACAGCCACGGCGTCAAGATCGGGGCGCCCTTGCCAGTGCAGCAGTTGGAAATGCCGAAGATCTTCTTGGCACAAGTCTCGCGGCTGCCCTTGAACAGCGACAGGTCATTCTCGCTGAATTCGGCATTGGCCTGCCCCAGGGCATGGAGCCCGACCAGTGCATCCTTGAACTCGTCCGATGCCTCGCGCTCGACCGTCTCGCATTCGCCATCAAGGCAATAGATGTCGCCCGAGCAGAGGTATTGCTGAGGTTCGATGACTGAACCCGGAACCGGGCAGGAATAGCTGCGCTCGGTGACCTTGCAGGAACCACCCGGATCGGGCGGATCGTCGAGACAAGTCTCGCCGGTCTGTCGGCACCCGGGCGTGGCTTCGATCGCGCCGCAGTCGTTGTTGCCACCAGTGGCCTGGCTGCACACAGAGGTGCGTGTCTTTTCCCAGCAGGCTTGCCGCACCGGAATGCCGGCGATGACCCGGGTTTCGTCGGGCACGCTGCAGATCTCGTTGGTTAACGTGCAGTTTTCCGGATCAGCAGTGCAGGGACTGGTGGTCCATTGCGCGGTGAACCACCGCGTGTCGCTGCGCTCGGGCTGGAGGCCAGGCACCAGGGCGGTGCAAGCGTAGACCTCCTCCTTGGGCGCCGTCTCCATACAGCGCAACTTGCCACCGTTGATCGGATCACCTGCAAAGTCCCAGGATAGGCAGAGGTCGCGCTCGACGAGACCAGCGGATAGGGGATTTGTGCGCGTGCACGAGGATGTGCCGAGATCTGGCGTACATTGCCGCAAGCCCGTAACGTATCCGAGTGGTGCCCCGGTCGCTGGATCGACACTCAGAGCCTGGGCAAGCCCTGCGCGATTGCAGCGATAGACGTGACCACTCGCTTCAAAGGCGCCGGCAGGTGGTGGCGCGGTCGTTGTGCCCACAAGGAAAGCGTCCGGATCGGAAACGGCCGCGTCGCAAGTATAGGAGGTGACGGTGAGGCCGTACTCGGGGACTGGCGTGGTGCCAGTGTTGCGACACTGTCCCGCACCCACCAGTGCTCCGCAGCCGTCGTACGTGGGCGAGGAGACGCAGACATACTGATAGTCGACGGGTTCCCAAGGCTTGACCTCGAGCGTGGTCTTGCAGCTCTGTTCTTGCTCGACGATGCTTTCGCCGATGTTGCAGGTCATCTCGACGCTGCCGGGCGCACTCGATCCCGCCGGCAGAGGTGTACAGGCCCCGGCGCTCCCGCCGGTCTCCATGCCCTCAACAAAGCGGGTCGGGTCCTTGGCAATGGCGGCGGCGCGTGCCAGCTCCTCGCGCTTGACCTCGATACGCGGGCGCGACGTGGAATTGGCCGTGCGCCAGGCTTCGCTTTGGCTGGCCGCGACGGCACCGTCCGTGGCCAAGGCATCGGCATGGTCGTAGTAGCGGGTCGCTTGCGGATAGTTCGGGGCGTAGCCTGGGATCTGTGCCGCTGCGCCCGGAGCCGCAATCAGGCCCTGATAGCTCTGCCGCAATGCGCTGCCCAATTGTCGCGCCTCTGCCTTTGCCTGGTCAGCGGAGATCGGCCCTGGCGCTGATGCCGGGGGTGGACCCGCCTCCGGCATCGCGGGCGTGGACGCGCTTGGCAGCGCCGGCAGAGCTTCGATCACATCGTCAGGTGGCGGGATATGGACCTGCGCAGCAGCGTTCGCCGCGACAGCGACATGGCCTAGCGCGGCCAGACCGGCGAACAGAGCCGGGCCCTTCATTGCCCGCGCCCTTTCTCCAACTTGTCCAGCGCAATCCGCGCGACTGCCGCCCCAGGTTCATCGGCGGCAGCAAAGCTCTCGAGCGCATAAGCGAGACTGACATTGCCGGTCATACGTGCATGGGCCGGCACCGCGATGGTACAATCGAGACCGTCACAGAGCTCATAACCGCCTTCTGCCACGACGAAGGTGGGCGCGGCATCTATGCGGAAGGCGCGGAACAGCCGCGGATCGATCGCGATGTGCGCCTCTTCCTGCTCGCTTGTGACAACGCGCATCAAGCCTTGGGCAAAAGCCTTGACGCTGTTGTTCGGAAAGCCCCTGAAGACAACGATACCCCCTGCCTGCGTGGTATCGCGCACCAGGTGCTGGAGCGAGGCTTGCGGCATCGACAGGCTGGCAAAGACGAGCAGCAAGGGCCCCTCGCCCATCGGTACTCTCGCGTTTGCGGCAGCACCATCAAGGATCGCGTCGAAATCAACCGCGCCAGCTGGAGCGCGGGCGCTAAGCGCCTCCTGCCCGCGTGCGGAGTTCTGTTGCGTGTCAGCGCGGACCTGCTCTGCCGCACCACTCTGCGCCTCGGCTTTTTTCAGCGCCATCGCGACAAGCGCTTCAAGCTCGTCAGTGCTGGCGCTGTTCCTTGCGCGAATGGCTCCGAGATCAAGCCCGTCAATGCTCTGCGCTGTCACTCCCGATACGGCAGCAAGCATCGCAAGTCCGAAAAGACGCGGTGCAAGGCGAGCCGTGAGCGGCAGCGTGCTGCGTTCGAGAGGGACGCGCTGCGATTTCATAAAGCGCAACAGTTGCGTTTGCGCCAGACGAGGTAGCCGAAATCCTCGCCTTTGACCGGATAGCTCTTGCCGGTCTGCGGGTTGATCGTGGTGGCACCGAGCGGTGCGCAGGCGTAGCGGCCTTTCACCGTTGCCGTGGGATTGGTCATCTGCAGGCGGTACTGCTGCTTGCGCATGACCGGCATCAGGTACTTCGAACACAGGGCCCTGGACCCCATCGTACCCCAGGCAAGACCGCTGCGGTGCATCTTGTAGAGCATCCGCGTGGCAACGAGGCGCGAGGCCTGAACCGGGGTGACATGTGCAGCGACATGACCGTTCAAGGGATACATGCTCCCGTTGCATCCGGCGCACCAGAACAACTGGTCGATCGGCAGCTTCGCGGTCGATGCGACGCAGTCCGCAGCGCAAGACGCCGTGGCAACAGGATTGGCAAAGAGAGCGACCTCGGGATTGAGGATCGAGGTCAGTGCGGAATCCTGCCAGAGCGGATCGAGCTCTGTGACATAGGCGATGTCGAAGGTCGTCTGCTCGAAACACAGGAAGTCGGTCAAGATCTCCATCCAGTAGAGCAGCGGGTAGACGTAGTAGTGCGCCTGCCACTGCGAACTGTTCTGCGCCTTCCCGCCGACCTGGCTTGCGCCCTGGACATGGCCGCCGCCGATGTCGAAACCGGGGTCGAGGCGGATGCCGCCCAGGTTCGGGAAGCACCACGGCTTGTTGGTGACATCGACCAGCCTCGCCGGCTCCCAGAAGCCGATCGAAATCCCGATGCGCGGGATCGGGCTGCCACAGGCGCAAAGCGGAAACGAAGGATTCCTCGGGTCGGGCCGTGAGCCTTTCCAGATGGCCAGACCGCCGACCGAGAGTGGAAACAGGCAGGACCAGCAGACATCGGTGATCGGATTGACGAAGCTGCCATGGCACGGGGCGCCCGCCGCCTTGGCCGGGCTCGTAATCCCCAGGTGGAACGCCAACGAGAGCAGGACGGTGCGAAGACCACGGTTCATGACACCGGGCTCTGCCGGGTTGTCGTGTCGGGAATTGGTATCTCGGCCACCTGAAGCTGCCCGCTGGCTGCAGTGACGACCGCAGGCGTGTGGCGGATGCCGAAGCGGGCAACCAGGGCACCGCGCTGGTCGAACCAGAAGCGGCGCTGGAAGGGCTTCATCGCATCGAAGGGCGAACCGGCAACGAAAATGACCTTGGCTTCGTTCGGCTTCCAGTGACGCGTGGCCCAGTCGAGCTCCGCCGTTCGGCGGCCATCGACGAAGACCAGCTTCGTTGGCAGCGGGACAAGATCCAGCGGATTGACCCGCGTGCCCTTAGCGGCAATGCGTTCGCCATTGGCGCCGATCACGTCCTGCTGGAGCACGAAGGAGGGATCGAACAGCCATTCGCGGCGCTCCTGCGCGGGGCTCAGGCCCGCCACGAGCGCCGGTCGGCGCACGCTCGCGATCGCTGTGTCTCGCATGCGGGCCTGCAGCTGCGCGAAGCCGCCCATTGCCTCGAGCGACTGCAACCGCGCGGCAATGACGGTCAGCATGTCGGATTCGATGATCGGAAAGGTCTCGCCCATCCTGCCATGATCTATTGCGGCAGCGGGCACAGATCCCGCGACAAAGCCTCCGACCACAATGCCCGCCATGCCTGCAATGCCCGCAACAAGACGGGCCGCACCGGGAATGCCCCTCGTGCGTCGGTCCCACGGCGTGCTCGTCCGGCGCGTCATAAGGCCGCGTCGCCCGAGCCGATGATCTGGCGCTCGCAGACAAAGCCGATCTCGGCATAGCGGCTGTCAAAGCCGTCCTTGTGCGCAGTGCCCGCATAGAAGCAGCCTGGAGGCACAATGCCGGTTGGGCCCGGCGTCAGCGCTTCGCCACGCGTCGTCCGCGCCTTGAGCCGGGCAACTGGCCTGCCGTTGACGAGGACGGTCTCGCCCCGCCGGGTGACAACGTCACCTGGCATGCCCAGCGCGCGCTTGGCAAACGGAGCCGACTCTCGCCCGAAATGGGCGCGGATCAAGGGAATGTCGGGCGGCGCAAAGACGATCAGGTCACCGCGCTGTGGCATCCTTCCCTTGTCGATAAAGAAGGCCCACTCCGGCATCGAACGGGTGGTGTTGATCAGGATCGCATGATCGTCGCGCCAGTCCGCAAGCGCCGATCCTGTCATGAGCGTCAGGCCCAAGGCGCCAATGGCGAGCCAGCGCCGACTTGCGCGCGAGCATTCAGTGGGCTTCGGCATCACCAGCCTCCCTGACGGCAGCGCTGCCGCGGACTGCGCTTGCGGGATTGGGCGCCATGACCTGGCGCATTGCGTCGATGACGGGGCTGTTGGTGGCGGTCCTGGAGACCGGCGACGGCACCGTGGCGTAGACTTCCCGGCGTACTGCCATCGTCACATCGGGAACGTTGCCGGCCAGAACGGCCTCGCCGACCAGCACGACCTGCCCGCGCGCACCTCGCGCTTCGAGATTCCGCTGCACGGCACCCATGAAGGCCTTCGTTTCGGCGGTCACCACATCGGGCGGCGACGGCGATCTCGCTTGGGCTGCGACATATTCGCCGATGATCGAGGACAATTGCACACGCACCAGCGTCGGCGCTGTCGGGGTGCTGAGCAGTTCACGCGTGACCCAGGCGCCCCACAGTCCGGCTACGACTATAGACCCGATCAGTCCGACCAGCTTCCAGTCGACCGAGCGGCGTCGCGCGTTGGCGGCGATTGTCGTCGAAGGCGCTGGTGGAGTGTCTGTTTCGAACAGAGGTCCGGGGCTGACCTCCCCGGTAGAGCGGTGGTCAACCATGGAACCTCTCCTTGGAAGGTGTTTGCGCGCGCTCTGAATGCCAACGCGGCAGCGATCCGGCGCGCAGCACCGCGAGCCCCAGGAACAGGACCGCGCTCGCAATCCAGAACTGGTCGCGCAAATGCGCCTGGCGGGTGGCCTCGGCCGCAAGATAGCGGCTCGCGAAATTGTCGAGGTGCAGCAACGTGCCGGTCAGGGTGAAATCGCCAAGCACGATGAACAGCCCAAGCCAGATAGCGCCGATGCAGCAGATGTTGATGAGCAGCCACCCGGCGAGGCAAAGGCCCATGTGGCAGGTGTCCTGGACCTGCACGGAAGATGGCACCAAGCGCGCCAAGGCAGGATAGCGGATCATGCCCCGCACTCCGCCGAGATTGCGGGTTCCGCGCGATCCGGGAAGGCCACGTGTTCGATTGCATCGGCGAGCGGCATGCCTTGCCCAACGAGCCTCTCGATCGCCGAGAAGACCTTGGGGCTCGAAGAGTAAAGCGTTGCTGAATAGGGATCGAGCACCAGACGGCCGACCGCCAGGGTCTCGGGTCCCTTGATCAGGACGTCGGAGTATTCCGTGCCATTGCGTTTCAGGGAGCGGATCAGCGCCTCGGTGTGCCGGTCCATCTCGAAGCGCTGGTGCCGGGCAAGATCGTTGACCGTCTCTTCCTTCTGCTGGAGCACCACCGACCAGTCGCTGTTCTCGAGCGCGGCCAGCGAGCCTTCCGACTTGTAGAAGTCGTTGAGGGATTGCGTTGCGGTGACCAGCGCTCCGCCGTACTTGCGGCAGGTGCGCGCATACGTCTCGATCGCCTGGCCCATCTGTCCGCCACCGAGCAATTGCCAGGCTTCGTCGATCATCGTCAGCTTGGGGATCGAGCGGTCGAGATCGCGCATGACGCGCAAGGTCAGGAACATCAGCGCGGTCAGCGCGACCGAGCGCAGCTCGGGTTTGGATGACAGGTCCGACAACTCGAAAACGGTGAGATCTGCCGTCAGGTCAATCGAGCAGGATCCGGCAAAGAACCGTCCGTAAGTACCGCCCGACAGGAACGGCGACATGGCATCTGCGAGATCACTGGCAAATGGCGAGGGGCTGGCGCGCAGGGCAGCGGCGATCGCATCGATCGTGCCTGCGCGCTTGTGCTCGCTCCACACCCGGCTGACAGCAGAATCGATCAAACCGCGCTCGGTATCGGACAGGCGGTCCTGCTGGCGCGCCATCTGCCCGACGATGGACTTCAGCATGGCAAGGCACTCGACTTCGTAGTCCTCGCCATCGGCATCGCTCTCGAGCGCCCGCGCATCGATCATGTCGAAGGGATTGAGCGAGAAGCCCGACGACAGCCGAAACTCGACGAATGCGCCGCCGAAGGCCTTGGCCATGTGCTCGAACGAGCGCCCATCGTCGATCACAATGACCTTGGCACCGGCTCCGGCAAGTGCAGCGCAAATGTCCTGGAGGAAGACCGACTTGCCCGAGCCTGACTTCCCGAACACCGCGACATTGTGATTGCCGGCTGCATTCTGGAACGGCGACCAGAAGAAGGGTTGGCCGCGCCGTCCCACCAGAAGCATATGCGGGATCGGACCGCCGGTATGCTCGCCCTGGAGCGGCGCGATCGCTGCTGCGGTATTGCTCAACATCGTGCGCAGCCGCTTCATGCGCCTGAGATCGCCCGACAGGCCATTGGAAAGCGTGAGCGGCATGGCCGCCAGCAGAGCCATGGTCTGCAGGTAGCGCTCTTCGACGAGGTCCCAGCCTGCCGCCTTGTAGACCGACTTGAGTAGGCGTTCGTTGGCATCGCCCTTGCCGAGCGGCGAGAGTGCGCCGACGGCATAGTAGGCTTGGACTAGCTTGCGCCCCTCGCGCAGTTCCGCCTGGACCTGCTGCCACTCGTCGCGCTGCTGCGCCAGTTGCGGCAGGAAACGCGCGGAACGGGAGTCGGCAAGGCTGGTAGTGCGCAGCACCTTGAAACCGGCCCGCGAAGCCGTTGCCTCCTCATCGGACAGGACGAACCCCAGGACCGTGAGCACGTTGCAGCCGAATCGCAACTTGTCGTTGAGCACGTCGCCAATCAGCTTCTGGACGTCCCATGGCGCCCATTGCCGCGGCATTTGCCGGACCGAGAAGAAGCGCCAGTCGAAGGCTTCGGGTTCGCTGGTAGATTGCGGCGCTTGCCTCGACGTTGGCTCACTTGCCCGTCCTTCGCGGCTGACCTTGAGCACGATACGGTCGGTAGAGATTTCGGTGATGAGGTCGCCTCGCAGACATTGCTGGTGGATGGGGTCGAGTGGAGAATAGAGGTCTTCGCTCTCGGCATTGTCTATGCCCGGAACGAGGAGATCGTTCAGAAACGCGATCAACTCGGCAGGGGCAATGTCGCGGTAGGGAATGCTCAGTGCCTGCAAGGTCCCGCCGAGGCTTTCGCGAACGCTCGCAAGGTCCGTTGCAGTCAGCGAAGACCCCAGCGATGCGCCGATGCTGACGAGAACGCGATGCTGGCGCAGGCAAAACGGGGCATCACGCGACAGCGAGGTCCAGGACGCGTTTCGCAGATAATGGGCGCGATGCTGTGCCGCGCGGCCATAGACGCCTTTAGCGAGCACCCTTGGCATGACCCAGTCGGCAATGCGCACGCCGGCCGCAGGGCTCTGCCAATGGATGATCTGCACTTCGCAGCCTGCCGGCAAACCGTCTGAAAGGAACTGAGTGAGAATCTCGCCGGTGCGCTCGTCCGCCCCGACCATCGGCGCAAGTTCGAGAATGAAGCCCATGCTCGCCGTATTGATGAACAGCCGGGTCTCGGGGTCGTAACTGCGATAGGGCAGCCAGTCCGAGAGCATCGGCACACCGGTTGATTGCGGCGCAACATCAGCCCGCACACCGTCGCCGAAGACGAGATCGAGAAAACGGTTCCATGCGCTGGTCGACATGGCGATCAATCCCCTCCGGGCGCTGAGAAAGTTGCAGGCGGATTTGCGGCTGAGGGCATCCCGGACGTCGCAGGGCCAGGCGAGGCAGTTTCTGACGTGTGTTCCGGCGCAGACTTCGGTGTAGCCCCTTGAGGCGATGCCGCTGTTTGCACCTGCACTTTGGGTTGAACCGGCTTCGCGGTTGCCGAGAGGCGTTCCGCAACCTGGGCCCGGATAGCATCGATCGTGAGAGGGCTGATGGGCGGCGGGGACTGCGGGCTCGCTGGTCCTCCGCTCTTGCCCACCGTCGGCGCCGTGAGAGATTCGTCCGATATGGATGCTTCTGACGGGTCAGGTGCTGGAGAGGCGGGTAAGGCCTCACCCTGGCTCGGGTCCGTTCCGGCTACGGGCGCCAGAGAACCGTCGGTCAGTTCGATCCAGCCGCCCCGATCGACAACGGTGTGGACTACGCGGGCTTCATGCAGGTTGCCTGCATCATCGACATAGGCGGGGAAGACCAGGCGCAAGGTCCGGGCATCACGGTGGAACAGGTTATCGCTTACACGAGCCGCCCCTGCAGACCGACCTGACGCCGAACGGCTTCGTGCCGACGGAAACGCTCCCGCCCTCGCCTCGGCTCTTCTCACGATGACCGGACTGTGTGACCCAAGAGGCTCGGGCCGGGCACTTTGGATCAAGGCCAGCGCCTGGTCATCAATCAACGTGGATGGCGCGCAAGTCCCGCCTGGTGCGCTGCAGATGAAGTTCCCCTTGACGTTATCGCCAAGCAGCACGCCGCACGATGACAGGGCCGCGCTGGATAGCAGGACCATGACCGAGCGGGCGCTGGGAATGGACTGGAACACGCAAAGCATGTGCAATTGGAGGCTCATGATCGGCCTCCCTTGATCCAGTTCTCGAGAAACGCCCGTGAGCGGACACCCTCGATCACCGCACCATCGCTGCGAACCAGGACGGGGGTTCCGGCGATGCCCTGTTCCCGTGCGAAGCGCTCATTTGCATCGAGCGCCGAGGTATCGCAGGGCTTGGCCCGCTCGATCGCCATTCCGGCATAGGCGGCCTTGATCGCCCGGGCCCGATCGCGAGCGCAGAACACCTGGTTCGCGAGCGCTCGGCTGCCAAGAATCGAGATGGGCCGCTCAATGACCCGTACGCTCATGGCTTCGAGCGTCTGCGAAAGGGCGCGGCAGTAGCCACAGCGGAAATCGCTGAAGACAGTGACGGTCGGGCCTGCAGGGTTGCCCCAGACAATGCCGCCAGCGGCGGGCAGTCCGGCAAGGGACATTGTCCGGGGCGCCCCGCTCGCGGCCTGAGTGGGGTCGCCGCGTTCGGGATTGGGGTCATCGGATGCTAAGCTGGCCTCATGCTCACTGCCCTTGGCGGCGGCCCCGAGCAGAAGATCTGGATTCACTTCCAGTAGCCGCGCTGCTGTCAGGTCCCGGTGCGTTTCCATGTCGTAGACCCGGCCGACCAGCAGATATCGACCAGAGCGATCGACATAGAACAGCTGCGATCCTGCGGTCACTTCGCACAGGCCATCGACCAGAGTGCAGTTGACCTTGGTGACGGGCGTACGCGGCAGGCGTTGCCTGAGGGCATGCGTTACCCGCATCTCAAGGTCCGCCGTCTGCCTTATGCCCGGCGAGCCAGCCTCGGCCCAGACCAGCGAAGTGCCACTGCCGACAAGGATTGCGGTGAGCGGCAGCAGGATCCTGGCCGTCCGCGCTGCGATCTTGGTGCGTGCAATTCTGGTCGTGGCGTCTGCGAACATTGGGTGCGGCCTCCTCAGCCCTGGATGAACACGCCTTCGAGAAACACGATTTCGACATCGATGCCGGTCGGCATCTCGATCACGGGCTGGTACTGCTCGGCCCGTTCGATCAGGTACTTCGAGACCATGTCGCCAGAAGTCGCGACGCCCTCGCCGATCCCGCCCTGCAGGATGTCTCCGGGGCCGAGCTTCTGCCGTTCGCCATTGACATTGACCGTACTGCCGGTGAGCAAAGAGGTGCTGTTGGCAGCAAAGCCTCGGCCAAAGCCTCCGGCGAGGCCTGCCAGGAACGCCTGGCCGACGAGCGCACCTTCGCGGCTCACCACGCGGCCGCGCACGCCGGTCTTGCCGCCGAACGCGATGAAACCCTTGACGTCCGAAACTGCATAGCGACCGGCCTTTTGCGGGCAGGTCATGCGTTGAAGTTTGACATAGACCTTTTCCGAGGAGAGGTCGCCGCGCGCCGCGCCATTGACCAGGCAGCCGCTGATCTCCGTCTTGAGGAGGCGCCCCCTGTCATAGACCGAGCGTGCAGGGCCAGTGATACGCAGGACAACCGGGAGTGGATCGGTCTCGCTGCGCACTCCTGCATTGGCATCGACGCCGACGATGACGCGCGCGACGGCGATCGAATTGGGCGGCAGATAGTTGGCACTGTCGGTGTAGACGGTGTTGCCCTTGGGCACCGGAGATCCCGTTCCTGCGGCGCCTTCTCCGAATGAAATCAGGCTGACCTCGCTCTTGCGCAGCGAGCCGAACCCGGCGGCTGCGGCCGCCGCTTCGCCCGCTGGCGTCGTCCCACTCTGGGTAAACGAGGAAGCGTCAGGCCCGTACAGGTTTCCAGGAGCTGCCGGCGCAGTTACCGGCGACTGGCGAGCCGCATCGAGCGCCGCGCGTAGCTGATCGTTCTCTGCCTGGTAGGCGGAAAGGATCCGCTGCGTGTCCGCTGAAACGGCACCGCCACTTTCCCCTGCCGAACCGGACAGTTGTTGTTCCAGCTGGTCTGCGCGCTCGGCGCGCGCACCAAGCGTGCGCAGTTCTGTTTCGATCCCGGCAATCTGCGCCTCGGATTGCGCCCGCCATTCCTTCTCGGCCATGTTGGTGTTGACCATCTCGTCGACCGAGACACCGGAGGCCAATGCATCTGGCGAGACGCCTTCTGCGGCATCATCACCCGAAAAGATGTAGAGCGATCCTGCCACCAGCGCCAAGAAGCCGACGCCGGCAAAGCGTATGCTTTGCTTGCGCCGCTCCGCCTCATTGATGGCATTGGCATCGCCCAGTGGGGAGACATCGCCTTGCGGTGTGTCGACAGTTGCGCCGCCATCGAGCACGCGCTGCTTCTTTCGAAAGATCTCGGCGAGCTTCATTATCGTGCTCTCGCTTTCTGGATGAGATAGACGGCCGAAACGGCGTTTGGTGCGAGCTCCTTGACCGGTGCCATGAAGGCGACGGCGCCGCGGGCTGACAGGACCTGCTCGTCGAGCGTGATCGGCTCGCGCGCCGTGTTGCGGACCCGCAGGATAAGGCCACGCAGATCCTCGCCCTGGTATTGCCCGATCTGCTGCACTTCGAGCTTGCCGATCCGCACGGGCGCCAGCACCGCGGCGACCTGCTCGAAGCCTTCGATCGCCTCGCTGCGGTACATTGCCTGAACAAGCCGTGTCGCTGTCTCCTCGGGAGATGTGGGTCGCAAAGCTTGTCGTTCGTGTTGCGCCCGGATCGCGCTATTGGTGACGAAGAGCTGTTCGGCCTCCTCACCCCTCACCTCGCAGACGAACTTGTAGACGTAACCCTTGCGAGTGGTGCCGAAGAATGAAAGCTTCGACTTCCCATAGCCGTCGGGAACGGAGAGGTAGATGTCGCCACGCGTGGGTTCGTTAACGATCTTGAAGTCGTCGTCGGCGTTCCCGGTCGAGATCTTCGAGACCGAAGCGAACTGGTCACCAGCAAGACTGATCCGCGTGAGGTCCCTGGCTGAAGCGATACATCCAACCGTGCCATTGTCTGCCGCCAGCACGGACTGGTCGGCCAAAGCCGGGCTTCCTGCCATGCACATGCAGATCGACAGAATCGCAAACAAACGTGCGAGGAAGGTGGCTCTGGACGGCGGGCGCTGCGGCGTGCGGGTGGCCGCAGCGTAGTGAGCGGTAATTGAGTGCGTGGGAGGCGCGCGCATCATGCGTCCTCGCCTTGCTTCTGCTCGGGTTGTACCTGACCGAAGGCAACCAGGCGCAGCGACACCCCGCTGTAGCTCCAGACGAACCGGAAAGTCCGCGCCTCCGCGCTCACTTCCTTCGAGCCGGCCACAGTGTGTAAGGTTCCGTTGACCTCGCTGGTGAGGCTCGCGGGATCGACCGTGAGCTTCTCCATCGTGAAATACTGCGAGACGCTCGAGCCGCTCTGGTCGGTCACGACCTTCAGAAGTTCCGCCTTCATGCGCCCGTGTGCCTTGGAGTCGGTCAGGGCCAGCACCGCGTCCATCCAGTACTGGAGATTGGACGGCGAGCGATTGAGCATCAGCAGGGCCGCGTCACGCGTCACCAGTTCGAGATAATCGCGACTGACTTCGCCCGAAGTGATTGTCAGCGGACGCGACAGGACGGGCTGGAGGATGACCTCGCGGTTTTGTCCCGCTGTCGTAAGGGCTAGCAGCAGCGTTGCTGCGAACAGGGCGAGCGAGCTTGCGGCAAGCAGGTTGCGCTGTTTGAGCAGGCGCTGCTGCTGCTGGTGGGTTATCGCGAGATCCATGGTTCGCGGCCTCATCCTGCCATGATGCGAAGATGTGAGGGTGGCGTGGCCTTGAGGCCGATAAAGGTGCCCGGCAGATGCCAGTAGGCCGTGTGAACAATCCAGGACATCGCCCTACCCGCCTTCAACTTGCGCAATCCCCACCAGGCCAGCACGCTCATCAAGAGCCCGATCAGAATATGTTGAGACAGGATCCCCCAGGCGAAGGGAACGATCAGGCCAAGGAACTCGTCGAGAGTCCAAAATCCGATCAGTTCCGGATCGTCGAGGTGCTGAGGCACGATGTATCTGTGCATGGTCACGTCGCCACCCTCCGGATGTAGCTGACACGTCCCGAGGGATTGGTGAGCTACAGCCGATCAAAGTTCAGATCGTCGCGGTGATCGCGGCGGTCACGATCGGCACGCCGGTGCCCACGCCCACGCCCACGCCGACAGGTATCGCGATCTGTGCGAGGCTGAAACGCCCGGCGGCGAGGCCGACGACCCCGCCAGCAAGGCTGAGGACTGTAATGATCTTGCCGCCCGAGCCTTGAAGGAAGCCGGTGAACTTTGTCAGCGCGGTGCTGAAAGTCTGGTCTGTGCCAGCCATTGCCATCTCGCTTCCGAGACCTGCGGCAATGGCTAAAATCGCCGCGCCTTGAAAAAGGGCTTTGCCCCTTCCTTTCCAACTGCTTGTCATTGGTCCTGGCTCCATTCGTGAAAGGTCGCCGCATTTTCTGCGGGTGGCTTCAGGGAGCGACCGCTGTGGCCTTGAGGCAATGGGCTAGGCGCTGGCTGGCAGGAGAATTCCACGGAGTGGGGACGCGCTGCGTGCGGCATTGCACGACTCGGGGACTGTGATTGCGGCTGTGGGGAATAGGATTCCCGAGATCGGGGATCGTAGGACCAACTTTGGACGATGCTGATCCCGTTTCCTGGCACCACTTTGCCAAGGGGCGAGTCGCGCTTTGCGCGCACCGTGCGGAAGGGTTTGGCATTCATTTCAGAGAGATAGGTCGATTATAATGTTGACCGTTAAAGCGCCGATGTGATGCCATGCGGTGAAAGGGGAACTTCGATGCTGCATGGGGCAATCACGCCGGAAACGGTCTTCAATCCGATTTTTGCCCAAAGGAATGCAAACGGTGCCGCAACAGAGCAATGCAGATACAAGCGTCTGATCAATGGTGAACTCGCCCGGCAGTCCATTCCCTTGGCGCATATGGCAGACAAGCTCGGACTGCTGCGGTCCAAGCTACACAAGGTCCTTCGGCAGGGCGCTTTTCTGAGCGAGGACCTTCGCGATCAGCTATTCGAGGAATTGCGGATAGACCACACTCGAGCGACTATCGCAGTGTCCATGCTCAAAAATGAGGCGGCCTATCACGATCAGGCGGTATTCCTGGCAGCAGAAGCACTGAAAGGTTTGTACTGCGAAGCAGCGTTGGCAAGACGAGGTGCAATCCAGGTCAATCTGAGGCCGGCGATCATCCATACCGCCTTGGGCAGAGCCTATGAGATGTTGCTGACACATCAGGAACGCGTTCTGGAGGCAAACCGGACGTTGTTGAGCTGAGTCAGTCCGGAGGATGTGTTCGGTAATGCACCATCGCCAGGTTCCAGGCATCTGCGAAAGCGCCAGTAAAGCCGGTCCCGCCGCAAACCCGGACATTCGCGCTTCAGATCGACGCTATCGATTCCCGCCATTCGTTCATCGGTGCGTTTGAGCGATGTTAAACTTGGCGTGGGGCACTTCGATCAATGCTCATCCACCTGAAAATGAACGATTCTTCCACAATTCCAGTTGCTCAAGACGGTCGCGCCGACGACCATCCAAGCGATTGAATGGCGCGCAAGTAACCGATCCGCACCGCCTTTCATCTGCTTCGATCCATCTATATCGAGGCCGATTGAAACAGCGCCTACAGACGATCCTGTTCACCGTAGGCTTTAGCGGATCCCTGCACGCCGTCGAAGCATTATGCCGCCCACACCGATCACCCGCATCGCGATCGGTGTGGGCGGCCTACACATGACGTGCGTGATGATGACGCCATGCGCTGTGGCCACCGAACCTTGCGTAACAGGCGGATGGGTTCACCAGTTGAAGCGCAGCGATCCCATGATGGTCCGCGCCGCGCCGTAGTAGCAGCTATTGTTGAACGGACAGGCTGAGACATAGGTCTTGTCGAACAGGTTGGCGGCATTGACTGCCACACTCCAGCCGCTGAGTACCTCGGACGCCTTGCCCAGATCATAGCCCACGACAGCGTCTACCAACATGAAGTCTTTCGTGGTGAAGCGTTCGAACGTCGCGAGGCCGTTGATCACGGCATAAGTCGTCGTGCCATCCGATCCCCCGACATACTGTCAAACGGCGTTCAAAAGGGACCCCCGATCGGCGTCGAAGAGGGACCCCCTTTTCAGATAATATGATGCTGGT
>NZ_JBXAFX010000030.1:0-49989 GCF_058793515.1 Novosphingobium sp. GW835-FHT14H07
TACGCCCGGCCTCCGCTTCCCCCCACACGTCATCTACGATGTCGCTGACCCTTCAACTGCGATGTCGCTGTGCAGGCCGGTCAGCAAATCCGGCTGCCGCGTGATCGATCGCTGCATCCAAGGGCAGACTTCGTGGCCCGCCACCGGGAGCGATTTGCAGGGATCAGGTCGCCGCAGATCAGACAGAACGACCGAACCAGATGACCCGGCCGACCACATGGATCGATGCGCGCTCCACGTCGGTCCAGGTCGGGTAGGCGGCATTGTCGCTCGAGATGGTGATCTGCCGTCCGCCTGGCTGGATCGTCACGCGTTTCACCACCAGCGCATCGTCGACGCGCAGCACGTAGATTCCGTCGCGCAGGCGCGAGCCCTGATCCGATGCGTCGACCAAGACCTCATCGCCGTCCCGCAGCGTCGGTTCCATCGACTCCCCATGGACATGGATGATTGACAGGCTGGGGCCTTTCGCCCGGGTCAGCTTGCCCAGCCACCGCTCATCGAAACCAAACCGAGTGTGGGCCGTCTCGCTTTCTGCGATCGCACCAAAGCCGGCCGAGGCATCGACGTTCAGAATTGGCACTTCGACCAGGCCATCGCGCACCGGAAGCGCCGGTCCACCGAGCACCTGCTCATCGACCCCGAAAAACTGGGCAAGGATACGCCGGTCCTCGTCATCCAGCTTGCGCGGCGAACCGCGCTTGATGAATTGCTGAATGTAAGCGGGATTGCGATTGAGCAGCCGCGAAACCGCGGAATAACCCACGTTTCTCTGCCGGATCAGGCGATCCAGCTCTTCTCTGACATTCTCCATCGGCGGCGCCTTTCGAGGGGCGGTCCAGGTGGCATGTAGGAATTCATCCTAGACTCGATGGAGTTCTCCTAATAAGAACATAACAAGAACACAAGCTGAATCTGATTCGAGGTAAGCCATGAAGCTGCTGGAGCGCATCGAGCGCCATCTCAAGGATACCCATATGTCTGCCACCCGCTTCGGGCGACGGGCAGTAGGCGATCCGCGCTTCGTGCTCGACCTACGCATGGGGCGGAGGCCGCGACGACGGACATTGGAAAGGGTCGAGGCGTACCTAGCCTCTATGGCGCCGGGGCAACAATCGCAGCGGTAACGCCATAGCCTCTCAGACATGTGCCCGGCGACGGCATGCGACAGCACGACAGAAGTACGTGCTTTTTGCCTTCAACGAATGATGCTCATGAATGAGCAACAGGGAGCCACGCTGATTTCACTTTGCAGCACTGATGAACAGATTTTGGCGGTGCCAAGCGAGCTTTTTTCTATGCTTTTCCGTTAGCTGCAAAGGAGATTGCCAGTGCAAGGCTGAGAGCCCCGTCTCGCTGAGTGCGGGCGAAAATAGCGGCTTTCCCGCATCTTCGAAGGTGACGAGGCCGCGATCAAAGGCGGCGTCCCACAGGGCCGACAGTAGCAGGCCGTTGTGCACGTCGAGGCGCTCAGCGTTGCTTGTGCAATCTTTCCACGGAACGATGTGCGATGCGCGAAGCAGCGCCTTGTCCGTGATGCCGGTCAGCGGGCATCGGCATTGCCAATAATCGATCAGGCGTTCGCGGAAGATGTTCTGACCTATGCGTTGGACGACGAGCCGCTCAACCTCGGTGGTGGTTGGCAGATCCTTGATCTTCGCCTCGAACTCCTGAAGCGGCGCGTCGGGCAGGCTGGCCGACAACTGATAGACGCGCGGCAGTGCGCCATAAAGCTGGCCCAGCGTCTCGAAGGCATAGCGAGCGATGCCGGGGCCCGGCAGTTGTGCAGCTGGCAAATCCAGCTCATCGATGACGCCGGCGTGGTCAAGCGCCATGAACCACGGCCCCTGCGAGCCTGCTGCGGCGAGATAGATCGTGCCATGTGCAGTGGTTGAAGCGAACGCGGCCCATCCGTCCGCCTCCCCAAGCTTTCGGCGAAATCCATTCTGCCAAGTGGCCTTTTCGCACTCTTCGCGGACGACGAAAGACTGGGGGTTTTTGATCATTGCATCCCCGCGATCGATCCGAGGTTCAGCATCTTGAGGCCCGCGAACGCATCAACGCAGGCCGTGGCGCCGGTGGGAATGGAGAGCCACATCACACTCGATCCCATGCTTCCTCGATAAGTCGCTGGGTTCTGAATTCGTTGAACTCCCGCAGTTCAGCATTGCGGAGGGCCTTGAATGTTTCGACACCGCAGTCTTTGCCCATGATATTGTCCGGGTCGAGAATGTAGAGCATCTCGTCCTTCGAAAGCTGGAAGACATCGCGGGCTACCAGAACGTCAATCTCGGCTGCCGTCACGGCGCGCTGTTCCGGGTCCTCAGCGATGGCGAATGGATCAGCCAAAATGCCTGCCGCAATCGCCCGATTTCGCAGGGATTCCATCTCTGGTCCGGTGGCGCACAAGGAGCAGACACGCTGGACGATTTCTCGTGAGGATGGCGTCTCCTTGCACAGCCTTGGGAATGGGAGGCTGTCCATAATTGTATAGGACATCTTCAGAGAAACCTTCTTGCGAACCAAGAAGTCCATGACGATCGAGTTCGCCACGCCCAGCCAAAGAAAGTGGTCTTCATCGTCTGGGCCGAGAATGATCGTCGGCACTTTATCGCCACAGATTGTTTCTGGTGGGATCATCGCGGCGATCAGCCCCCGCTGATTGGTGGGACTGGCCACGTCGCCGAACCCGATCCGGTAACGATAGATCCTGTCTCCCAGCTTGTCGGGAATTCGTTCGGGCAGGATACGCCATTGGGGTTGGATTTGCTTGTTGGCTTCGCCGAACGGGAAATCGTCCCACACTGAGGATCGACCGCGCCCTGAGAGATATCCTTTTGCCCTGTAATCATAGGCGTCGATCATGCGCCCCTCGAACACCGGCAGCCCATCGCTACCGTCCGAGAACAGGCCGCGATCTGTGCCCATGTCCACTTCACGCATGTAATGCCGATAGGGTGCCCCTTCGACTTCAGCGCCGAACTTGGGATACAGCGCATACATCCGGGCGCAGATATCGATCTCGGATTGCGCGGCGAATTCCATCACAGCCAGGGCTTCGGGCGAGAATTCCGCGACAACCGAAACCGGAATGGTCAATCCGCCGCCGGATTTGAGCTCTTGCAACTTGTCCAGGGTGTTCACCCGGAAGGCTGCGTGAAACGCCTCCGTCTTGCCGCCCTTCCAGGCGACATAGAGGCAGAATTTCATGCGCGTGTCGATTTTGGAGAACCAGATCCCATGCGTGTTTTCGAATCCCGCCAAACGCTCCAATCGGAATGCGGAAAACAGTTCCTTGCGGATCGCGGTGGCATTGGCCCCGTTGTAAAGGCCTTCCGGCACGAACTGAGCAGCCACGCGGCCTTCCTTCGTGGCCGCCAACGCGGTTTCCACGAACATCCGGTAGACATTGAAGTCTCCCTTGCCCAGGTTGCCTTCCGAAAACAGGCGGTAGCGACCGCTCGACTTGATGAAGTGGACTGCCGAATAGAGATCGGCACAATGCTGGTCCCAGCGCCGCGCAATGACGGGATTGCCCAGCAGCCGAGCGTAAGCCTCTTTCTGCTCATCGGGCGACATGTGGCGTATTCCCGGATCGTAGACCGAGAAAAACTCCTTGTAATCGGGGCTCATCGTATCCCACGGCGGGTTGCCCAACACCACGTCGAAGCCGCCGCGTTGCATCACGTCAGGGAATTCCAGCGGCCAATGGAACGCTCGGGCGCGCCGCGCGGCATCAATGGCCTGACTGAACAGCGGGGCGAATGGATCAACTCCTCGCAGCCACTCCCATAGGGTACCAGAAGTCGGAATTGTCTCGGTGCCCCGGCGCGGCATTCCATCCGGTCCGGAATGATCTCCGCCTTTCGACTTGGGCATCAAAAATGCCGAGACATAAAGGTCGCAAGCCGCCTCCAGCTGCCAGGCCACTGCACCTTGCGCCGTCAGTTCACTCAAGCGTGCAGCCTTGGCCTCGATTTGTTTGACCGTGTCTTCCGGCATGCTGCGAAGGGCCTCGAAGGCACGGGTCAGGTCCTGCGCGCGTTGGAAACCGAAGCCTCCTGCAACGCGCTCCTTTTCCCCGATCTCCCTCCTGTTCTTTCCAACGTAGTATCGCGCCACGTCCTTGTCGTCTGCGGCCAAGGCCTTGTAGGCAGTGTCGGGGATGCCATCTTCCAACACCTTGAGGTCGAACACACCTAGCAGCGCATCACCGCAACGGATCTGCGCATCAAAGAACCCGAGCGGGAGGCCGGGATCAATCGTTTCGATCCAAAGTGCGACCTTGGTCAGTTCTACGGCCATGGGGTTGCGATCGACCCCATACAGACAAGATCGGGCAACATCCCGGAGGGCATGGCGGAAATCGGCCAGCGACGGCGTACCATCGGCCCGGATGCGGGCCACACGCGTGGCAATACGACGTGCGGCTGCCAACAGGAAATGGCCTGAACCGCACGCCGGATCGATCACCGAAAGCTTCAGAAGGGCCTTGGCGGGATCCTCTGCCTCAGCCTCGGTCTTGTCCAAAACGGGATCAAGCGCGGTATCAAGCAGCGCCTGAACGAGGCTGTCGGGGGTATAGTAGGACCCGCTGGTCTTGCGCTGGTTGCCTTTCTGCTCGGCGGCTTCCGAGGCAAAGACCAGCGTCTTGCCATCTTCGCCCAGCTGCGGCTGGAGTTCGAGGAGGGATTCGTAAACGGAACCCAGCTCTTCGGTCTCCATTGCCCGCCAATTCACCGGCACCATGCCGGTTTTGTCCGATAGCCAGGACAGGCGGAATAGCGTCTCCATGAACGCCTTGTTGCGCAAACGGGCGGTTGCCAGGTGGGGGAGCCTGTCCTCAGCGAAAAGGCCGCCTAGAGCCGGTAGGGCCAGCCGATCTTCGCCATGCGCCAGGGCGCGGAAGATGACTTTGACGCCCTCAAAACGGTCGAAGTGCTTGTCCCACGTCGCCGCACGGACGCATTGGATGCGCAGCGCCGCCAGACTGTACCCTTCGGCGTAGAGCTTGCGCGCGTCTGCCCCGGCTTTTTCAGAGTGTAGCAAGTTCCGGTCTTCGGCGACCATGAGGAAGATCAGCCGATAGACGAGGCGAAGCAGTTCGTTGAACCACTCGGTAAGATTGATCTGCCCTGATTTCAGCCTCGCTGCGAGTTCCGGATTGGCTTCAAGAAAGCCAGAGCCCAAGCATTTCAGCGCGAGTTCCACTTGATCGGCGAGACGGTCTCTCGCGGCTTCGCCTTCACGCGATCCAGCGTCGCGCCAGCGTTCGAGATCGCAGTCGGCTGCAGATGCGCCTTCCGATCCAAATCGGCTGCGGTGGATCATCAACCACAGGATCGAGAAGGAGGCAGCATCCTCATTCGCGAAGATCTGTGCGAGGTCCGCTTCGATGTAGGCCGGCCGGGTCAGGGATGCGTTATCCCGCATCAGGCGGATCAGGACGCCGTTGGTAACCAGACCCCAAAGCGCGTCGTCGTCGTCGTTCAGATAGTCCTGGAGCGCGAAAGCAGGCGAGCGCGAGCGATCGGTCGACAGCGTCGGGCTGCGGCGATCAAGCTTGTCATCAGCGGGCGGCACGACGACGATCGGCACCCGTCCACCGGCCAGGAACGATACGGCGCCTTGCTGCGGCGCGAGATCATCGAAACCGAAGGTTTCTTTCAGGAACTCGCGAACAAAGCGGCGCGTCGCTTCGACCGAGGGGTTCTCCAGTCTCGCGAAGGCATCGAAATGAGACTGGCCCACGCGAAACGCGGTCGAGATCTCTTCACGGATCGTCAGACCCTTGCGGATGCCATAACCCGCCCGGGTGTCCGCATCGTCCTTCGGCTCGGCAATCTGCGCGACCACGGCCGGTGCAATCAGATTGCCTTCCAGCGTAAGCGATGGCCAGGCCGACATGTCAGTGATGGTCTTGCGCGCCATTGCTTACACCTCGCTCGGCATCAGGACGAAAAGGCCAATCACATCTGGCGGTGTGACGGCTTCGACGGTGACGCGCGATGCGGATCCGGCAGCGGCGCGGAGACGGGCATGGTCTTGGCTCAGTTCTTCGACCCTTGATTTCACAAAGAATGCCAAGGGGCCATCAAGCAAGGATGGAAGGTCCTCTCTGGCCTTGTTGATGAAGCGGTCGCGGGCCGGCGTTGCCAGGTCGGCAGTTGCAGGCGTGTTCAGCAAGTCCCGGGCAGCTTCGCCGGTTGCCACGATCTGGTTACCCTCAATCGCGACGAGCGTCGCCTCTTCGGCCAGCAGCAATCGCTCTTTCCGGGAATGAACCGTCAGCTTGTAGCGGATCCGAAGCAGCGCAATCCGGGTCACCTGGTCAACCGCCGTGGTCGGCCACGCGCCAACTCTGCCAATCCCCAGGCCGGAGAGGGTTTCCGGATCGAGCGAGGCTTCGACCAACGCTTCCGCCAGCGTCGAGGTCAGCGGATGCGTCCGCGTCAAAAGTGCGGTTCCTGTAGGCGCAGGCTCGGCAACTGCGAGACGTACAGAGCCTGTAAGATCCCGCTGGGACAGCCTCTCCCTCAATGCGCCGTCAAGGGCATGCACATGCGCCAAGAGGACAGACTTACGGGGTTCTAACGGCGCACCGAAGCGGGACATCGTCCGGTCGACGAAGGTCCTCACATCCGCAGGGGAACCTAGAAGCGTTTGCGCCTTCTCCCATTCCGGGGCCACTTCCTGCGGTTTCATGGCATTCTGGGCGAACCGGGCGCGGGATTTCTTCTCATTCTCGGATGCGTCGCGCCAGCGTGCCTCCATGGCCTTCGTTCCATCGTCGAGACGCAGATCAAGGGCCAACTGGCGGGTTTCGCCGCGTCGTAGCATCATCGACGCCATGAGAGCATCGGTCACAGGGCCCCGCTCCTCGGGCAACGGCACGGTCACCCCGGTTGCCTTCCGGATTTCTTCCGCCTTGCGCAAAATGACCTCGAGAACCGCCCCGTCGATCGCGCTGTCAGGCGAAAACATCATGATGGAACGCACCAGTTCCGCAGGCTGACCGAAGCGATCCACGCGGCCTTCGCGTTGCTGATGCCGTGTCGGGTTCCAAGAGAGGTCGTAGTGGATGACCGTATCAAAGAGCTGCTGGAGGTTGATGCCCTCTGACAGGCAGTCCGTGGCGACCAGAATGCGCTGAACATCCTTCTCGTCTTCGGCTGGCCCCATATCTGCCACCCGGTCGCGACGTTCGTCCGGGGTGAGAACGCCCGTGACCGCTTCGACCTTCAGCTTGGGAAAGGCCTTGCGCAATCCGGCGCGCACATGTTCAGCAGTGGCAAGATAGCGACAGAATACGACCGGGTTTGCCCCTTTCTTGATGAGCGGCGTTAGAACATCGATCAATGCCGACAGTTTCGGGTCAGGCTTTGCAACGAGCTCCTCGGCATGCTGAACCAGGGCTAGAAGCGCAGGGTCAGCATCGAAGTTCGCGCTCGGCTCGATGTCTACGGCATCTTCATCGTCACCATCCTCGTCGTAGATCTGAGGTTCGAGACGCTCACTCTCATTTGAGGCCCGGTTTCTGAGAGCGCTAAGCGCCGCGGCAGGCGACGAACCAACGCACCGCATCAAGGCCAGGGTGCCCCAGAAAGCGAGACGGCGTTCGCGTTGGCCGGTTCCGGCTTTGAAGACGACGCCAAAGCAGTAATCCAGAACGGCTTCCTGAAAGGCGAGGTGATCCTTCGAGAGACGATAAGGCAGGCCGCCTTCCATTTCGTCCTTGCGCGGAAACGCCCGCTCTTCGCCCCATTCGCCAGATGTGATGTCGATCCTGCGACGCTGGACGAGATGCCGAGCAAGGCGCTCGCGGAACCTCGCGTCCTCAAAGTCCATTGATGCAAAGGACGGATCGATGAGGGAGAGGAGTCGCGCAAACGCCTGTTCATCACCAGAATGTGGCGTTGCCGTAAGCATGACCATGCGGCGATCCGGATCACGGGCCAAGCCAGAGAGCAGTTCGAAACGCTGCTGCTTGCCTTTGTGAGTGCCCACGCAGGCATGGGCCTCATCGACAATTACAAAGTCGGGACAGGCGCGCGCGAAACCCTCGCGACGCCTGTCAGCCTTGATGTAGTCGAGACTGACAACCGTGTAGGGATATGCGTCGAAGAGTGTCTGGGCGAGAGGCAATCCTCGTTCCAGCCGAGCAGCGGTTCCCGAGGTGACCGCCACAGCATCTATGCCGAACCGGTTCTTGAGCTCCAGAACCCATTGCTCGACCAGATGGGGCGGACACAGCACCGAAAAGGCGTCGACCTCTCCACGATCCATAAGCTCCCGCAGGATCAGGCCGGCCTCGATCGTCTTGCCGATACCAACATCGTCGGCGATCAGCAGGCGGACCACTGGCAGACGCAGCGCCATAAGCAGCGGCACAAGCTGATATGTTCTTGGCTCGAAGGCTAACTGCGCGGCCGATCGGAATGGACCAGCACCCCGTCGAAGCGTCAGGCGCAGGGCGTCCGCCAGGAGGGCGGCCTTCGATTGGACAGTGGGTGAAGCGTCGTCCGGCAGATCGAAGCGGGCAGCCTCGACTGGCATCATCTCAAGTCCGGGGTCGAGTATGACCATGTCATTCTCGCTTCCCGAGAGGGGACGCAGCGCCAAGATGCCTTCGCGCGGCGCGGGCAACGCAACCCACTCGCGCCCACGGGCACGGACGAGATCTCCAGGGGCAAAATTCACGGTCATCGGCTTAACCCTTGAACATCTTGATCATCGCTTCGGGGACGGACATTGCGTCCGGCAACTCGAATACCGTCCAGCCCTTGGTGTCGGAGGTTTCGCGAGCCGCTGGCGTCAAGGGCGCAGCGCAGGCAGCGATGAAGTGGCTCCGCCAGGCGAAATCCATCTCCTGGTCCGCAAAATTCACGGATGAATCATCTGGCGCAGGTAGGCCAGCATCCTTGAAGGCCTGCTCCCATCCAGACGCACTCTCGGACCGCGGTTGCGCGCTGGAAAGCACGACCTCGCCCCGCGCGAGATCGATCAGCATCTGTTTTGCCTCATCGCTCGTGCGGTCGATCAGCTCATGATCTGGCTGATTGAAATAAGAGAGCAGGCAACGATAGCAGCCCCGGACACAGGCCTCGCCCTCGCGATCAGCCAGAAGCTTTGCGTCTCCAGCTGCAATTGCCTCGTCCACCTTCTTAAAATGCATGAGCGCCAGAGCTTCCCTGGCAACCTTGCCCAAGGCCTGTGGATCTTCAACCAGGCGGTTTAAAACACCGGCTCCTCCTTCCGTGGCCTCGTAGGCGAGAATTGAGCGGCGATTGTCGCGGGCAGGCAGGGGCTCGCCGAGAATCTCCCCTTCCTCCAGCTGGAAGACCACCTCGATACCGCGCAAAAGCGCGTGCTGGACGGTCGCCGTCGTTTCGGGTGTGTAAGCTTCGGGCTCGCGGAAGCGGATCAGAAGGGCGTTCTTGCGATCCCGAACGATCGGAACGATGCGAACCGGCTTTGCGACGTCAGGCGGGACATCCACATCCGGGTCTTCGTCCTCGGACTTGGCCCAATACCCGCTGCGAGGGTCGATGTTGAACCCGAAAACGGTCTGGTTCTTGCGGCGCTTCAACCCCTTGTTGATGCGGCTGATCTCCGCACTATTCGCGTATTGCAGAGCCAGGATCGATGTCTCACCGCAACGGAAATCCGCTTCTGTGATCTGGAGACGGCCATCCCGCTTGGGCCAGGAAAATACCGTCTGGATGTCGAAGCCCTGCCGAACACGCTCCTCATCATTCGCGGTGATCCGATCGGCTGGGGCTGCTTCGACGTTGTCGATTCGCAGGGTTCGCTGGACCGGAACTTCGCCGGCCATCGGGGCGTCGCATGCATGGCAACGTTCCACTTCCCCTTCATGACATGCACCGCAATTGGAGCAGATGAAAATGTCCTTGGTGGCGAGCTCTGACCCGTCTCCAGTCCGGACTTCGGGCGGCAGCTTCGCCTTCATCACCCGGTAGGCACGGCCCTCGTGATAGATCAGGCTGCGTGGACCGAATTCCGAAATGGCGAGGAAGCGGGCGCGTTGCAGGAATGACCCAGTTTTCCCCTCGCCGGGCACGAAGGCGTAGAGTGGAAGCCTTGGGAAGTTGTATCCTGGCAGGAAACCTTCGGTTGCCAGGTAGCGATACGAATAGAAGTCCGAGCCGTTCGAGGCCTTGCCCTGTTCAAGGATCGCAATCTGATCGCTTGCCTGCATTTGTGCGGCCTTGATCTTGCGGCGATCGGCCCCGGAAAGACCGGTGATCTCGGAGCGGGCATTCGCCTCCATGAGCTGTGTTCGGGCAGAATTGTAAAGTTCCCGCCAGCGATCGAAGGCGCGATCGAACTCTTGCGGAGCGCTCATTGCGACTTCGAGCACGAAGTCATTAGCGTCGCCCATCCAGATTGGTTTTCGCCCATCCACCGAGGCGAGAATCTGGTCGAGAACCATCTTCATCGGATCGCGCGCTGTGGTCACCAGCTTGGGTTGATTGATTGCGTCCAGGATCTCCTGTTTCAGCGGGTACTTCGGCTGGCTGAGATCGAGGATTTCCGGGATGTCGGGCGAGAGCGCGAGCTTCGCCTCAGCCACCCAGACAGCATGGAGATGCGAGCGCACCAGTTCCTCGTTGGTGATGTCGAGGGCGGGCGGCCGCACGACGCCGGCAACCATGTCGTTGCGCCGTTCGAAGAAATACTGGTCGTGAGGTGACTGGGCTGCGCAGTAGGTCACGATCACCGCTGCCTGACCCGATCGTCCGGCTCGACCAGCGCGCTGCGCATAGTTGGCCGGTGTGGGCGGAACGTTGCGAAGGTAGACGGCGTTCAGTGCTGAAATGTCGACGCCGAGTTCCATCGTCGGCGAGCAGAAGAGAGCGGGCAGGAACTGGTCGGATTCCCCGGCCGCTTTGATCTCGGCCAGATTGTCCTTCAACTTGGCGCGGTCATCATCCTCGAAGCGGAAGCGCCATTCCCGCCATTCGCGCTGCTTTTGGGAGACCTGGGCCGTATGCTCACGCCCTTCGAGGCCCCAGTATGTGCTTTTGCCCCGCTTGAGGTCCGCAGCAATGGAGCTGTAGAGGTCGTGGAAATACCGGTTGCCCTCCGCAGTGCCATTGCGCACCGCAGCTCCGGGGACAAGGCGGACGGCGGACGGTGAGAGACGCCAGCCGAGCAGGTCCGCTTCGATCTCGACGAGAGAGACCAGGCCTTCGCGAGCGAGGAGCTCCATCAGCCCTGTCATCACGGTGAGATAATCGGTCTTGTTGAGCTTCGTGCCGATCATGCTCTTGCGATTGATCAGGCGGCCAACGCGGGAATTGTGACCGGCACGAATGATGGTCTGTTCTTCACGCAGCCCGACGCGGTCTTTCCCTGGGGCCTGCAGAAAGAGCGTCGTGCGGCTGCGCGGTGTTTCTTTCTGGTCCATTGCCCAGGGAGTCCTCAGGAGATTTCGGGACTTTTGAGCGACGGAATCGAGCACAGTCAGTTCGAGCGCCTCGGTGCTGACCGCCAAGCCCTCTAACATGGCGCCAAGCAGTTCTTTGAGGAGCTTCTTGCGGGCTTCCACATCGAGGCCGCCAAGCTCGGGAAGCACGGCCATGAGGCCTTCCGTGTCTTCCGCGATATCATCCAGCCCGATGAACTCGACGTCGATCAGCTTGAGCACCGAGAGGCTTGGATTGGTGTAACGCCATCCGCGCCTGAGGTCTGTCCAGACGCGATGGGCAAGCACCTTGGCAAGTGATCGTTGTGCGTCTTCCCGCACCACTGCACCCGCTTCTGGATCCAGCATCCAATGGATCCGGGCAGCCTTGTTGGCCGCGGTGAACCCAAGAGCTTTCACGACGCGCAGACCGAACTCGTCTTCGGTCATACCCTCATCGCCAGCATCGAGGACCGCTCGCAGGATTGCACCGCGCAGCAGGCTTACGAACAGGAAGTCATTGAAGTGACCTGCCTGCAGCGCTGCATCCTGCCGATTGTCCGTAAATCCGAGCAGCTTCCGCTTCTCTGCGGGGACGCCACTATTGTCCCCGTTCATCCATTCGAGGGCGGTGGCGACAAGCTGGGTGGTAGCCGAGCTTCGGCCTTCGCCTGATAGGCCCGCCAACTTGCTGCGCTCGCGCATGCTCGGATGCGGCTGATCAAGGCAGCATGGGCAAAAACCGAACTTGCCTGGAATGAACCAGAAACCTTTGCCAGATTGGTCGTATCGTCCATCTGCGCTCACTGTGACCATTTGTGGAAGCCGGGGTTTTCGGTTCGAGCGGAGGCGTTCAATCCCGTTGCGTTCCTCTCGCCAGTCTTCCGGGTATGTCTCAACCTCGCCCGTAAATGCGTAATCCGGCTCATCGTCTCCCGTCGGCGTCAGGTAGCCAGCGACATCACCATCAGGATCGTCCATCGGCGTATCGTCGATGTTGCGCGGCAGATAGCGGATGCCGTGGGCATCTTCTGACCTCGTGACGACATGGACCTCCTGGCCGCATTGTCGGCAGAACCGTGTCGGGTACAGGCGATGCCCTGGAGCATCCGGATCCTCGAGCTGCCCTTCGAACAGAACCCGCCGCGGCCGCTCCGTCAGCGTTGTGAAGATTTCGCCGGCGCCCGAGATAAAACGGTGAAGTTTGAACGCCAGAAAGGCCCCTGACCCAGTGCCGCCGCGCTCCTTTTCCGGCAGGCTGACCCGCGTCAGAAACTGCTCAAAGCTGTGTCTGCAGGTTTCTACGTCCAGGCCGCTATCGGTCGAGAGCAGTTCTAGCGCCTCATTGAATGGGATCGGCTTCTTGCGCTTCAGTTCCTGCCCATCTTCAAGACCGATCGCCAGTTCTGCCCATACCGCGAGTGGATGCTGCTTCAGTTCCTCATCGGTCAGCGTCTCTGGAATGGCGTTTTCAAGTACCTTGGCGAGCTTTGGCCGCACATCTTCGAGCTTCAAGAGGTCATCGGTTGCTCGTTGCAGGGACTCATCGATCACCGCGTCTGGCCCGATCGACGCGCCGAACAGCCGGGATGCGACGTCTGCAACTGACTTTGCGCGGCCGGCCTCAGATCCCTCACTGGCCATGGTGGCAGAGGTGCCGATACAGATCGGAGCCTTGTCTGGAGCGCAGCGGTTCCGAAGGCGTCGCACGAGGATCGCAACATCCGCACCCTGACGGCCACGATAGGTGTGCAGTTCATCAAGTACGATGAACTCGAGCCCCTTGGCATTATCGATGACTTGCGAATCCAGGCTATCCTGACGGGTCAGCAGCAGCTCAGCCATCATGAAATTGGTCAGCAGAATGTCCGGCGGATTGTTGGCAATCTTCTGGCGTTCTTCCGCACTCTCTTGCCCGGTGTAACGCCGCACGATCGGCTTCACATCGTCGGCTAGCCCAGACTGGGAGATAAACTTCTCGATTTCCTTGATCTGGCTGTTTGCCAGAGCGTTCATTGGGTAGACGATGATCGCGCGCGTCTTGCGGGGAGCGCCCGCCTTACGGGCACGGACAATGGCGTCCACAACTGGCACGAAGAAGCAGAGCGATTTTCCTGAGCCGGTACCTGTCGTAACCACATAGCTCTGACTGGCGCGTGCCTTAGCTATCGCCTGCGCTTGATGCCGGTGAAACCTCAGAGGAACTTCGCCGAATCTGAAAATCTTTCCAGTTGCTTCGTCGAGGTCCCCTGAAGCCACCAGGTCGTCAACCGTCGGCCCCGAGAGAAACCGCGGGTTCAGCGAAAGCAGAGCATCCGGCCAGAACCGTCCGACGTCGTATTGCCGTTCTATCTCTTGGCGAAGATCCTCTGCGCGTATCGTGCTGAAGGATCGGGAAAACCGAGCGTAGGAATCAATGAGGTGGTGGTCGAACTCAAAGGCTTTCATTGCGGTTCCCCACCATGCTGACCTGTTTGGTCAAGTAGCTTTTTGCGGCTTTGAGCATGATCTGCCGGCCTCGGAGACAATGCGACACTGGAACGACCAGAGTAGGATCAAACGGAAAGCTTGTTCTGGTTGCTAGCAGTAAATCCGGCCAAAACACTTCGCCTTCGCGTGTCCGCGAGATCGGCTCAGGAAAATCCTGAGCTTCGAAGCAAGCAAGCGACCAGTGAGGAATCTGACAGCCACTCGCAGCCTTATCATCGAAATCAAAAATATTCATCCAGCCCCACTCGTTCGTACTATCTCGAAAATCTCATAAGTCTCAACAGAATCAATTCCCCAAAGTGTAGATTTCATTCATTTCACGGGAGGGCTGCGAAGTCCGATCTTCGGTATGGATGTACCATTTCTGTCAAAACTGGCGGGGCAAGTACCTCAACGCTGCTGCCCCAAGCATAGAGGTGCCAACTCATTTCAAGGTGACCGGACGCCTTGAAGCGTACCAGCATGGCGCCGTCATCCAGATGCTCGATCTCTTGGCTCGGATGGAATTGGAACCTTGCCGCCCGATCCGCGGCTTCGGGGGAAAATTTCCAGATCACTTCCCCATACTCGGCCTCGTGGTGATACGATCCAAAGGCACGGGTGGCATATTCTCGAAGATCGAAATCGTCCGGATAGGTGAAGACTTTGGCCCGCACCTGGGCCTCCATGATGTCTTCGACCCGGTAGTGCCGGTAGCGTCCGTCGCGCTTGGCCGTATCGATGCCGACGAGATAGCGTCGGGACCCCAGGAGCAGGCCAAGCGGCTCGATTGTTCGCCAGCGTGGCTTCGCGTCTCTTCTGCCTTGATACTGAATTTTGAGCTCGAACGGCCCCTTGATTGCCTCCGAGATGGCGAGATCCACCGCCTCATTCATCGACGGACGGGGGCCAGGCCGGGCCGCAAAGCCCATGGCTTCGAGCAGAGCTTCCTCATCGGTTGCCAGACGAAGCGTTCGATCGCTGGGAATTAGAGCCCGGACTTTGCGCTCAAGGCTACGCAGCTGGATAGCCTCGCCGTTCATGTCGACCCGCTCGAGTTCGCTGATCGCCGACCTGAGGCTTACAAGCTCTTCTGCAGATGGGGTAAGGAGTGGCGCGACCGCCCGAGACGGCAGGCGCCAATAGTGCCGGCAGTCGTCACCCACATAGTGTTCAGTCGCAGGAAACGCCTCTTCGAGAGCCGCGATCATGCGCTGTGCCGTCCGCCGGACACCGCCGAATTCTGCTTCCACATCACTGAGACAAACCCCCTGTCGGGACGTGGCCATCATCGCGAGACGCAAGAGATCCACCGCCTTGGCAAATGACATAGAGGGCCCCCATGACAGTTTCTGTCACCCCAGTGATTTAGACACAAATCATCACCAAGGGAAAGGACGATCAGATGTTTACGCACCACGCCGAAGCCCGCATGCAGCAGCGCGCGATTTCACATCAGGCCGTCGATGCCCTGATGGCCTACGGAGAGTATCGTCGTCATCGCGGCGCCGAGGTTTGCTATCTCACCAGGCAAAGCCGGTCCCGGATGCTCAAGGACTTGGGCAAATCGGCGTTCCTCAAGCTGGAAAAGGCGCTCGATGCTTACCTCGTAGTCGGCGATGACGGAGCAATCATTACTGCGGGTCATCGCCATCATCGGTTGAAATTCTGATAATTAACTCTTTGGCTGAGCTTGGATGGCATTGGGTGTTCTGTCAGCAAGCCGGACACAGACCAGAAGCGCCTCCATTATCAATCGGCGCGCAGGGATGCCTGATTAAGGGTGACAGATTTTGTCATCCCGAGTGGGCAAGATGCATAGCGGGAATGAAGGGGGCATAACGTAGTTCAATGAATTCTGGCAGCCGGCAGTTCGGCCTTTCCAAATCGAAGATCACCTCCTTCGAGCAGTGCCCGAAGCGATTGTGGTTGCAAACGCATCGCGCGGACCTTGCAGAGCTCGATGCCGGTGCTGAGGCGCGTTTCGCTGCTGGCCATGAAGTCGGGGACGCGGCCTGCGCACTATGCCCTGGTGGCGTTATGATCGAGGCTGAGCCTGACCTTGCCGCTGCCCTTCAGCGGACCCAGGACCTTATCTCCGCCTCGGTCCAAGCGCCATTGTTCGAGGCGACCTTTGCCCACGATGGTGTGCTCGTCCGGGTGGATATCATGGAACCCGACGGCCTTGGGGGCTGGCACGTTGCCGAAGTGAAGAGTTCGACGAGCCGCAAGGATTATCATGTCGCCGATCTGGCGACCCAGCTCTGGGTGCTGCGTGAGGCCGGGGTCCAGGTGAGTTCAGCCGCCATCCGGCACCTCAACAACCACTTTTTCTTGACCGAGGAAGGCAACTACCACGGCGCATTCGTGGATACGCCATCTCTGGAGGATGCTAAGCCACTGTCCCTCAAGCGCCCGAAGCTGGTCGCTGAAATCCGGTCGGTGCTTGGCTCGGAAGAGCCCGCTCGCGATCCCGGCGATCATTGCCATGATCCATTCCCCTGCGAATTTGTGGCCTATTGCTCGCGCGATCTGGAAACGGTGCGGTATCCGATCTCCTCGCTGCCCCGAACGGGACGGCAACTTGCCGCCAAGTGGGCCGAGCACGGCATTGTCGAGCTTGAGGATGTCCCACCTGGCAGTTTCACCAATGCCGTCCACGCGCGCATTCATGAAGCGACCTTGTCGGGCGTCCCCTACCACGACGTGGAAGGAGCGCGGCGGATCATCGGCGATTGGGAATATCCCCGGACCTATCTCGATTTCGAGACGATCGCTTTTGCCTTGCCTCGCTGGCTAGGAACCAAGCCCTGGGAGCAAGTCCCTTTTCAGTTTTCAGCGCACATCGAGGATCGCACAGGGCATATCACTCACCGGGAGTTCTTGAGCCTGGATGGCCAAGATCCTCGCCGCACCTGCGCGGAGGCTCTCGTGGCCCAAATTCCCGAGGACGGAACCATCATCGCCTACAATGCAGCCTTTGAGCGGACATGCATCCTCCGGCTGGCGGAGCGGTTTTCGGATCTGGCCGAGGATCTCAAGGCGATCGCGGCGCGCATCGTCGATTTGCTGCCGGTGACCCGAGAGCACTGGTATCACCGTGACCAAGGCGGCAGCTGGTCCATCAAGGCTGTTCTGCCGACCATCAGGAATAGCGGCGACTACGCCGCGCTGGATGTCGCGGATGGTTCTGCGGCGCAGCTTGCCTACCTCGAAGCAATTTCTCCGGTCACGACCGAGGCCCGGGTGGCTGAAATAGCGCAATCGCTCAGAACTTACTGTGCAAAAGACACATTCGCCATGGTCGAAGTGGTTCGCCACCTCACAGATACAAAATAGACTGTAACCCTTGGTCTCATCCATTCAAAGCGTTTTGAGAAAGCACTAATGCAAGAAGCTGAATTTCGAAAGTGGATGGTGGATCAGGGTCATTCCTTGTCTACGCAGAACACCCAGGCGCAAGACGCGAAGCGTCTTGAGGCGCACTATGGCGATCTCGACGAAGCCTATGACGCCGATGGCCTCGAAGGCATCAAGGCCCAACTTACCTATTCGAAGGCCGATGAGCGTGCCGGCCGGGAAAACCCGGCTCGCTTTCCGATTGATGGCAATCTCTATGCGAACCTCTCGCACTATCGCTCGACGCTGAATTACTACATCCAGTTCCGGTCAGGGACTACCGGCGAAGGGTTTGACAGTGTCGATGCCGAGAAGCGCATCGCTCTCTTTGATGATTCCAGAACAGTTCACTGGCCCATTCGCCAAACCAACCGGCAGTCGGGGGTCAAAGCCTTCCGGATCATGGGCGCTTCGAACAAGACCGAAGATGCCATTGAAACCGACGATGTCCTGGCGGTGGCTCGGGCGCTGTTCAAGGAGCAGCGTCTGGTCCGGGTGCTGCGATCCAACAATGGTCGTCGGCCCTATCTAGGATACGGCAAACAGAAGCTGACCTCTTATGAGATCGCCCCTGAGATCGCCAAGGCTCTCGGCATTCCTGCAAAAGGGTCAATCCATGGTAACGAGCTGATTATTGATGCCGCCGTGCTTGCGGACCTCAAGGCTCGCTTCCTGCGGACCTATCCCGATTTTGAACCGGAAGGATTCGCCGGCTCGACCTCGCAGGTCTTCAGCGATGTCATCAACTACAAGCGCGAGGCCGTCGCTAAGGTTGCCGCGCTCATGCAGTCCGAGCCACCGCTGGCACCCGAGGCGCTGGGCGGTGCCTTGTTCGACATCCTGACGGGCATCGATCTTCCTGGTTGGCGGACCAACAACCGTCTGGCTGCCATTCGCCAGCAGCATCCGAATGTTCTTGAAGAGGCAGCGGCCCACCTGGCTCGCTCGAGCGATGACCCGCCGGAGGCGGCCAAGCAGATGGTCGATGCGATCTGGCCCGTCCTCCTGGAAGGACAGGAGAATAGCAAGCCCTACTCGGAAAGCCGCAATATCCCGTCAATGTTCTTGGCTCTGGTTCGACCGGGCGAGGCTTTGGGCATCAACACCGACCCGCTCTCGAAAGCCTACAAGGCTTTGGTTCACAAGCCGCTGTTTGGCTGGAGCCCGCTCTCAGCCGAAGAATACGCCGAAGTGCTCCGCTTCGCGCACAAGCTTTACGAGGAAATGGTCGGCTGGGGATGGCAGCCCCGAGACCTGTGGGACGTCCAGAGCTTCCTCTGGGTCGTGAGCCAGGAAGAACAAGCTGCCGATGAAACGCCAGAAATTTTAGAAATGAGACCGTCCATGCCGACTGCAACCAATCTCATCCTTTACGGGCCTCCGGGAACGGGAAAGACCTATGCAACGGCGGCCGAGGCTGTCGAAATTTGTAATGGCCCAGGATCGGCGCAGCTTGGCCGCAAGGAGCTGATGGATGTCTATCAGTCCCTGCATCGCAAGGGGCGCATTGGCTTTGTCACGTTCCACCAGTCCTTCTCGTACGAAGAATTCGTCGAAGGACTGAGACCTGTCACGGGCGAGGAGAGCGACGATGGCCCGGCCAGCGGAGGGTTCAGCCTGAAGCCGCACGATGGCATCTTCAAGCAGATTGCCAACCTTGCTTCTGAAAACCGCGGCCATGCGGTGGACGCCGAGAAGCTACTGCTCGATCGAAGCCAGAAGATCTTCAAGATGTCGCTCGGACGAAGCTGGGCGGCTGAAGATGACGCGATCTTCCAGGATGCAATCCGCGATGGGTACATTGTCCTGGGATATGGCGGCGACGTCGATTGGTCCGATCCCCGCTTCGACAAGTGGGAGGCAATCAAGGAACGGTGGCGCGAGGATCACCCCGAGGCGACCGGTAACGATCCCAACATGTCCCAGATGTATGCCTTCAGAATCAATATGGAAGTCGGCTCTCTGGTCGTCGTGTCTGACGGCAACCGGAAGTTCCGGGCAATTGGCGAGGTCACCGGGGGCTATCGTTTCGTGCCCGGTCCCAACGGTGAGTACAATCATCGCCGTTCGGTCAATTGGCTGTGGCACTCTGATGAAAGCCTCCCGCGCGAACGCATCTACGGAAAGACCTTCAGCCAGGTCTCAGTCTACCAGCTGAACAACCGCTACATCGACTGGGATGCGCTGGAGCAGATCGTGACCTCGGGTGGGGATGCGGTCGCTACGACGGGTGTGCCCGAGCCCTATGTGCTCATCATCGACGAGATCAACCGTGCGAATATTTCCAAGGTTTTCGGTGAACTCATCACCTTGCTGGAACCGGACAAGCGGATCGGGGAGGAAAACGAGCTTCGCGTGAAATTGCCCTACTCGGGTGAGATTTTCGGAGTTCCGTCGAACCTCCACATTATCGGCACGATGAATACGGCGGATCGCTCCATCGCCTTGCTGGATACCGCTCTACGCCGACGCTTCACATTCCGCGAGCTCATGCCGGATACCGAGGCCCTGCCTGAAAATGTCGATGGCATTGCGCTCAGAAATCTCCTTGCCTCTCTTAACGAGCGCATCGAGTACCTGTTCGACCGCGAACACCAGATCGGGCACGCCTATTTCATGGGGTGTGCGACTCGGTCGGACGTCGATGAGTGCATGCGGCACAAGGTTATCCCGCTCCTCGCCGAGTATTTCTATGAGGACTGGTCCAAAGTCGCTGCCGTGCTTGGCGACACGACCGGTGAGCGTTTCTTGGAACGGCGGGAGTTGAGGGCCCCCAACGGCCTCGACTCCGATGGCGATGCTCCAGCTCGTTGGCGCTGGCAGGTCCGGCAGCCGTTTGCAGATGATGCCTACAAGGGCTTTGCGTGATCCGGCGATCACTCCTCGAATGGCAATCGCTCGCTCATGGCGAGGGTGAGGAATGCATCCCCGCATGGGCAGCAGACAGGCTTGTCGCCGTTGCGCGTCGATCCCCCCTAGCCGGCAAGAATGGCAAGGGAATCTTGGAGCATGGCCGGCATGCTCTTGGAGCTCGTCAGGTGGTGGGCGTGATTGTCGCTGATGGGTGTGCGCTGGAAATCCTGCCCAAGATCGATGCCAAGCCTTCAGAGAGCGATCCTGACAATCGCGCCTACTTGCGGGATCGCCTGGTGCATATGCTGGCCGTCGCGCTCGATCTGGAGATCGACAGCGGCACCATGACTTCGCTTGGGTCTCAACGCGACACCTTGCTCGAAGTCCTGATCGGGCTGTTTTCCCGCAAGCTTGCCGACGCCCTGCGTCAGGGCATGCCGCGTCGCTACATGGCCTGCGAGGATGAATTGCCCGCGCTTCGCGGGCGACTTGATGTGGTGCGGCAGTTTACGCGTCTCGCCGCCTCGCCCCAGCGTCTCGCCTGCCGTTTCGATGAACTGTCGCCTGACACGCCGCTCAATCAGATCATGAAAGCCGCTGTCTCCCGGTTGCTGCGCGTTTCGAACAATGCGGACAACCAGCGCAGGCTGGCCGAGCTGGGCTTCGCCTATGCCGACATTGCCGATGTTCCGGTAAGCGGATTGCGCTGGGACGACGTGCATCTTGATCGGACCAACGCGCGCTGGAAGGAGCTGATCACGTTAGCTCGGCTTCTCCTGGGCGACCGGTTCCAGACGAGTTCGATGGGCCGGCAGGACGGCTTCTCGCTTCTTTTTGAGATGAACACGCTGTTCGAGGAGTATGTGGGGCGCCTGCTCAAGCGTGCGCTCTCGGGCACAGGATTTAGCGTCAGCCTTCAAGGCGGACGTCTCTTTTGCCTCGAGAATGAGACCGATGGCCGCCAGGTGTTTCAGACCAGGCCCGATATTCTGGTGAAGCGTGGCAATGAGGTCGTGCAGATCATCGATACCAAGTGGAAGCGGATTTCCTCCCGGATCGATGATCCTAAGCAGGGGGTATCCCAAGCCGACGTCTATCAGATGATGGCCTATGGGCAGATCTACCAATGCAACAGCCTCAGCCTGCTTTACCCGCATCACTTCGCGCTCGCTGACAGCCCTGGCACTTTGGCGTCGCACCGGATCGGCGCGGATCAGGCCCGGCTCCGCACGATGAGCGTCGAACTCGGCTCCCGGCAAGCCGTCATCCAACAATTGCGGCAGCTCACGCTCGAGCTTGCCGAAGCTGAAGCGTGCTGAGTTTACGGGGGCTTTAACGTGCAAATTCAAAATGGAACGCCGCGCCTTAGTGCTACCGATCTGGTGGGATATCTGAACTGCCGGCATTTGACCCAATTGGAGCATGCGGCAGCGCGCGGTGAACTTTCGCGCCCGAAATTCTTCGATCCAGCGCTCGAGGCGCTCTGGGAGCGCGGCAAGCAGCATGAGCTGGCCTATGTGGACCATTTGCGCGCCCAAGGCCTTTCATGCGTTGTGATTGAAGGTGTGGACATCAGCGACGAGGCCGTCGCCCAGACCATCGCCGCCATGCGGGCGGGCGTAGACGTGATCGTCCAGGGCGCGCTTCGAGGCGGATCCTGGGCTGGCCGCGCCGACATTCTGCAGCGCGTTGATACGCCAAGCGACCTCGGCAACTGGTCCTATGAAGCCGCCGACACCAAGCTCGCCCGGGAAACGAAAGGCGGCACCGTCCTCCAGCTGTGCCTCTACTCCGAGCTCATCGGGGGAGTGCAAGGGACAATCCCGGTCTTTGCCAGCGTCATCCCGCCCTGGACCGACTTTGAACCGGAGCGGTATCGGCTCGCCGATTTCGCCGCCTATCATCGTCAGGTGAAGCAAGGATTGCTCGGAGCGATCGGAAGCGAGCAGTCCGGTCAGACCTACCCGGAGCCGACATCAAACTGCGACATCTGCAATTGGAGCGCGCGCTGCGACAAGCAGCGCCGGGATGACGATCACCTGTGCCTCGTCGCGGGCATCTCCTCGATGCAGATTGTCGAGCTCAAGGATCACGGCGTCACCACGGCAACGGCGCTGGCAGAACTGCCGCTGCCCCTGCAATGGAAACCGGAGCGCGGCTCGAAAGAATCCCTGACCCGCGTTCGCGAGCAGGCCAGGATCCAGCTCGAATCCAGAGCCAGCGGCGAACTGCGCTACGAACTTCTGGCGCCGGTGGCAGGTTTCGGTCTCAACTGCCTACCCGAGCCTTGCGAGGGCGATATCTTTCTCGACTTCGAGGGAGATTCCTTCGTCGGCCAGCATGGGCTGGAATATCTCCTGGGCTTCCACTTCCGCGAGCAGGGCGAGCCACAGTACCGCGGGCTCTGGGCGCTAGACCGCACTGGTGAGAAGGCGGCCTTTGAGACATTCATCGATTTCGTGCTCGAGCGGAGGAAGGTCTTCCCGCAGCTCCACGTCTACCACTATGGCGGGTACGAGCCTGGCGCGCTGAAGCGGCTGATGGGGCGATATGGCACGCGCGAAGACGAACTGGATTCGCTGCTGCGTGGTCTCGTGTTCGTCGATTTGCTGAGCGTGGTCCGCCATTCGCTGCGTGCGGGCGTCGAGAGCTATTCCATCAAGAAGCTCGAGCCGCTTTACGGCTATGTTCGCGACGCCAGCCTTCCGGATGCCAACCTGGCGCTTAACCGGCTGCAGGTGAGCCTTGAACTGAACGACGCGGCGGGAATTCTGCCGGAGGATAAGCAGACCGTCGAAGCCTACAACCGCGACGACTGTGTCTCGACCGAGGCCCTGCGTGATTGGCTGGAGGCGGAACGCACCAAGCTCATTGCTCGAGGTATCGAAGTAACGAGGCCGGAACCAGGTGAGAGCGGACCCAGCGAAGGCCTTTCCGAATGGCTCGAGCGAATCACGCCGCTGATTGAGCAGCTGACTGCCGACGTGCCTGTCGATCCGGAAGAGCGCACCGCCGAGCAGCACGCGCGCTGGCTCCTGGCCAATCTTCTCGAGTGGCATCGCCGCGAGGAAAAGGCGACCTGGTGGGAATACTTCCGCCTCAGTGACCTCTCTGCAGAAGAGCTTATCGATGAGCGCGCTGGCCTCGCAGGTCTCACCTTCTTGGAAACGGTCGGCGGCACCGCCAAATGCCCGATCGATCGATACAGCTTCCCGGTGCAGGAAGCCGATATTCGCGCAGGCAAAGGCCTGAGAATGCAGGGCGGCCAGACGCTGGGCACCGTTGAGGATATCTCGAGGGAACAGCGCACCATCGATATCAAGAAGGCCTCGGCGATGGCGGACGAACATCCCGCCGCAGTCTTCGTGCATGAGCATGTGCCGTCCAAACCGATGCAGGAAGCGCTGGTCAGATTGGCAACTCATGTCTGCGAGCATGGCATGGACGAGGGAGAAACCTACCAGGCGGCGCGTGACATGCTGATGCGCGTGGCGCCGCGTATTGCTGACGGCAGCGCCGTGCGGCGCGACGGTGAAAAGCCCCTCGATGCGGGCGTGCGCATCGGCCCGCTCATCTCAGCAGGCGTGCTGCCGATCCAGGGGCCTCCTGGCACTGGCAAGACCCACACGGGTGGGCACATGATTTGCGAGCTCGTCCGCCAGGGTAAGAAGGTGGGGATCGTGGCCAATGGTCACGAAGTAATCCGCAACCTTTTGAACAAAGTCATTGAGGTCGCCGAGGAGACCAACACCGCCCTGATCTGCATCCAAAAGCCGAAGGGCGGGTCCAAGGAAGACGCAACCGATCGGCTGCGGTTCGCGAAGAAGAACAATGCGGAGGTCTTCGCCGCGCTCAACGCGGATTGCAGCGTTGCAGGCGGCACCGCCTGGCTGTGGTCGACCGAGGATGCCTTTGAAAGTCTTGACGTTCTCTTTGTCGACGAGGCGGCACAGATGTCGCTGGCGAATGTGCTTGCCGTTTCGCAGGCGGCAAAAACGCTGGTTCTGCTCGGAGACCCGCAGCAGCTCGACCAGCCCATGCAAGGCAGTCACCCGGATGGCACCGGCTGCTCTGCTCTCGACCACTTGCTTTCGGGCAAGCAAACCATCGCACCCGACGAAGGCCTGTTTCTCGACGTCACCTGGCGGCTGCATCCGGATATCTGTGCGTTCACATCCGAGCTCTTTTACGAGGGCAAGCTGGGAGCCAAGGCGGAAGCGGCCGGGCAGCGGGTAAACGCCAAGGGGATCGCCAATGGCACGGGTCTGAGGTTCCTGCCCGTCGAGCATTCCGGCAATCAGAATTGCTCATCCGAAGAGGCTGACGTTATCGCCGAACTGGTCTCCGACATATTGGCACAGGGTGCGACCTGGATTGATCGCGAGGGGAACGAAAAGCCGCTCGGGATCGCGGACATACTGATCATCGCCCCGTACAATGCGCAGGTGTTCGAGATCCAACGCCGGCTCCCCCAGGCGCGGGTCGGGACGGTGGACAAATTCCAAGGCCAGGAGGCGCCGATTTCGATCTATTCGCTGGCCAGCTCCTCGCATGCCGACGCGCCGCGCGGAATGGAATTTCTGTACAGCCTGAACCGGCTGAACGTTGCGACTTCACGCGCAAAATGCGTCACTATTCTTGTCGGCTCTCCGCAAGTTTTCGAGGCCGAATGCCGCACGCCTCGTCAGATGCAACTCGCGAATGCCTTCTGTCGGTATCTTGAACTCAGTTCATGAAAATGCCGCCGAACATCCGCTTGGCACCCATGATTTTGTGTGCCAGAATCGCTGCATTAAGCCCGGAATTCTGGGATAATGCAGCGATTTCGGAGCAGCCTGCCTGCTGAATAGGTGCCCTATGTTGAAGTCATCAGATGACCCGGTTGCAACCGGGGACTGGAAGGGTCTCAAAGAGATCGACCGGGCCATCGCGGAAAATCGCCTGACTGCGTATACGTGGCAGAAGACCTGGGCCGATCCTTGGGGCCGGGCCAAGATGATCACGGTTTTTGCTCTGCTGGCTGCGTTCTTAATTTACCTCGTCGTTGATGAGCTAATCCTCTAAAATCTACCACTCCTTCACCTCGTCTGCGGCCTCTTCTGAAGCGCCCTTGGCCGCTCGAGTGGTAGCGTCAAGATTGCTCCTGGATTGACCGATCCGGCCTCGGCCTCGCGCCTGCGCCGCCCGGACTTCTTCGCTGATCCCCGACGTGTCGGGAGCCGCACCAAGACTGCCTGATCCAACGCCGCCACTGGGTCCATGCGCGCGGACGCTACCTTGGCTTGTAACGGCAGGGCGGCTGACCGGCGCGAACTCGGGCAGCGTCAATTGCCCCTCAATGTCATCATGCAGCCGGTCGGCATAGGTCTCCACGAACCGCGCCTGGAGCTGCTGGCCCTGTGCGCTCATCTGGAAATTGATGTCGTCGAAGCGGACTGGGCCGTAATAGTCGCGGTTCGCTTCAAGCTCCGCCATGCCCCATTCCCGATAGGCCTGGCTGAGATTAAGCGAACCGGCAGCGTTCGCGCCCTCGTACCAGGAGGCCTGGTTCTCGAGCCGGCTCGCCATTTCTTCGGCGCGGCGTGCTTCGACAGAGTAGGTCTGTGCTTCGGTCAACGAGCGGCTGAGACCCGCAGCGCTGGTCGAGACCTGCGAACTCGAACTCGAGCTCGTTTGGCGGAGGAAGCCTTCACGCGTGTTCGACCAGTTCCGCGTGTCTGAAAGCTGCTGCAACGTCCCGGTAATTCGGTTGCGATCCTCAGACGCAATGCCGACGTCGCTGTCGGTCCAAGACTTGTTTCGCCCCCCACTGGCTTTCGCGCCAAGCTCAACTGGCCCAAGGCTTCCTCCAACGCCAGCGCTAGCCTGGCCATTAAGGAACCACGACACTGTGATGTCGTCGGCGGCCCGGCGCGAAAGGCCGAACTGGCGCTGCAGGGTGGTGGAGGCGTTGTCGACCTCGCTGAATGCCGTGCCAATGCTGTCGTTGCTGCCGGTGCCGCTGACCGTTTCCGAAGAACGCCCCTGGCTGTAGGCATTGCGGATCTCGTTGAACCGGGTGACGGCCGAGCTGGTCGATTGCTGGGCAAGGTTCGAATAGGTTTCGCTCTGCCCTCGGCTCTGGCTTGCCATCGTCGAGAGCCTGCTCGTGAAATCCTGCCCCAACGTTGGCGTGAACGGGTACTGGGAATTCGGCACACTCGCGAATTCCGCCTCACCGAAGCTTGTCGTCTGGGTGCCCACATCGCTGAACCCACGCGTCTGCGGGGCGCCATACGAGATGCTCGGATTGAGCGCCCCTTGGGCAAACTGGCGTGAGAAGACCGTCGAATTGTCGAGATTGCTGTTGCCGAGCGAGACATTGCCGGTGCTCGCCTCGCGCGCCGCTTCCTCGGCCGCATTCTGCGAGGGGTTGAGGTAAGAGGTCGCCTGCCCAGAGATCGCGAGCGCGCCCTTGGCGACGCCGCCCGCCAGGAACGGAACCGACGCGACGAGATAACCGGCCAGAAGCCCAATATCGCGGTTCACGTCGGTCATGCCCGCGAAGGTCGCGAGCGAGAGCCCGGTGCCGCCGCCGGCCGCCGCAACATCGCTCGCCCCCTTGAACATCAGGATCATGTGCAGGATCACGAAGAGCGGGCCCCATGCCGCGAGGTAGAAGAACCCGGTGATGTAGCCGCGCAGCGCTACCGGCCCAGTCTTGGGCATCAGGAACAACGGGAAGATGACCGGGAACATCGCGTAGAAGACGACCGTCAGCACGACATTGAGGATCGGCACCCACTTCATCGCGTTCTCCGCGATCGAGGCATAAGTCCGCTCAGTCTGAATGTCGGCCCGGGTCTGGGCGAAGACGTCGATGCTCGAGGTGCCGCTCGCGCCCGCGAACCCGTGCATGGCCTGGTTCATCGCGTTGATCGTCAGAACTTGCCGAAAGATGTCGCTCGCATTCTTCGAGACCCCCGAGAGATACTGGTAGGCGACCGGCAAGTCCGCGAGCAGCTTGGTCTTGGCGAGTGCCGCGCTCTGGCGCGGGTAAAGCTGCCGTCCGGCGCTGAGCGCCATGGAATCGATCAGCCCCGCCCATTGGCTCGAGAGCGCGGTGTAGGCATCGCGGCAGGTGACGATCGAGGCGGTCACGCTGTCATCAGCTTGGCGGGTCACAAACTTCTGGGCCCGCGCCGCACTGCCGGGCGCGATCGTGGTCCAGACGTCGTCGCTCTCAGCCAACTGCTTCATCGAATAGCGGCCAAGCAGCAGGTCGTAGAACACGCATTGCCGGACATGCTCGTCGAGATTGGCGGCAAATTCGGGATCGGAAATCCGCAGCGAGCGCGTTGCCTCCATCAGCCGCGCGCCATAGATCATGCCGTTCTTTGAGTAGTTGAGATCATCGGGCAGACCAAAGACGAGCTCGGCCGAGCGCGTGAGATAGTCGCCGACCTGGCTTGTGAAGCTCGCCATGAGCGCGAGACCGAGCGGCACGTTGGCGACGTTCGCAGGCGCAAGGCTCGGGTTGACCCGGTCGGTCACATGGACGTCCATGCGCGGCACCATCAGGCACATGTAGATGAGCGTCGCGCCAAGGAACCAGTTGAGCCAGGCCCGCCAGTCCTGGTTGAAGGCAAGCACGATGACTGCCAGTGCCAGCCCCATCACCATGGTGACCTGGATGAGGCTTTTGTAGCCGCCCGCGCCGGTCCAGCTGGCGACGGCATTGAGGACATTGACGATGTACTCGCCGCCGCCGACCGTGAAGATCTCGATCATGACATGTCTCGCCTTAAGGGACGATGGAACGTGACTGGAGGGCGCGCGACCAGTCGAGCGATGCGGCCATTGATGGGGACATCGAGGCAGCCAGCATGTTCTCGATCATCGCCGTCTTCTCGATGATCTGCATGATGGCCGAGACCTTGGCCTGTCCCGTCGCCTGACGCTGCGCGAGGCTCGAGCGGACGTCTGCAACCTGCGAACGCCAGATCGCGAGCTTGGCCTCGTCGGCGGCGATGAAACTCGCCATCGAGCGGCCGGCCTCGGACACGATCCGGTCGAGCACCGCGTAGAGCAGGTCGATGCTGGTGATTTCAGCAAGCGTGTCGCGATCATCGGTCGCCATGCCCCGGCCATAGGCAGCCTGGACCGTCAGGATCTTGTAGAGCGGCACCGAGGCAACCTGGAGCAGCTCCTTCTCGGCATCGCCTATAGCGGTGTCTGAGCGGATCGCGGTCACCATGCTGCCGATCAGCGCAGCTACCCGCGGCCGGATTGCCTTGGCGGAGCTGAGGCTCATGTCCCGGAACGTCGGATTGAGACACTGGTCCGGCTCGTCGCAGGAAAAGACCCGGACGGTCTGGCCTTGCGTCCCATCGAGCAGCGCGGTCACCAGGGTCGAGGATGCATCGCCCGCAAATGGCACGAACTTGCCCGGCTCATCGTCCTTGGGCGGGACGTAGATGACCGTGCCGATCAGCGTCATCGCGTATTCGGCGAGCTCGCGGTCGAAGGATCCGTTGGGCGTGAAGAAGGCCGATTTCTTGAGGACATGCCAGGTGTAGTTGCGCGCTACGGCCGGGTTCACGTCGGCATAGTTTGCGCCTGCCCCGGAGTTGGTCGAGCTGCGCTGACCGCGCGTGCCGCAGCCATGCTTGGCCGCCGCGTAATCGGTGAAAATGCCCTCGCTGTTGCCGATCGCCTCGCAGATCGCCTTGTCGGCCAGATCGCCCTTGGGCCAGATCCCGCCAACCAGCCCCTGCGCCATCTCGCAGGAGTTGATCGACAGATTGTTCATGAGCTGCGCCTTCTGCGCAAACTCCTGCATGATCTTCGAACATTCCGGGCAGACCGTGTCGATCGCCAAGCTGAAGGCAAAGCCCACGGCATTGTTCGCGACCGCCTTCAGCAGCGCGACCATCTCGCTCGCGTTGATAAAGCTGAAGCTTCCAGCGAAGATGTCGATACCGCCGCAACCGGCCCGCGCCTTGGGCAGCTGGAGATTGGCGATGTTGGTCGTCTTTTGCGGGAAGCGCGTCCAGACATTGCCGAGGCTGTAGTAGCCTGCCGATTGGCCCTGGAAGGCGCTTGGACCCGTGACATTCGCCGCGCCGCCCATGTCGTTCATAAAGCGGTCCATGCTGTCGCCGACATTGGCGTGGAGCGGGGTCGCAACGAGGCTCATGGCGGCAAGCGCAAGCGCCGCTTTGCGCAGCTTAGAAATCATGACCAGCTTCCTTTGAGGTCAGGAGAAAGATGCGATCCTGCAATTCATCGGCCGAAAGGACGCCGTAGCCGATCGGGATCGCGCGCCCCGCTTCGCTGTCCCATAGGACCAGCGCCGGGGTGATCTTGGGCTCCAATCCCATGCGCGGGCGCTGCCCGTTCTCGACGGCGTATTGCGGAAAATGGCGCGAGGGACCGCCGTCGGTCGAAATAGCCCGGACTGTCAGGTGCCAGCGATCGGCGACCGCCTTGACGATCGGGCTCATGACTTCGCAGGCGCCGCAGGTCTGGGCAAAGAAGTAGAACAGCCCGTAGCGGTCACCGAGGTGCGCCATGATCGTGTCACGCTCGGCCGCCCGGGCGTCCTGCCATTGCCGCTTGGCCAGTGTGCCAACCGGGCGCTCGAGCGTGTAGTCGAGCTCGGGCTGCTGCCAGATCGCGCGCTGCCAGACGTCGGAAAACAGCGAGGCCCGATCGAGCTGCTCGCGCTGGAAGCGGATATAGGCAGTCACGTTCTGAGGCGTCGGCTCAATGATCGCGCGGGCCTTCAGTTCGCGCAGCTCGGCCGTGACGGCTTCCAGCTGGGCCGTTGCCGACTGCATCTGGGGTGCCGATCCCTGCTCACGCGGTTCAGCCGGCTTGGGCCGTACGCAGTAGAACCAGTAACCGAGGCGCCGCTCACCGCAGTAGAAGGCATCCGCCTCGTCGGTAGTCACGGCCTGCTGCGGCCCATTGTTCTGGGCGAAGAGCGGCAATGTCGGGACGAGCAGCGCAGCCATGAGGGCGCCGGTTACAGAAGTACGAAGCGCGCTCACTGGCTGCTCCTTTCATAATAGTCGCGGATTTTTTGCTGGATCAGTTCGGAGGTCTGCAGCTCGTCGGGGAGGCGCGCAGCGTCAGTGAACTCGGCGTAGACCTCGGAGAAATCCATGCGGGAGAGGTCGAGGCGAGCGAACTCGTCGAGCGTGAAGCCCAGGCACTGCTCTGACTTGGGTTTGGCCCAGGGCTTGGGCAGCTGCGCGCGGCCCTGCTCCTGCAGGATGCGGGTCAGCTTGGATTCAAAGCAGCAGTAGACCTTCTTCTTGGTCAGGCAGACCCCGAGGAAGCTCGACGAGCAATAGGTGCCCACATAGGCGCACAGACCCTGCGCATCGCGCTGATGCAGCAGGATTTCCTCACGCCCGCAGCCGAGCGCGACTAGCAGTTGGATACCGGGGATGAGCGGGAAGCCCTTGCCTTTGCAGCAGTTGAGCACGCCGAAGACCTTGGAAGAGCAGGTCTCGCGTTCGCCCTTGAACAGGGTCATGGTCGCAGGATCGAATTCACGCCGCGCCTGGTCCATCGCGCTCAAGGCGACGACTGCGTCCTTGAATTCGTCGTTGGCTTCGCGCTGGATGGTCTCGCACGAGCCGTCGATGCAGTAGACATCGCCGTCGCAGACATATTGTTGGCCCGACGTCTCACTCGGCGGCACCGGGCACTCGTAGACACGCTCAGCGGTTAAGCAGGGACTGTCGCCCGTCAGGCAATCCTCGCGCACGAAGCGGCAGCTGCCGTTGGCCTCGAGCTCGCTGCAATCATTGCCGGCGATCCTGGCCGAACAGGTGTAATTGCGCTGCCAGGCCCAGCAGGGCTGGGTCACCGACACGCCGTCGACGATCCGGGTGACGGGATCGCTGTCGGTGCAGACCTCGCTGTCGAGCGAGCAATTGCTATCGCCCGCAAGACCCGAGCATTGGCTCTCGTTGCGCTGGGTCGTCACCACGGTTTCGGTGGTCGTGGTGTAAGGCGTCGCACCATCAACCGGCGCGGTACAGCTCACCAGGTCGACATGCAGGTCGCCATAGGAACAGCCCCAGTAAATTCCGAAATAGGGATCGCACAGGTTGATCGGCCAGGACTGCGTGACCGTGCACTGCGGCGCCGGATAATGATTGCAGGCGTAGATGCTGGCGGGATCGACCCCGCTGCCGCCAACGCAATAGTAGCCGTAAATGTCGCGCGGGGTTGCGCTGGCCTCCAGCGTGATTGGACAGGATGCGGACTTCTGCTCGGCCGTATAGCCGGTGTTGCAGGTCGCCATGTACGTGCCGACCGAGCCAGTGCCCGGCGGCAGCGGCACGCAATTGCCCTTCGAGCCGGAGACCGACATGCCGCTGGTGTAGTCGAGCGGGGTCTTGCTGATCTCACCCGAGCGCGCGAGGATGCTCTTGATCTCCTGGGGTGAGAAGCGCGCCCGATTGTTCATCGAATCCTCAATCGCGCGGATGGCAGTGTTGCTGGCAGCTGCACTGCGCGCAGCGCCCTCGATCCGGTCCGGATGGGCGGCCAGATCTTCCAGACTCTGCGTCCCGGCGGGGTTGAAACCAGGCACGCGCGAGGCGTCGGGTGCAGTAGTGGCTGCACTCTTCACCTGGTCGATCACGGCATTGCCGAACGCCTTGCCGTCGGCCTTCGCATCAGCAGTCGTCTGCCTTGATTGTGACTGGGCCGAGACGGACTGAGCGGCGCCCGCGCACAGGAGACCGGCGCAGAGTAGCGTCAGGATCGTTCTCATTGATCGGCTCCTGCTTCGAGGCGGGTCAGATGAAGGCGCGCCAGCGCAGCGCCCGGGCCAGCACCGTCTTTGAAGGTTTCGAGGGCCTGTCCGACAGTCACATTGCCGGTCAGCCGGTCGTGGGGCGGCGGGACGTCCTGGCAATCGAAGCCATCGCAAGGTGAGAAGTCGCTCCCCACCATGACAAAGCTCGGCGCTGCCTCGATGCGAAAGGCGCGGAACAGGCGCGGGTCGATTCCGAGCGCCTGCGGGGCATCTTCGCCTTGCCAGATCTCGGCCAGGAGCGCCTTGAACCGCTTTGAATCGCCAGATGGGAAGCCCCGCAGCACGGTCACGCCGCCGGCGCGGCCCATGTCGCGCACCAAGGCCTTCAAGGCCTCGGGCGGCATCGACAGACTGGCAAAGGCGATGAAGCGCGGGCTTTCGCCAAGCGGCGCTTTTTCCGCCTCGGCGCGCTCGCGAACCATCGCATCGAAATCGAAGACATCCGTGCTCTTCGCCGTGGGCGGCAGGTTGTCCGCGTAGCGCGCGCCAGCTGCCTGCGCCCGATCCTGGGTCTGAAGTGCATCATCGTGCACGGCTTCGGCCCGTTCGCGGACCGTCGCCGCCAGGGCGGCTGCGTCCTCGGCGTGCTCTGCCGAGCGGGCGCGAATAGCGTCGAGGTCGATGCCGTCGGGGGCACTCTGGGCGAGCGCGAGGCCCGCGAGCGGGAGAGCCAGTCCCAGCGGAATGAGAAGGAGTTTCCGGTTCATAGTAGAGTCAGACGTGGGCGCTGTGGGGTGTCTCCACCGCCAGTTTCCCACGCCTGCTCTCCGAACCGGACGTGCACCTTTCGTTGTGCATCCGGCTCTCCAGAAGCCTTGGCGAACTCGGGTTTCTTCATCCATTTGAGATCGAACCTCCGAACAGGCACGTAGCTCATCAAGAACTGCTCCGTGCCGCCTTCGGCCCAGACCGAGTTGCCCGGGTGGGCGATGCTCGGCCTGCGCCACGATGCGATTTTTCTACCGGGGACGCGATGGTGCTTGGCCCGCAGCCACAGCCAGAGCCGTTGGCGCACATGCCAGTCGAGACTGGCGAGGATGCGCTTGGCCCCCACGCAGTAGCGGTAGTAGGCGGACCACCCCCGAAGGTATGGATTGAGTTCCTGAAGCATGGCCGTGAGCGAACGCCGAAGCGTCTGCCGCCGAGCCAGTTGATTTACCCGGATGCGGAAGCCGTTGATTGGCTCGCGCGGGATTTCGATGCGGGCATGAAGCCCGAACCGCTTGTCCCATTTGAGCCGCACGCGGCATCCCAAGAACCGACAGCCCTTGGTCAGCGCTGTGACGCGCGTCTTCTCGGGCGAGAGCGTCAGACCCATCGCGTCGTGCAGGTAGGATGCCAGCGCCTGCTTTTCGGCAAGAGCATCGGCTTCCGTCCCCGACACGAAGATCAGGAAGTCATCGGCATAGCGAACAGGGTAGAAGACCGTTCGACCGGCCTTCCGATCCTTTTCGCGCCTAATCGCCGCCAGCTTGATCCCATCGGATTTCAGCTCCGGGCTTTCGGGGCGGCGCACCCAGTCCCGATACCGCTCCTCGATCACGCTAAGCGCGATGTTGGCCAGCAGCGGTGAGAGCACCCCGCCTTGCGGCGTTCCGGTGTCCGTGGGGCTGTACGTGACATCCTCCAAGACCCCGGCCTTGAGGAACTGCACGATCAACCGGTTGACCTTGAGGTCCGCGACGCCGTGGCGCACGCGTTCCATCAGCGGGTGATGGCCGATGTGGTCGAAGCAGGCCTCAATGTCGCCTTCGATTACCCATTGGTACGGCGCATTGTGTCGATAGCCATCCGCCGCAGGTTTGCCCCGCGATTGGATGGTCACACGGATATGTTCGAGACAGGCCTGACTGCCCCGTCCGGGCCGGAACCCGTATGAGACTGGCCAGAACCGGGCCTCGAAGATCGGCTCCAGTACTTGCTTGACCGCGCACTGCACCACGCGATCCTTGACCGTAGGGATACCGAGGGGTCGGAACTTCCCCGGTTTGCCCGGCTTGGCGATCCACTTCCTTCGTGCAGGAGACGGGCGATAGGCGCCCGAACGAAGCTCCTCGCGGAGCCCCTGAAGGAACTTGTCGACACCAATGCCGGTCGCAATTTTCTCTACGGTCGCCCCGTCGACTCCCGGAGTGCGTCTGCCGCGATTACCGGCAATCGTCCTCCAGGCCATGTGCAAATTGTGGGGATCGGTCACCCAATTCCACAAATCACCATATGGTTCGCCAGGGTTTTCCCGACTCCACTGGTAGAGCTTTCGCTGAACGCCGAGGAGCCAAGCCTGTGGGGCTTGATTACCAGAGTCCACTGGTAGTTCCTCCGTCATGACAGCCCACCGACTTCCTGCCTGCCTTCGCCATGTGGACGGCTTTCCCGTCCTCGGACTACTACGCAGGCTCCGCCCCACCAGCGCCCATCCCCGGTCTCCGCGGATAGCCTGCTCCGAAGCAGGCGGACGATGGTGGTTCCCGTGTTCCGACGATCAACCTTGGACCCGTAGGTGCGACGCTTAACCCCTTGCGGTTCGGGCGTGCGGATAAGAAAGGACGGCCCGCACACGAATGCTTTGCAAGCATTCACCAGTCGCCAGCGTACAAAGCCGACCGGTTCACACCGCGATCTCCCCACCCCGTCAGGCGATTGGAAGTTCAACTGTAAATAAAGAGGCTTCAGACACGTCATTCGCTAATATCTCACCATAAGTCCTGTGGTAGCCCGACCTGCGGCTGACGGGCCGCATCCGGTACATTTCAGGTCTCCTGCTTTGAGGCCGACCGCCGGAACGCGGCAAACCTTGGAGACCCCCTTCCGCCCCGACTCCTTCCGCCGGGTGGGGTGGCATCGCAGCCACCGGTCGATCGTCAGCAAGACGATCAGAGGTTAGAACATTGTTTTCACGCCATAATAACCTCCTGCGCCGTCACGGCGCTCGCGCGCAGCAGTTCCGCTTGCGCCAGACGAGGTAGCCCATGTCCTCGCCGATCGCGGGGATGACCTGTCCAGCCGATTGAAAGGTGGTGGCGGCGCCGATCGGGGGGCAGGCATAGCGCCCCTTGGTCGCCGGGTTCGGATTGGTGGCTTGGAAGCGGTATTGCTGCTTGCGCATCACCGGCATCAGGTACTTGCCGCAGAGCCCCTTGCTGCCCATCGTGCCCCAGGCGACGAGCTCGCGGTGGAGCTTGTAGGCAAAGCGCGAGAGCACGAGCCGCGAAGCCTGGACATGCCCGATCGAGGCCGAGACATTGCCGTTCATCGGGTACATCGAGCCCTGGCAGCCCGCGCACCAGAACATCTCGTCAACCGGCAGGTGGACCGTCGAGGACACACAATCGGCCGCGCAGGCGGCGAGCGCGAGCGGGTTGGCGAAAAGGACCGCCTCGGGATTGATGATCGCGGTGAGTTCGCTGTCCTGCCAGAGCGGATCGATCTCTGAGATGTAGAGAATGTCGATCGAGCCCGATTCCAGGCACAGGAAATCGGTGACGATCTCCATCCAGTAGATCAGCGGATAGGCGTACCAGTGGACATGCCAGCTCGAGTAGTTCTGGCTCGCCCCGCCGATCGCCGACGGCCCCTTGATCGAGCGAAACCCGATATCGAAGCCCGGATCGAGCTTCATCCCGCCCAGATTGACGAAGCACCAGGGCTTCATGCTGACGTCAGCAAGCCGGACCGGCTCCCAGAATCCCATGGCGATGCCGGGGCGCAAACCGCACAGGCATAGCGGCAGAGTCGGGTTGGAGGGATCAGGACGGCTCGACGGCCAGATCTTGAGGCCCCCTACCGAGATCGGAAACAGGCACGACCAGCAGATGTCGGTAATCGGGTTGACGAAGCTACCGGTGCAGCGGCCCGGACCCGCATCGGCACTGGCTGGACTGGCCAGCGCCAGACCGAGGCTTGCGAGCATGACCGCAGCCAGACGACGAAGATGTGTCATGGGCGGGCTCCTTGGCGAAGCGGAAGAACGATCTCGCTGACTTCGAGCGCGCGGCCTCGCTGACGCACCCGCGCCGGCACCGCCCCGATCCCGAAGTGGCGAATGAGTTTGCCGCCCTGGTCGAAGTAAAAGCGTCGCTGCCGAGCCTTCATCAGCTCGAGCGGCGCACCCTTGGTCAAAATGAGTTTCGCAGCTCCCGACTGGCTCAGCGCCCAGCTGAGCTGATCGGGATCGTCGCCGTCGAAGAACAGGAGCTCTGCGCGCAGGGGTACGCGGTCGAGCGGGTTCACCCTCGTGCCGCGTGCATGAATGAGCTCGCCCTTGGGCCCTCGAATATCGGTCTCGAGCGCAATGGTCGGGTCAAAGCTCCAGCGACGGGCGGCGCTCGCGCGGACCAATCCGGAGACCGGCTCGGGCCGATTGACCCGGGCCGTGGTGCGCCGCTGCAGTTCCTGGTTCAGCCGCTCCGTCTCGCCCGACTTTTCCATCGCGGTCAGCCGCGTATGGATCTGCTCGAGGAGATCTCGCTCGATCACCAGGAAGACCGCGCCGTGCTGACCATAGTCACGGGCCTCGGCCGCAGGGACGCAGGCAAGGCAGAGCGGAAGGATCAGTGTACGCCTCACAGGATCGCCCTCCCGCTGCCAAGAATGTGGCCACGGCAGGCAAAGCCCACTTCGGCATAGCGGCTGTCGAAGCCGCGCGGGTGGTCGCTCCCGACATAGTAGCAACCGCGCGGGATAACCCCTTCGGGGCCGGGGCTGAGTGTCAACCCGAGACGGGTGCGCGCGAGGCGCGCCCCGACCTTGCGTCCGTTGACCAGGACCTCGGCGCCCTCGTGGCTCACCACATCGCCCGGCAGGCCGATCACGCGCTTGCCGAAGAGATGCGGCCCCTTCCCGAAATGCCTCTCCAGCATCGCCGAGGCTGGCGGCTCAAAGAAGATCAGGCTGCCGCGTGCGATCGGCGCCGATTTGTCTAGCCAGAAGGCCCAGTTCGGCAGGCTCGGGCTCGCATTGATGAGGAAAGCATGATCCTCACCGAAAGCGGCAATCGGCGCCCAGGCAAACGGAAGGGCGACAATCCCCGTGAGGAGCAAGGGACGCCGGACGCGGCGCAGCGTGCGGGCGACAAGATCCGTCATGGCCGCTTCTCCCGGCCAAGCTTGGCGGCAACGCGCTGCTCGAGTTCAGCCGTGGCATCGGGCACGTTACTGCTGAGGACCGCTTCGGCGACCAGCACCACCCGGCCATTGCTGCCCATCTCGCGCACCGCAGCCTCGGCGGCCTGGAGGTAAGCCAGCGTTCGTGCCTGCCCATCCTCGGGCGCCTTCCCGCTGCGCGCTTCGGCATCGACGAAGCGCGCGATCGTTTCGGAGAGGCGCACGGTGACGATCTGCTCGCGGGGACGCGCTACTTCGCGGCTGACCCAGGCACCCCAAAGAAGGAGGCAGACCGCAAGGAGAACCGCGCCCAGACGCAGCACCAGTGTGCGATTAAAGGGCTGTAATAGGGTCGTGTCAGCCATTGTCGGTCTCCTGGGAAGCAGGCGGAGCGAGCGTCTTTTCGAGGCGCTTCAAAAACCGCGGTGCGCGCGCCAGCAGGACGCCGAGCGAGGTCGCGAGGAACACGCCCTGGAGGTCCTGCGAGAAGGCGATCCGCCGGATTGCGTCCGCATCGCGGTAGTGGTCGGCAAGATTGGCGAGCTGCGTGAACAGGAGCCCGAGGTCCCAGCCCGCGAGGAACAGGAACGCAAAGAGCGGCAGGCCGAGCACAATCAGCAGGGTCGAGACGGCAAAGCGCGACGCTTCGATGAGGACGAAACATGTCCCCTGCAGAAACGGCAGCAAACGCGGCTGCGGCGACCACACCCCGATGTGGTCGAAGGGCGTCTGGTGGAAGGCCATCAGCGCTCTCCCTGGCTGAGGCCCGCAACCTTGCGGATCGCATCGGCAAGCGGCATGCCGCGCGCCTCGAGCGCCTGGATCGCGGCGTAGGTGTCGGGATCGGACGAGAAGATCGTCGCCGAGAGCGGGTCGAGCACCAGACGGCCGATGGCCTCGGTCTCAGGCCCCTTGATGAAGATCTCGGAATACTCCGCGCCCGAGCGCTTCAGCGACCGGATCAGGGTCTCGGTGCGATCGTCCATGTCGAGCCGGGCGCTCTGCCGGAAATCGGCAATCGTCTCGGCCTTCTGCTGGAGGATCAGCATCCAGTCGCTGTTTTCGAGTGCCGCGCGCGCGCCGTCAGACTTGTAGTAGTCGTTCAGGGACTGGGTGGCGGTCGCAAGCGCGCCGCCATATTTGCGCGCGGTGCGAGCATAAGTCTCGACGAATTCGCCCATCGAGCCGCCCCGCAGCATTGACCAGGCCTCGTCGATCAGCAGCAGCTTACGCGTTGCTCGCGACGTGCGCGTCATGGCCTGGCCGGTCATGAACATGATCGCCGAGAGGACCACGCTCCTGAGTTCCTCGCGGCTCGCAAGGTCGCTCATCTCGAAGACGGTGAAATCATCGTCGAGCGCGAAGCTGGCCTGCCCTGAAAAGAACCCGCCATAGCTGCCGCCCCGGCAGTAGGGCGCGATCGCGGTCGCAAGATTGACGCCGAGCTCGCCGCCGCCCTGTTCGAGGGCCGCCGCGATATCGTCGATGCCGCCGCCGCTGCCGAGCGTGTCCCAGACCGTCGTCACCGCTCGGTCGATGAGGCCGCGCTCGGTATCGCTCGGCTTGTCATCGTGCCGCGCCATCTGGCCGATGATCGCCTTGATCATCGCGAAGCAATCGAGCCGGTAGTCTTCATCGCCCGCCGCCCGGGCATCGTCGACCATCGAGAAGGGATTGAGCGAGAAGCCCGCCGCCAGCGTGAACTCGACGAACCGGCCGCCCTGAAGCTTCACCGAATGCTCGAACGAACGGCCATCGTCGATCACGACGACCTTGGCGCCCGCGCCGCGAAGGGCCGCGCAAAGCTCCTGGAGCAGGACCGACTTGCCCGACCCCGACTTGCCGCAGATGGCGATGTTATGGTTGCCGGCCCCATTCTCGAACGGCGACCACCAGAAGGGCTGGCCGCGGCGACCGACCAGCAGGAGATGGGGCACGGCGCGACCGAGATATTCGCCCTGCATCGGCGCGATATTGGCCGCCGTGGTCGAAAGCATGGTGCGCATGCGCTTCAGGCGCAGCATGTCGTCGGCCAGCCCATCGGCGAGGCTTAAGGGGAAGGCTGCAACCAGGCCCTGGAGCTGGAGAAAGCGCTCGTCGGCGAGATCCCAGCCTGCCGCCTTGAAGATCGCCTTGATGACGCGTTCATGCGCGTCGCCCTGGCCGAGCGGCGAATAGCTGGTGAGCCCGTAGAACAGCTTCACCAGCTTCTTGCCGGCCTGCAGTTCGTTTTGGACGTGCCGCCACTCGGCAGACTGGTCGGCAAGCTTGGGCAGGAAACGCGCACTCTTGGTCTGGCTCAGGCTCGTGGTGCGCATGAACTTGTAGCCGGCGCGCGCCGAGGCGGCTTCCTGGTCGGGATAGACCAGACACAGCATGGTCGCGGTGGGGCAAGGAAAACGCAGCTTGTCGGTGAACATGTCGCCGATGAGGCGCGCACATTCCCAAGGCGCCCAGCGTTCGGGGAACGCGCGCACGGCAAAATGGCGCAGATCGAAGCTATCGGGCAGGCATTCGCCGACTTCGGGATGGCCCGCGCGGTCGCGGCCGATCTCGCGGAACCGCTCGGTTCGCAGCACCATGCGGTCGTCTTCAACCTCGATCTCGATGTCGCTGCGGATCGCCTGGGCGTCGATCTGCTCGAGCGGATTCCAGCTTTCGCGCTCGGGTTCGCGGGCCGTGGTCGGCGAGGTCAGTTCGTCGATCAGCCCGATCAGCGCCGAGGGCCGCAGCGCATGGGCTTCAAGGCCGAGCGAATGAATGAGACCCAGGAGCCCCTCGCGGCATTCGGCGAGTTCGGCATCGGCGACATGCGCGCTTTCTGGCACGCCCAAAGAGACGATCAGACGGCTGCTGCGGACATGGAAGGGCGCGTGCGCCGACCCGCTCTCCCAGACGAGATCGTAGAACCGGGCGATCCGCTCCCGCGCGATCGCTTCGTAAATCCCGCCCTGCTCGTAGCGGGGTGCGAACCACGGCGAGACGACCTGCCCAATGCGGGGGCTCGCGAAATTGAGCACCTGGAGGCAGGCGCCCTGGGGCAGCCCTTCAGAGAAGAACTGACCTAGGATCTCGCCAGTGCGCTCATCAGCGCCGATGAGCGGCGTCACCTCGAGAATGAAGCCCTTGGAGCGGGCATTACGGTAAAGCCCGGCGCTCTCGTCGAAGACCCGGTACGGGAGCCAGTCCGAGAACATGTCGAGGCCGAAGCTCATGCGCGGCTTTTCCGCCGAGGCCGTGTCCGCAAACAGCGAGCCCATCAGCGCATCGCGCGCGCTGGCAAGCGAGAGAGTCATGGTTTTTGACCTTCCTGAGAAGCGGGCTCCTCATGGTGTGCATCAGGGTGGGGGACCCGGGCCGGGAGGGAGGCAGTCCCGGGTCCCCCGGCCGGCGCGTGCTGCAAGGGGGCAGTCAGCACGTCCGGCACGGCGGTGGTGGTAGGATCGGCAGGAAGATCGGCCGGGGGACCGACCGGGCGCGGCGGCTCCGCCGCGCTCTCGGGATGACGAGCGGCGCTCACTGCACGGGCGAGTGCCCGAGCGACTTCGCGGCGGCTCGCCGGATCCTGAAACTGGCTGGCCGCGCTCGTCGGCAGCGGCACCTCGACGACCCGCGCTTCATGCGTCCGCCCATCTGCGTCGCGATAGGCCGCGAGCACGACGCGCAGCCGTCCTTTGGATATCTCCGGCTGGATGCGGGCCGATGGCTGCCTCATCGCTTCGGGCGTTTTGCCGGAAGCCTGGGTGGCCGCTTCATCGATCACCGAAGTCGGCGCGCAATTGCCCTCCGGTGCCCGGCACGAGAAGCTCCCTTTGACGTTGCCGCCGAGCACCGTGCAGCCGCTGGTGATGACAACGAGGGCAGCGAGCGCCGCAAGACGCAGCGGTGCGAGTGAATGTCTGTCGGAGCGGTGCATCACTGGCCTCCCTTGTTCGGGGTGAGGCCAAGGAAGCGGCGGATCTCGCTCGCCGGGCGATAGCCCTGCAGAACCGCGCCATCGCTCGCCCGCACCAGCACCGGGGTGCCGTTGAAGCCATTCGTTTTGGCGAAAGCCTCGTTTGCATCGAGGCCCTTGGGCTTGCAGCCCGGTCGCGCCTTCGGCGCCTCACCGGCATAGGCGGCATGGAGCGCGGCGGCCGGATCGGACGCGCAGAGGACGGCCTCAGACAGCGCCCGGCTCTTGGCGCCGAAGATCGAGATCGGCCGTTCCTCGACCTGGACGTTCGCCTTCGTGAGTTCGCCGGTCAGCCGCTGGCAGTAGCCGCAGTGGAAGTCCGAAAAGACCACCACCTTGGGACCTGCCGGATTGCCCCAGCGCACAGCGCCATCGGCGGGCAACTTGGCGAGATCGACCTTGGTCGGGACCGCGTTCGCCGGCTCTTCGTCCTGCGCCTTGCTCTCGGCGCCCGCGCGCGCTGCGCCGGCGGCGATGAGGTCAGGGTTGAGCTCGAGCAGGCGCGCTGCCGTCACATCTCGGCGCGTCTCCATATCGTAGAGCCGCCCCACCAGGAGGTAGCGGGCAGACGCATCGACGTAGAACAGCGTGCTCCCCGACACGACCTCGCACAGCCCGCCGAAGCCCTCGCAAGTGAGTGCGTCGATCGGCGTCTTGGGAAGGCGTGCCTTGAGTGCAGCGCGCACGGCGCTCGAGGTGTCGCTCGCCTGGGCCGGCGCAGACGTCACCGCCGCGAGACCGAGGCTGACGACGGCGAAGGCCGTCGTGAGGGCAAGCGCTGCCGTTGCGGCGCGGGCTTTGAAACCCGGCCGGAAATCCGTGTAATTCATTTCGTGTTGCTCCTGACGTGAACGCCGTCGAGAAAGACGATCTCGACCTCGATGCCGGTCGGCATCTCGACGACGGGTTGGTATTGTTCGGCGCGTTCGATGAGGTACTTGCTCACCGTATCGGCGGCCTCGCCGGCGCCCTGGCCGATGCCGCCCGTGACAATGTCGGTCGGCGAAAGTGCCTGCCGCTTGCCATCGGCCCCGATCTGACCGGTGAAGATGCCGTTGGCATTGGCAGAGAAGCCCCGGCCAAAGCCGCCGACGATGCCGGCAAGGAGGGCTTGGCCAACCAGACTGCCTTCGCGGCTGACGACACGGCCACGCACGCCCGACTTGCCGGCAAAGCTGATGAAGCCTTTGACCTCGCTCACCGCATAGCGGCCGCCCGGCTGCGCGCAGGTCATGCGCGCCAGCTTCACATAGACTTTCTCGCTGCTGAGATCGCCGCGGGCCGCGCCGTTGACGAGGCAGCCGGTGATGTCGGTCGTCAGCACCTTGCCGCCGCGCATGACCGAGCGTGCCGGGCCGGTAATCCGCAGCACCACTGGGAGCGGATCGGTCTGGCTGGCGACACCGGTCGAGGCGTCGACCCCGACAATGACCCGCGCCGGCGCATAGCTGTTGGGCGGCAGGTAATCGGGGCTGTCCTGCAGCAGGAGCTGCGGGGCGGCGGTGTCGCCGGCCGGCTTCTTGGGTCCGGCACCGCCGGTCTCGAAGCTCATCAGGCTGACCTTGGCATCCGCTGACGGGCCATCGGCGGCCTGCCGATTTGCACCGGGCGCCGGGTTGCCAGCACCCGGAGTGACACCAGGGCCATAGGCTGGGGGCGGCATGACCGGTGCAGCCGATGCGCGCGAGGTCTGGTCGAGCTGTACCTTCAAGGCCGCGTTCTCTGCCGAGATCGCATCGATCGCGTGCTGACCGTCGGTGCGCATCTGCGCATTTTCGGCCTTGAGCGCGGCGAGCTGCTGCTCGAGCTCGGGGCGCGAAACCTGGCCTTCCTTGAGCGCCTTGATCTCGCGGTCCTGGGCATCGGCCCGGTTGCCGTAGGTCGCGACAAACTCGCGTTCGGACAGGTTGCGGTTGACGAGCCCGCCGGTGTCGATCGTCACCGCTTCGCCGGAATCACCCGAGCCTTTGTCGTTGTCGCCGCTGAACAGGAACGTCGCGCCGCCAACGAGGGCGATGGCGCCGACACCAATGAGCAAAGCCTTCTGCCGCTGGGCAATCTGGCGATTGAGGTTACGGCGTCCGACTTCGCGCCGGCTCTCAGGGGTGGCGGCCACCTGGCCGTTGTCGGCTGCGGTTTCACCGCCTGACCGTTCGGTTTCTTGTGCCATTACTCGAGCCCTCCCTTGCGGAAGACAAGGAAGGCGCTGGTCGTCTCGCCAGGGCGCAGCGCATCGCGGCCATAGGCAAAGGCGATGGTTCCGGCCGGACCCTCCCGGTCGGCCGCAAGGTCAAGCGGCTCCTTGCCGAGGTTGCGTAAGACCAGGCGCTGCCCGACGAGCTCGGCACCGGAGTATTCCGCGACCAGCTGGACTTCGATCCCACCGGTCTTGCGGGGGAGCCCCAGTTCGGCGCGAGCCGAAAAGCCGGGAAGGACCGCATCCCCTGCCATGGCCTCGATCAGGCGGATCGCCGCCTCGTCGGGACCTGCCGCCTGCTCCCAGTCTTCGGCCTCGTGGGTCTTCAGCGCAGGGTTGGTGACGAAGATCTGGCTCGCCTCTTGGGCAGCCGTCCGGCACGCGAACTTGTAGACGTAGCCCGCCTTGCTCGTGGCAAAGAAGCCCACCCGGTCGGCGGCAAACTGCGGCGGGACCGAAATGTAAATGTCGCCGCGGACCGGCTCATGGGTCACAGTGAAATCGTTGTAGGGATATGCGCTGGCGATCTTCGAGACGTTGGCAAAGCCATCGTCGATGAGCGCAATGCGGGTCAGCTCGCCGCGCGAGAGCACGCAGTCGATCTTGGCGTTGTCGGCCGCTTCGACGAATTGGTCGGCAAAGGCCGGGGACACGCTGAACGCGAGGGCGCACAGGGCGGCGCCAAGCGCGGTCGTGGGGGTAAGATAGCTCATGGCCGTCTTCAGTCCTTCTGGCTTTGGTCTTGCAGCTGCTCGAAGCCGGTGAGCCCAAGGGCGAGGCCGTGCCGGCTCCAGCGGAACCGGAAGCTGCGATCGTTGCTGGCGATCACCTGCGCGCCGACGAAGGTCTTGAGCGTGCCGGTGACGGTCGAAGTGAGGGCGGCCGGGTCGACCTCCATCTTGCGGATGACGAAGACCTGGCTGATGTCCGAGCCGCGCTGCTCGTCGACGATCTTGACGAGCTCGGCCTTGAGGCGGCCGTGAGCGGCCGGATCGGCGAGCTTCAGGATCTCGGCCATCCAGTAGTCGAGGCCTTGCGGGCTCCGATTGAGCAGCATCAGCGCAGTGTCGCGGGTGACGAGCTCGAGGTAGTGCGCGTCCGGTCCGGCGCTGGAGAGCGAGAGCCGTTCGCTGGTCACCGGGACCAGCACAACCTCCCGGTCCCGGGTTGCCGCTGCCCCCACGCTAAGCAGCGTGGTGACAGCCAGACCGCCGGCGACCAGAGCCAGCCAATTGCGCTGGCGCAGGTATTTCTGGGCCTCTTCGTATGCGAATTCTGCGCGCATCGCTTGTCTCCCTCAGCCGGCCAGGAGGCGGCAATGGGAGGGCGGCGTGGCCTTCAGCCCGAGGAAACCCCCGGGCATGTACCAGTAGGCAGCATGCACCAGCGCCGAGCCCGCGTTTCCGGATTTCGCCTTCCGCAAGACGAACCAGGCCGCAAAGGCGAGAGCGATCCCGATGAAGATGTGCTGCGCCAGGATCCCCCAGGCAAAGGGGATCAACAGCCCCGCGAACTCGTCGATGGTCCAGAAGCCGATGAGCTCCGGATCGTCGAGCCGTTGGGGAACGAGGTACTTGTCGGCCATGATGCCGCCCTCCCGCCGTGACCGGATCCGCTGATCAGATGACCGCGGTCACGACCGAGGTGACGATCGGCACGCCGGTGCCGACGCCGATGCCGACGCCCACCGGGACGGCGATCTGGCCGAGCGTGAAGCGACCCGAAGCGAGGCCGATGAGGCCACCCGCGAGGCTGAGCACGGTGATGATCTTGCCGCCCGAGCCCTCGAGAAAATCGGTGAACTTCACGAGAGCGGGATCGAAGGTGGTGTCGGCGCCGGCATAAGCCGCGCCGGCACCGGCGAGCGCCACCAGCGCGGGCAGGATGTAGTCCTTGAGCTGGGTACGCCGGGGAAGCTGGAGAGGGGTATTCATGAGGCAGGGCCTTTCGAGGATTGAAGGAACAGCAAGCGGCGAACCGTTCGCTGTCTGTTCTTCGTGATCCCTCGATGGGCCTGTAGGAAATCGCGACCGTCGTTCGAGGCCTGCCGACTAAGCAAAAAGCGACATCCACCGGTGTGTGAGCCGGGAATCGCGCTGCCTTGATCTCTTTGAGCGCCGATCTGGCCGAAGATCGCGCGAACCGGGCCGGAGTCTGCGCCGAAGCGGTCGGTCTCTGCGCGAATCGCTGAGCGCGACTGATTCGCGCCTTCCTCAATGTTCCTTTTATGTTCTTTTCGTTTTCCTACAGCCTTCCTCTTCCGATAGCCGGTGAGTCGATCATTCAAGCCAGAGGAGAAACAGCAATGATCGACATGGGCGTACTTGGTGAAAGCCAGACCCGGCGCGACCTCGCGCACCTTCTGCACACGGCGGTCGAACGGAGCGGTCGCAACCGCTGCGAAATCGCGCGTGAGGCAGACCTTCATAAAGACGCGCTACGCCGGACGCTGTGCGGCGAACGAAGCCCGAGCCTTGGCGAAGCGCTGCGCATCCTCGCCTCATCCGGCATGGCGCCGCACGCTCACCTGCTGCTGTTCTTGGGGGCCGGCGGCGACCAGGCAACCCGGTGGCTTCAGACCGACATCGCCCAATTCTTCGAGGAACTGGTCGGCGAACTTCCCTCCGCGCTCGAGCGCGTCCTTGGCAACCAGGTCCATGACGTGAAGCCCCGTTGGGCCAAGGGAACAGCCCACCGGGTGGCGAGGCTTCTTTCCGACCACATCGACGAGCTCGAACGCAAGGATGCACTGCTGGGTGAAGGCGGTACGGGCTTCGGAGGGCGTCATGGCTGAAACAGAACCATTGGCTTCAACTGAGCAACGCCGAATCACCCGTCTCATCCGGCTAAAGGAGGTCCAACATCGCGTCGGTCTCGGCCGATCCACGATCTACCGGTGGATGGCTGAAGGGAAGTTCCCGAAACCGGTTCAGCTGGGTGGATATGCCGTCGCGTGGGCGCAAGAGGACATCGACGATTGGATCTGCAATAAACGCGAAATCTGATTCTGAAGGCCCCCATGTCACTGACGATATTCAAGGAATTCGCTCCGGTGCTCGCCCAGCTCAGCGATGCCGAAATCAACCATCCGCAATCTGATCCAAAATTGCAGATGGCTGGCGAACGCATCGGCGCGCGCCATGTAGAGATGATTTACGCTCCTTTCGATCACATCAACCCGTCGGCCCGCGTCGTTATCATTGGTATGATACCGGGCCGGTTTCAGGCCACCAATGCACTGCGCGCTGCGCGAACTGCATTGGTGCAAGGTCGACCAATCGAAGAGGCGGCGGCTGCCGCCAAGACTTTTGCCAGCTTCTCGGGCGAACCCATGCGGACCAACCTCATCCGCATGCTCGACGCCATCGGCCTTGCGAAATGGCTGGGACTGCCCTCCGCGGCCGCGCTATGGTCCGAACGGAATGACCTGGTCCACTTTACCTCGGCTCTTCGCTATCCGGTTTTCGTCGACGGACAGAATTGGTCTGGCACGCCCGATATGGTGAAGACACCAACTCTGCGTCATTGGTTGGAAGCTTACACTGGTCAGGAACTGCGCGCCTTGCCTGACGCTATCCTCGTGCCCCTTGGTCCAAAAGTTGCTACGGCGATGCAGGCCTTGGCGGCTCAAGGCCTACTCGACGAACGGCGCATCTTGGTCGGTCGCCGCATCCCAGCGGGGCCAATGCCGAGAGAATTGCCTACTTCTTGGGCGACAAAGCAGCAGAGCGCTGCTCAGCCAAGACCAACACCGCCACGATTTCGCAGGCCAAGGTTGACCTGCAGGCTCGAGTTCGCGCTTTCACCAATGCCTGAGCATGCCATCAGTGCGATCGCTCACAAAAAACGTTATAATACTGACGCTTCATTCGGGCCGGATGAGACCCGCACGGCACGCCAACCGATCTTGCCGGTCTTGCCGGTCTTGCCGGTCTTGCCGGTCTTTTCCGCGCGTCTAACCGCAAGGCAAGAAACGTCGTATTTTTGCCCTGTAGCGAAAATCACTGCCAAATCAGGCGGTACGAAAATGTCATCCCGGGGAGTGCGGATGAAGGCGAAGGACTTGCCTTCGTGACGCTCCAATCGCCCCGACATTGTTTCGCACAAGCCCGGCAATTCGACAGCTTGTGAGGACCGCCAGTCCAACGGTGGACCGTCGGGTTCTGCGCGCCCCACTTCCAAAGTTGTCCCTGCTACGAGGTCGGCAATCTGGGGGAACCTGGCGTGTTTCAGCGCAATTCCCGAATTTACGCCCGTGGCAATATAGCTGAGCGCCTTGTCCTTGTTAACGTGATCAACGACCCCTTGGACATAGGTAAGGCTCTTGCGATCCAAACTGCGAAGAAGTGCCGTTGCCGCCGAACTCGCATCGGGCAAATCTTGCATGCTGCCATCGCCATTGATGCGCGAAAACCACTCGCTGCTTGCTGACTGCTGCAGTTCCTGGGGGATCTTGTACCCTGACTGTTCGCGGTATTTAAGCGCAAGCGATGTTTGGCGGGCAGCTTCGGCGTAGCGCTTTGCCAACGCAAGTCGATGGGCGAGATGGATGCGAATTTTCGCCACCTCTTGCTCTTCTCTTGCGAGTTGAGTGGCGTACACAAAACAGATCAACGCATCGTCGGGCCGTGACTTCTCGAGTATCTCGCCGAGCAAGGCCCAGGTCTAAGCGGCGCGGGACTGGCGCCGTAAGACCGGTGCCAAGCGCTTGATCGCAAGTTCATCTTCTCCGCGAGCCAGGTGAGCTTTGCTCTGGTAGTAATTTAGCCACTGATCGCTGGGATTTTCGACTAATGATTTGTCGAGAATGCCCAATCCCCAGTCAATCAACTCGGAAGACGATTGACCATCGGCAAGACGTGCTGCAGCTTCTCTGCAGATCGCACGTCGGAAGCGCTGTTCCAGGCTGTCGATTGTTTTGCCTTTGTCATTGACGAACGGCTGCCGATCATCATCGGAAAAATCATCTGTCCCGGCCCAACGCGCAAATCCGAGAAACTCGCGCCAGTCCTTCGAAACCTTGCCCGCCAGACGCAGCATCTGGGAAAAGGCGGTATCGCGTCGCAGAAGGTCTGCGAACTTGACAAATTCCCGCATGGATGGCGTGAATTGGTTGTTCAATTCAGTGGCGGACAAATGACCTGTCTCGTAGCGCCCCACCACATCCTTCATCTGGTCATAGAGCACCCAGGCGTATGCGCGCAGAAACCAGACATCGCGAGCATTCGCTTCGTAATTTTGTCTGGCCACATCCAATGCCTCGGATGAACGCCCCTGCTTTCGCAGTTTAAAGATTGTGTCGGATGTCATGGGTTGGTCGCTGCATCCGCTGACATCAGCCTCTGCACATCCTCGTAAAGCCCTTTGGTGCGGCCCGGACCGCCAACTTCCTGCGCGGCCGTCCAGGTCGACTTGCTGTTGAACGAAAAGTCGATATCCCCGCGTCGTGAAGCATCGGCAAAACTGACACGCAGACGATATGGAGATAATTCAACGCCGGTGCGTGCGATAGGCGACCCAGCCAGCGCACGGTCCATCAAGTCGAGGAACTTTTGGATGAATGCGTCCGGCCGGATGGCATCTTTCTTCCCGGCCACCTCGCCGAGAATGTCCAGCGCCTCACCGGCAAGGAGGCGGTCTGACACCGACCCTGGAGCCTCCGGGCTTGTCGCCAAAGATCGGCGATCCGGTAATCAATCATCCCCAAACCATCGTCGGTGAGACGCAAAAGTTGCAGTCGCAGGAAGCACGCCAGTTCGAGAATTTTGCGCTCACCGCGCATCCGCCTGAGCGTCGCGGGCTTGCGGTACAACATCGATCGCGCCTGAGCTTTCAGCATTCCGGTCGACAAGCCGAGGTCCAGCTTGTCGGCACCAAGCTTTTCAAGAAATCGATCTTCGCGATATGGTCGGCGAGGCCTTTGGTCTTACGAGAGGATGGGCCGTCTCGAAGCCATTCGAGCCGCGTTTTGCCGGTTGTTATCGTCTCCGACAGTCCCGGCAGCCAGGCCTTCGTCTGCTCCGCTCCGACTGCGGTCATGACGCCGGCCAACAGCCCCGCATCATGGTGGCGCCGGGCGGCTATTGCCGAACTCCTCAGTCGCCGCGAGGGAAGTTGGATATAGCGATGGTCAGCGATCCATGCACGCGCAGCTCGTTCTAAGTCGTCCGCCAGGAATTTGTCGCCGGCCTCGCGTCGCAGATGGCCGTTTAGCGCGCGTTCGCCATGTTCGGTGAGGTCGCGCAAACCCAGAGCCCGCTTGGCCACCTCCTGGTGCTCAAAAAGGGTGCGCCGTCGACGATACAGCGCACGGATCGAAGCCAGGTGCGGCGGCGCAATTTCGAGTTCAGCGCCCAAATGAGCCAGCACACGCGTTGGAATCATCTCAACGGAATTGAGCGGCGTTCCGGCGAGCCGCAGGAAACCGATCTGCAGCGCCACGCCCAACCTGTACAATGGACGACGTCGGCGGTTGACAGTTCGCCGCTCATCCTCGGCGAACGAGAAGAAATGCGCAATTTCAGAATCGGTCAAGTCGTCTGGAAACCGGTCCCCACCAAGATATTGTCGAAGTGGTGCGCCCACGACTCGATCCTCCTTAGGATGAGCCTACACACCGCAGGCAAAAGGTCGTAAAATCTGGCGGCCAATAAATATCAATGGCTTACTGATTTCTATCGATGTTAAATCTTAGAGCCCGAACCGAAAGTTGTTGAGCAATACCAGCATGTTGTGATTCACGCCTCTTTGCGAAGAGAAGGAGTG
>NZ_JBXAFX010000031.1:0-44649 GCF_058793515.1 Novosphingobium sp. GW835-FHT14H07
AGCGCCGCAATCCCAGCCGGAATGCCGACACCAAACTTCGCAAGCAGTTCCTTCGCCTGGTACTCATGGACGTTCATTCAACATCTCCTTGGCGCCGAGCGCCATATCGACCACCAGTACGCAGGAAGCATGAAGCTTGCCGCCCTGTTCACTGGTGCAAAGTTCGCCACAGCGCGCTCTCAACCCTGTATCAGCAGCCCGCAGGCCGGTCAGGAGATACCGCAGGCACGGGTTTCCCGGACAGATCAGGGCCGTGAGCGGCCTTCCGCGCAGCCTCCGTGCATTCCACGGCTTGGCCTGTCAAATGCAATTCCGCAAACTTGCGAATCTCCGATTTGCAACCATCCACGCCATCGGACAGCTCATCCACAGTGCTTGGCCGGGGCAAGGCGAGGCGACGCAGCATCGCTCATCGTCTCCCGCCTGGGGCGACGCCACCGATCGGCTTGGTAAATCGACAGAACGCCCGCTGCGTGGGGGATGCCGTTGCCACGGCAGCGAATTGGCCCGGACCCGCCGACGGCTTCCGACCGTTGAAGGGGGGACACCCTCAACCGGAGATTAATCATGGATTCGAACAACACGACATTCGGCACGACGGCAAGCACGAACGGGGCAAGCATGAACGGGGCGAGTGTGACTGGCGGCGATCCGGATGGCGATGTCACCGTACTCAACACGCTGATTGCGACATTGCTGGACAGCGTCGAGGGCTACCAGACATCAGCCGAAGATGTCGACAACGAACAATATCGCCGCATCTTCCTTGACCGTGCCCGCGAACGGCAGTCGGTGGTAACTAAACTGCAGGCTGCAGTTGGCCAGCTTGGTGGGAATCCCGAGGACGACAGTTCGACCATGGGGGCGATCCATCGCGCGTTTGTCGATCTGAAGTCGGCAGTCATGGGCCGCGACGACAAGGCTATCATCAACGAGGTCGAACGTGGCGAAGACTATCTGAAGGAAAAGTTCGAGACCGCGATGAACAATGCGGACCTCTCGGCTATTGCGAGGCAGGCCGTCAACGAGGCCTGGGGCTCAGTGCGCGAAGGCCATGACCAGATGCGCAACCTGAAGCACGGACTTGCCCGCTGAGCCAGCCGTTTTCCTGACCATCAGGCCATCAGCCTGAGTGCCTGCCGGACGATCTCAGGTGCGAGTTCGTCCGGCATTGGTTCCAACGGATGTGCGCGCAGCATCGCTCGGTTTGTCTGAAGCGCGAACCCGAAGATCGCGCTCCAGATCGTGGCGATGCGCAGGCTGCGCTCACGCTCGGACAAGTGCCCCGTGGCGCGCGAGACTTCACGTCGCAGCATCTGGAAGCCCACTTCCTGTTCAGGGGCAAGCTCGGGCGCAAGCTGTGGGCGGACCAGTTCGCTTTCGTACATCAGCGTGAACATGTTCGGATTTGCAGCAGCGAACCGGATGAAGTGAAGAAGGTTGGCGAAAAGCACTTCCTCTGGCGCATCTGCGATCGCTTTTTCGGTTTCGGCGAAAAGTTGGCGATACCCTTCGAGGGCCACCGCAACGAGCAGCGCCCGTCGATCGGGGAAATGGTGATACGGCGCCCCGGGGGACACGCCGATCTCCTCAGCCAGCTTTCGAATCGACAACCCTTCATGACCTTCGCGCGCGACGAAAGCGCAGGCCGCTGCGAGCAGCTCGCTGCGTAGATCATCGCGGTGCGAAGGCTTGCCCCGCCGTTCCCTTGTCGCTGCGTTCCCCGTCATTCCTGCAGCTTTGCTTGGTTTGACGCCAATGCGCAAGCCGCATGCGCACCCTCTTGCCCCCCCTTGCCTTCGTATTGATCATCGCTTAATAGGGGGTCAAATAAGCGGTGATCAATAGCGTCAATCCGGACGCCGCCGCGATAGGAGAGGTTAGCGTGAGCAGCTTCAAGTACGGCGTATCGCTGTACAGCTACACTGATGACTTCGGCACGGTGATGACGCTGGACGATGCGTTCGATCATGTTGCCGACACGGGTTCCACCGGCATCGAGATCCTTGGCGAGACGAGCGTGCCGCTCTATCCTGAGCCGCCCGTTGCGTGGATCGACGACTGGTTTGCCAAGCTTGAGCGCTTTCGGCTCGAGCCGACGAATTTCGCTTGCTGGGTCGACACGCGCATCCAGCTGGACCGGAACATGAGCGTCGAAGAGGGCGCGGCGCAAATCGCGCAAGACCTGCGTCTGGCGCACAAGCTGGGTTTCAAGTTCATCCGGCCCAAGTTTGGCGTGATCGACCATGACCTGACGCCCGACCCGATCTGGGAAGGTGCGGTCGAGCGCAATCTCGATCTGGCGCACCAGCTCGACCTGGTGATCCTGCCCGAGATCCATTCACCCACGCCGATCCGCCACCCCGTCACCGACGCCTATGTGAAGTTCATCGAGCGCACCGGCACGAAGAACTTCGGCCTGATGATCGACACCGGCATCTTTCAGGATCGCCCGATCGATCACTGGGGCGGTGGCATCACCGACGAGATCAAGAAGGGCGCGCTGAGCTTCCTCAATGGCATCAACACGCCGGTCGAGCATCTGGCCGACGTGATCCAGTACGTGCCGTTCATCCAGGCGAAGTTCCACAACATCGACGAGACGCTGCACGACCATCAGATCCCGTGGGAGCGCATCGTGCCGATGCTCAAGAAGCTGGGATACGCTGGTTATCTGTCGAGCGAGTACGAGGGCAAGCGCGACCCGTGGGTGGCGATCGAGCAGGTGCGCCGCCAGCACGCGCTGATCCGCAAGCTCGAAGAGGAACATGACGCCGCGAACATGGAGACGGCCAATGCTTGAGCGCAGCCATATCCAGAGCACCGGCTTCCGCAACGTGGGGCCTGAAGGCGCCCGCACCGGATTTGAAGTCCGCATCCGTCAGGCCAACTACCGCTCCTCGCGGCTGAGCCTGATCGAGGGCGTGGACATTACCGTCGACGGCGTCGTCTATCCCGCCGAGGGCAACCTGTTCCGTCTCGGCGACAAGGAATATACCCGGGATGAACTGAACGAAGCGACGCAGACCCGTCTTTACGTTGGCGACTACTTCACCGTGGTCGTTCCCAAGGAGGGCGGCCTGACGCGCGGGGTTCATCTCGTGGGCAGCGCGATCCGATACCGCCACCCCTATTTCCCGCCCGAATTTCAACCCGCCATCGTCCGCAACGAACGCCACGCGACGATCATCCTCCCCTGAAGGGCCGAACCTCCGGGGTGGAGCGCCGGCGGTGCGGACCGGTGGGCACCAGCACATTTCCGCATAATCGTTCAGAGGGAGGATAATCCGTGAACATCAGCAGGAAGACCCGGCTCGTGCAGTCGGCATCAATTGCAGCCATCGCGCTGTTCTCGTCTGTACCCGCATTCGCCCAGGCTGCCGACCAGTCGGCAGCGGACGAAGCCTCGGCACCCGGCGAAATCATCGTTACTGCCCAGCGTCGCAGCGAGAACGTGCTCAAGGTCCCGGTCAGCGTGACCGTGGTCGGCTCGGAGCAGCTGATCCAGCGCGGCGCCAATGATCTTACCGCCGTGACCAAGCTCGCACCGAGCCTTCAGGTCGCGCAGGACAATACCTTCTCGGTACGGGGTGTCGGTACGGCAACGTTCTCGAACACTGTCGAGGCCAGCGTCTCGCAGGTCATCGACGATGTCGTTCTCGGCAACCGTGAATATGCCGCCAATGCCTTCTACGACGTTGCTCGCGTCGAAGTCCTCAACGGGCCGCAGGGCCTCCTGTTCGGCAAGAATGCTTCGGCCGGTCTGGTCAACATCACCACCAACAAGCCCAAGCTCGGCGAACTGTCATTCACCGCCGATGGCGAACTGGTGCAGCGCGCGCGCCCGGGCGACGATGGCACGGGGTACCAGATCCGCTCGACGGTCAACGCTCCGCTGGGTGACAAGGCGGCGCTGCGCCTCAACGCCATCTACAGCGACCAGGACCCGATCACCGTCCCCAAGGTCAATCCGGCAGTCCGCAACGATCTGGGCCTCGAGAACCTTGGCCTGCGTGCAAAGCTGCTGTTCGAGCCGACCGACAACCTCTCGGTCTACGTGATTGGCGACTACAACCGGCAGCGCGGCATCACTGGCCGCTATGACATCACCTTCCGCCAGTTCGGCCCCGGCAGCCAGTACCCTGCGCGTGGCCTTGTCGCAGGTACGGACAACCTGAACTTCGCGGCTGAAGCGCCGAATTTCCGTGACAGCGATACCGGCGGCCTTCAGGCCAACATCAACCTGCGCCTCGGCAACGGCATGGAGCTGAGCAGCATCACCGCGTGGAAGCAGGCCAAGGTCGATTTCCAGTTCGATTCCGACCAGACGCCGTTCAACTTTTTCAGCTTCAACGGTGCCAATCAGAAGTACGACCAGTACTCGCAGGAACTGCGTCTGGCCCTCCCGAGCGGCAATGCCCTGTCGGGTCAGTTCGGGCTCTACTACTACCGCTCGGTCGGCAACAGTTCCGGCTACCGTGGTGGCAACAACGGCGTGCCAGACTTTGTCGCGGTCGGCTTCCCGTTCTGCATCGGTGCCACTGTGACGCAAGGGCCGCCGCCCGCTTGTGGCGTGAACAACCGCTCGTTCCTCGGCCAGGACTTCCAGTATCGCCTGCAGAACGACAGCTATGCTGCGTTCGGCCAGCTCGGCTACCAGCTGACCGACACCCTCAAGCTGACCGCTGGTGCGCGACTGACCTACGAAAAGGCGCAGATCAACTTGCGCGAGAACTTCGGAAACTACTTCGTCACGCTTGGCGTGAAGAAGAACGTCACCGACCAGAGCACCGACGCCACCGATCTCAGCTACAAGCTGGGCTTCGACTGGCAGGCGACGCCGGACCTGATGGTCTACGGTTTCTACGGCGAAGGCTTCAAGGGACCGGGCTTCTCGAACACGGCACCCGCGCCGAATGCCGATCTCGCCGTACGTCCGGAAATCTCGCGCGGTGGTGAACTCGGCATCAAGGGCAAGGCTCTCGATGGCGCGCTGACCTTCAGCGTTTCAGGCTTCTACACGAAGTTCTATGACCTGCAGGTTCAGGCCTTCGTGCAGGCGCTCCGCACCTTCGTGCTGGGCAACGCGGCCACGGCAACGACCAAGGGCATCGACTTCTCGTTCCAGGCACGGCCCTTCGAAGGCCTGACCCTGTCGGGTTCGGCGTCGTATGCCGATGCGACGTTCGACGACTACCCGGGCGCGCAGTGCTACCCGACGCAGACGACCGGCGGCTGCAAGGCCGACATCAACTCGTCGCTGCCCGGCTTCGTCGGCACGTTCAACGCCAAGGGCTACCAGCTGCCGCTGTCGTCCAAGTTCACCGCGACGCTTGGCGCTGAATATGCTGCGCCGATCTCGGAAGGCCTCGAAGCACAGTTCGGCGTCGGCTACTACCACCGCTCGCCGCAATCTGCCGGTATCGGCGCACCGTTCACGATCCCGACCTGGGATACGATCGACCTGCGTGCCGGCGTGAAGGCAGACAACTGGACCATCAGCCTGTTCTGCAAGAACTGCACGAACGAGATCCGTCCGATCTCTGTCGGTTCGGACGGTGGCGATGCCAACCCGGTTGGTGTTGCTCCGCCAGTGCTGACGCTGAACCAGCGCTTCAGCTTTGAATCAGTCCGCACCGTCGGCGTGCGGGCAGGCATCAACTTCTGATGCAAGAGGGGCCGCCGCCTTCGGGTGGCGGCCTTTGCTTCTGTCGCATCCGTCGAAGAGCGGACCGGCACCTGTCGAGAAGGATGAACTGGATGATCATGGCCGCACTTCGGCATTCGATGCTTGGCCTGAGCCTTGCGCTCCTAGCGAGCGCATCCGTGGATGCGCAGAGCGGCATTTCAACCGAGACGGTCGCCGCACCCGCCCAGCCGAACACCTTCACCCTGCCCACAGCCGGGAAGGTGGACCGCGAGGTCTGGCATCCCAGCGACCTTGGGCGCTATGCCGTGCGCAACGTCACCCGGCCGACGCTCACCGTATTCCAGCCCGTCGGCAAGCCGTCGCCCGCGTCGGTGATCATTGCTCCTGGCGGGGCTTTCCTCGGCCTCGAGATGGACAAGGAAGGGTGGGAAGTAGCCCGCTGGTTCGCCAATCACGGCGTGACCGCGTTCGTGCTCAAGTACCGCACCTTAGCCACGCCGCCTGACCAGAAAGTCTTCGTCGCCGAACTCGACAAGATGATCAGCGGGCAGAAGGCCGCCTTTGCTCCTCCGGCCGACACGCCCGCCGAAGCGCTCGAAGATGGACTTGCAGCACTGCGGCACGTCCGCGCCAATGCCGCCACCTTCGGCATCGACCCGAAGCGCGTCGGCTTCATGGGCTTTTCGGCAGGGGGCTTCCTGACGCGCAGCGTGGCGGAGAAGGGTGGCGCAGATCGGCCCGACTTTGCCGCGCCGATCTATCCCAACATGGCTGCCATGACTGTCCCTGCCGATGCGCCGCCGATGTTCGTGGCCATTGCAGCCGATGATTTTCTGCTGGCGCGCGAAAAGGGTCTGCCGCTGCTCGACAGTTATCGCGCTGCCGGCAAGTCGATCGAATTCCACCTTCTTTCATCGGGCGGTCACGGTTTCGGGGCCGGACCCGCTGGCTCTCCTGCGGAAGGATGGCTTGAGTTGATGTATCGCTGGATGCGTACGCAGGGCCTGCTGGCAACGGAGAAGAAGTGAGATGATCGATCGTCGCAGCTTGATGGCTTCGGCCGTGGCCCTCGGCGCTTCCGCCGCGGTCAGCGGTAGTGCGCTCGCGCGGGGTGCGAAGATGAAGCCAATTGATCCGAGGTTTCCCGAAGGGTTCCTGTGGGGCGCTGCAACTGCCGCGCACCAGATCGAGGGCAACAATCTCAACGCCGACCTGTGGGTGATCGAGAACGTCCCCGGCACGATCTTCGCCGAGCGATCAGGCGATGCCGCAAACAGCTTCGAACTCTGGCCGGTCGATCTCGATCTGGTGAAGGGCATGGGCCTCAATTCCTATCGCTTCAGCCTGGAATGGGCGCGGATCGAGCCCGACGAGGGACATTTCTCCAACGCCATGCTCGATCATTACAAGGCGATGATCGAAGGGTGCCGCGCGCGGGGCCTCAAGCCGGTCGTCACCTTCAACCACTTTACCACCCCGCGCTGGTTCGCTGCCAAGGGCGGATGGCACAATCCTGAATCGCCCACGCTGTTCGCCCGCTTCTGCGATCGCTCCGCGCGGCATCTGGCTGCGGGCATCGAACTCGCCACCACGCTCAACGAGCCGAACCTCGCAGGTGTGATCGGCGAAATCCTGCCGCCACAGCTGCTTGCCGGTGACAAGGCGACGCAGGAAGCCGCCGCAAAGCAGCTTGGCGTGCCGCTCTATACGCCGGGCGTCTCGCTCTACATCAAGGACCCGAAGACCTACCGCGCCAACATGATGGAAGGGCATCGTCGCGGCGTTGCTGCGATCAAGGCGGTGCGGCCTGACCTTCCGGTGGGCGTGAGCCTGGCAATCCTCGACGATCAGGCGGTCGGCAAGAATTCCATGCGCGATCAGATCCGCGAGCGCTACTACAATGAGTGGCTGCGCCTGGCGCGTGAGACCTGCGATTTCATTGGCGTGCAGAACTATGAGCGCAAGGTGTGGAATGCCAAAGGTCCGCTACCCGCACCTGCCGATGCGCGCCGCAATGCCGGCGGGATCGAGGTCTGGCCGGGCTCTCTGGCTGGTGCGGTGCGGTATGCCTACGAGGTTACCAAGCTACCGGTCTACGTCACCGAGCACGGCGTCAATTCCGACGACGATGCCTTGCGCCAGTGGCTGATCCCGGCCGCGCTTGCCGAATTGAAGCGGACAATGGACGATGGCGTACCGGTGCGCGGCTATTTCCACTGGTCGCTGATCGACAACTTCGAATGGGGCTTCGGCTACCACCACCGCTTCGGGCTGCATTCGTTCGACCGCGAGACGTTCAAGCGCACGGCCAAGCCCAGCGCCGAAATGCTGGGCTCGATCGCGCGAAGGAACTCGCTCTAGGACTCAGGCCAGCGCCGCTTTGACGTATGCCGGTCGGAGCGGCAGGCGGCGCACGGGTTTGCCGGTGGCGTCAAGGACGGCTGCGGCAATGGCCGGGGCGGCCAGGGCGTTGGCGCTTTCCGAACCTTGGCCATAGTTGCCCGCAGCAAGGTTGGTTTCGAACACCACCTTGATCTCGGGCGCTTCGGCCATGGTCAGGATCGGGTAGCTGGCCCAGTCGGCCGCGGTGATCGCGCCTCGGTCGAAGCTGACTTCCTCATGCAGCGCCTGGCTCACGCCCATCAGGCAGCCAGCCTGAATCTGGCGGCGCAACTGCAGCGGATTGATGACGATGCCGACATCGGCGACCATGGTCATCCGTTCGACCTTGACTTCACCGCTCTCCGGCATGACCGCGACGTGCGCCGCGCAGGCCCAGTAGCCGTTGTCGCGCAGCATGATCGACATGCCGCGGCCCTTGACCACGCCTTTTCCGCTGGCGCGGGCGCCGGGGGCGGGTGAGGGGCGGCTGTCCCAAGCGGACTCGGTGCGCAGCTTCTCGATGATCGCCTTGAAACGCGGGTCGGTAACGTGATCGAGGCGGAATTGCAGCGCGTCCTTGCCCGCCAGCATGGCCGCTTCGCTCATTGCCACTTCACGCGGGAAGTTCTGCTGGAACTGGATCGGCGTGCGCATCGAATGGTCCCGCAGGCCCACTGCGATCGGCGATTCCTTCTCGCCGATCTGCCAGGTGCTCATCGCCTTTTCGTGCACGGCGGGGACGTTGCCGTAGACCCAGGTATCCTGCATCTCATTGATGCCGTTCTGGAACGGATCCTTGGTAACGGCCGCAGGGGCATCGATCACCGGCAGGCCGGCAAGCAGCGCACCGACCAGGCGATCATCCTGCATCGGCGGCACGCGGTGTTCGGCTGCATAGCCTGCAATGCGCCCGTCCTTGTCGAGCTTGATGGCGATATCCGCCAGCGCGCACGAGGATTGCGTGGTCCACTGCATCTCGTCGGCGCGCATCCACTGCACACGCACCGGCCGGACAAGTTCGCGCGAGAGAAGCACGGCTTCGTCCTCGCTCCCTGCGCTGCCACCATTGGAGCGGCCATAGTGGCCCGACCCTGGATAGGTGCGCACTACCACCTTGTCCTCGCCCACGCCGAGCATCCTGGCGATCATGTGGCGTAGATGCTGGGGGTTCTGGCTGAGAGTGTGCAGGGTGACCGAGCCATCGGGGCGGTAGTCGGCCAATGTGACCATCGGGCCGATCGGGGCGTGCTTGTGGTAAGGCAGGAAGTACGATGCCTTGTGCTCCCGCGCAGCGGGCACCTTTTCGGGCTCACCCTTGTTGGCCGCGCCATCGCGTGACGGGAAGACGGTCCAGTCGGCCTTCGACCGCAAATGGTCTGCCAGGCCTTCGTGGCCGGGCAGGCCCTGCCAATCGCTCCACTGCGTCTCGGCGGCAACAGCCTGAGCAGCCTGTACCGCCTCCCACTCGTCAGGTGAAACCACGGCAAGGAGGTTGCCGATCGTCACCAGTCGCGCGCCCGGAAACTGCGCGCCGTCCAGCTTCCCGGCCTTGACCAGCTTCGAACCCAGAGTTGCGGGGTGGATGGTGCGGGCGTGGAGCATGCCCGGCAACTTGACGTCGCCGACCCAGACCGCTTCGCCTGAAACCTTGGGGCGGGTCATGGGGTTGGCCGATGGCTTGCCAATGATCGTGTATTCGGACACCGGTTTCAGCGGCGGCTCGCCCTTGACCGTCAGGCCCATCGGGCTGGTCAGTTCGCCTTCTACCGGGATCGTCAGCTTGAGGTCCTGTCCTTTCACGAGATCGGCATAGCTTATCGCCTTGCCGCCGCCGGAGATGACGCCGTCCTTCACGCTCAACGCCTTGCGGTCGACCCCAAGCTTGCCCGCGGCGAGTTCAAGCGCCGCCTCGCGCATGTAGGCGGCAACCTTGCGCAGGTTCTGGACATAGCCAAGCAACCAGAACGTGCCGCCGCCATCGGGCGTGCGGTCGGTGTCGCCGGTGATCACCGTGGTCATCGCCGAGAGCGGGACGCACAGTTCCTCGGCCACGATCTGGCGATAGGCGGTGTTGACGCTGCTCTGGCCGAAATCGCATTTGCCGGTGCGGATCGTGACCGTTCCATCCGCCTTGAGCTCGATCCAGCTGGCAGCCGTGGTTGCGTCGAGCGAGGCCGGGGCGGCGGTTGGCGAAGCCTTGACCGGCAGGCTGACCGCGACGGCGAGCGCTCCCCCGCTGCCGATGAAGGCGCGGCGGGAAAGTCGGGCGCCGTGGATGTCGAGGGCTGCGCTCATGCTGCGCCTCCCTCGGCCATCAGCTTGGCCGCACGGTGCGCGCCTTCGAGGATCGCGGCATAGCTGCCGCAGCGGCACAAGTGCGGGGAGGGGCCGGAATTGGTCAGCGCCTCGCGGATATCCGCGTCGGTCGGCTTGGGGTTCGCCTCGAGAAGTTCGGTAACCTTGATCATCATGCCGAACTGGCAGATCCCGCACTGCGGCACCTGTTCGTCCACCCACGCCTGCTGGACCGGGTGCAGCCGCTGAGGGTCGGGCGCGAGGCCCTTTTTCTCGGCCCAGCGCGCGGGCAGGCCGTCAACCGTGGTGACCGGCTTGCCTTCCACCGCCGAAACCGGCGTCACGCAGGCGCGCACCTCTTCGTCGCCAAGCAGGATCGAGCAAGCCCCGCATTGCGCAAGGCCGCAGCCGAACTTCACGCCCATCACGTCCAGTTCGTTGCGAAGGACATAGAGCAGAGGCGTATCGGGCGAAGCCTTAACCTCGCGCTGCTTTCCGTTGACGACGATCTTGGTCACACGCAACTCCCCCTCGATGAAGAAACTGTTCTAACGGCAAATTCCGCCGTTGAACAGCGAAGGAGGGCGCGTCCCTGTTCCTTTGGTCAGGCCGTTGCCGGGTCCTTGTGCAGCCATTCGGCATGGCGTGGGGCGCGCTTGGTCTGGCTCCATTCCTCAAGCATCACCGGTGCAAGATCGGCCAGTTCGGCATATTGCTCTGCCGTGCCGATGTTGCAGGCCAGCTCGAGCCGGTGGCCGTTGGGATCGAAGAAATAGATCGAGCGGAAGATGCCATGGTAGGTCGGCCCCAGCACGTCCACGCCTTCCGCCTCGAGATGAGCCTTGGCTGCCTGCAGGGCTGCCTCGTCCTCCACCTCGAAGGCGATGTGCTGGACCCAAGCGGGCGTATTGGGATCCTTGCCCATTTCGGGCTGGTTCGGCAGTTCGAAGAAAGCCAGCACGTTGCCGCCCCCGCAGTCGAGGAAGACGTGCATGTAGGGGTCGTCTTCGCCGGTGGAGGGCACCTTGTCCTCGGCGAATGCGGTGGTGTAGCGCATGCCCATCACGCGCTCGTACCAGTCGACCGTTTCCTTCGCGTCGCGGCAGCGATAGGCGACATGGTGGATGCGCTTGATCTGCGGGATCATTCTGCCGTCTCCTCGACCTGGAGGACGCCACGGCGCATCTGATCGCGCTCCATGGACTGGAACAGCGCGGTGAAGTTGCCTTCGCCGAAGCCCTCGTCCTTCTTGCGCTGGATGAACTCGAAAAACACCGGGCCGATCTGGGTTTCCGAGAAGATCTGCAGCAGCAGGCGCGGATCGCCCTTTTCGGTCGAGCCATCGAGCAGGATGCCGCGGCGCTTCAGTTCGTCCACCGGCTCGCCATGGCCGGGCAGGCGTTCGTCCAGCATCTCGTAGTAGGTGTCGGGCGGGGGCGACATGAACGGTGTGCCGGTGGCCTTGAGCCTGTCCCAGCCGCCGATCAGGTCATCACAGGCAAAGGCAATGTGCTGGATGCCCTCGCCATTGTAGGCGCGCAGGAATTCCTCGATCTGCCCGCCACCGGCCTTCGCTTCCTCGTTCAGGGGAATGCGGATCTTCCCGTCCGGCGCAGTCATCGCGCGACTGGTGAGGCCGGTGTATTCGCCCTTGATGTCGAAATAGCGGATCTCGCGGAAGCCGAACACGCGCTCGTAAAACGCTGCCCAGTGGGCCATGCGCCCGCCGTAGACGTTGTGGGTGAGATGATCGATCGTGTGGAAACCCGCTCCCACGGGGTGACGGTCCACCTCCGGCAGGTATTCGAAGTCGATGTCATAGATCGAAAGATCGCCGAACGCGCCGCCCTCGTAGCGGTCGATCAGGTAGATGATCGAACCGCCGATGCCCCGGATGGCCGGCAGGCGCAGTTCCATCGGACCGGTGCGCACTTCGACCGGCTCTGCCCCACGTTCGATCGCGGTGGCATAGGCCCTGGCCGCGTTGCGCACGCGCCAGCCCATGCCGCAGGCGGACGGCCCGTGTTCGGCGGCGAAATAGGCGGCAGGACTGCGCGGCTCGTAGTTGGCGATGAGATTGATGCCGCCCTGGCGCCACAGTTGCACGGCTTTCGAGCGGTGGTTGGCGATATGGGTGAAGCCCATTCGCCGGAACACCGGTTCGAGGCTCCCGGCCTCGGGGGCGGAAAATTCGATGAACTCGAAGCCATCGAGGCCCAACGGGTTTTCGAACAGGTCGGTCGAACTTGGGGACTGGCTCAAGGATATCTCCGATTCACCCGCGCGAAAGCGGTGCTTATACAAAACTGGTTTCATTTAATACCAGATTGAAGCCTTCCTGTCGTGGAGAATCTGCATCATGTCAGCACGCGTCGCACGACCTCTGCCTTGCGACGAGCCGAACCGTGCCAAGGCCGCGCCGCGCGGCATCGATCGAATTCTTCGTATTTTCAGGCAACCATGGTAGAAGGAGCCATGCATGGTGGGGTTCGGTCAGGTCCCAGCGATCAGCGCCTGCGCGAGATTGCCGCGCATCTGCGCACGGCTTTCCGCGTCAGCGACGATCATGACGTGACCCTTTCCGACCTTGCAACAGCCGTCGATTCCCCTGAACTGGCTGAGATCTATCAGGAGATAAGGGCGCTTCAGACGGAACAGGTTCAGCGTCTCGAGCGATTGCTTGCGCGAATTGCCGACAACGACACCTGACGTTCACAGCGCTGCGAAAAATGGTGCCGGCTACAGGATTCGAACCCGTGGCCCCCTGATTACAAATCAGGTGCTCTACCAACTGAGCTAAGCCGGCGTTGCGCGGTGCGCGTAGCGCTCCCTAGCCTTAGACGGCCCCAAACGTCCAGCCCTCGGTGCGCGCAATTTCGTCTGAAAGTTCGCGGGGGTGCCACAGGCGGGGATCGTGGGCGGCGGTGCGCAGCCATGCAGCCGTTACCAGTGCGTCGCAGGTATGGTCGTCGAGCTGACCCGCAAGCCCGGAAGGAGGCGAGCCCAGAGCCCCGAGAGCTTCGTCGAGTTCCAAGGCCGAGCGCATCTTCGATCGCGAGGCCGTCCGTCCCGCCGCCATCGCCGCGATCGTGGTGTAGATTTCGCAGATGACCGGGCCCTCGTCCGGCAGGCCATCCACCGGCCACACGCTCGCGCGGTCGGCCAGACGGTGCAGGAGTCGCATCCCCGACATGCTGGACTTGCCGACTTGCGCCGCGCCGACGAGATTGAAATTCGAATAAGGCTTGCAACCCATCCGGCGCTGGACGGCCTCGGTAGCCCGGAACCTCCCCTGGCCGCCACCGAACAGAGCGCCTTCGCGGCCACCGTGACGGCGGAAGAAGGCGCACAAGTCAGGGTGATCGACCAGGGCCGAGACGCCGAGATGCGGTTCGTCCCCACAAATCCCGTCAATCAGCGCCCAAAGCTCGCGGGCACTGGCTGGCGTATCCCGCCACCCGGGAAAGAATGCGCCGTGATCCGCAAATGGCAGCGAGATGCCGAGGTCCATGCCGACAAGCGCATCGTCCGGCAATTCGTTGCGCAGATAGTCCAGCACCTCGTTGCGCGACCAGCGATGGCCGGGGCGGATGCTCCTGGGAGCAGCATTGCCGCGTGTCGCCATGGCAAGCGCGATGCCCTTGTGCCGCTCTCCTGCTGCGCCAGACCAGTCTATCGCAATGAAATGACCGAAGCGGTTCCCATGACTGCCAGCTGTCATTCGCCCTGGCGCTCGCGGCGCTTGCGCTCCCACCATTCCAGGCGTTTTGCCACCTCACGCTCGAACCCCCGTTCGACCGGGGCGTAGTAGGTCTGGGGTGGCATGCCTTCTGGCCAGTAGTTCGCGCCGGAAAAACCGTCCTCGGCGTCGTGGTCGTACTGGTAGCCCTTGCCGTAGCCGATGTCCTTCATCAGCTTGGTCGGCGCGTTGAGGATGTTCGATGGCGGCATCAGCGATCCTGTATCGCGGGCCGATTTCCAGGCCGCCTTGTGCGCCATGTAGGCCGCGTTCGATTTGGGTGCGGTGGCAATGTAGAGAAGGGCCTGTACGATCGCCAGTTCGCCTTCCGGACTGCCGAGGAACTCGTACGCGTCCTTGGCAGCAAGACATTGCACCAGCGCTTGCGGATCGGCCATGCCGATGTCTTCCACCGCCATGCGCACCAGCCGTCGCAGGACGTAAAGCGGCTCTTCGCCCGCCACCAGCATGCGCGCCATGTAATAGAGCGCGGCCTGCGGGTCGGAGCCGCGCACCGCCTTGTGCAGGGCCGAGATGAGGTTGTAATGCCCTTCGCGGTCCTTGTCGTAGACCGCCACGCGCCGCATGAGGAACTTGCCCAGGCCCTCGGGATCGAGCGGTGCCGGCAGCGATACGTCAAACAGCATTTCCGCCTGATTCAGCAGGAAGCGTCCGTCGCCATCGGCGGACGCGACCAGTGCTTCCCGGGCGGGCGGGGTAAGCGGCAGGCGCAGGCCGGTGATGTCTTCGGCCCGGTCCAGCAGCGTACCCAGCGCAGCGGCATCAAGCCGATGCAGGATCAGCACCTGCGCCCGCGACAGCAGCGCCGCGTTCAGCGCGAAACTGGGGTTTTCGGTCGTCGCGCCGACCAGCGTTACCGTGCCGTTTTCCACGAACGGGAGGAAACCGTCCTGTTGCGCGCGGTTGAAGCGGTGAATTTCGTCCACAAACAACAGCGTCCGTCGGCCGGCCAGTGCCATTGCTTCTGCTTCGGCAAAGGCCTTCTTGAGATCGGCGACCCCTGAAAACACGGCACTGATCGCGACATAGCGCATGCCCACCGCTTCGGCGAGCAGGCGCGCGATGCTGGTCTTGCCGGTGCCGGGCGGGCCCCACAGAATCATCGAGGTCAACTTGCCCGCCGCGACCATGCGCCCGATCGCGCCGTCCGGACCGGTCAGGTGGTCTTGCCCGATGATTTCCGCAAGCTCGCGCGGGCGCAGGCGATCGGCCAGCGGCGCTGCGGCGCTGGCTTCGGGCGGCGGGCGGTCCTGTGGAGGCGGGGCGAAGAGGTCGGCCATTTCCGCCGAGATAAGGTGCGCGCAGAAAAATTGCACGGGGCACTTGTCAGAATACATTTAAGATATATCTTAGACGCATCATGAAAGGATATGAATACATGAGATTCGAAAAAGGCCGCCATGGACGCGGTCGGCATGCCGTCGCGATGATGGCAATGATGGGTGGTCGGTTCGGCGGCCCGTTCGGAAAGGGCGGACCCTTCGGCGAAGTTGGTCCCCCCGGTGGCGGCCCGTTCAGTGGCGGCCCGTTCGGCGGTGGCCGGGGCGGCCGGGGTGGCGGTCGTCGGGGCGGGCGCATGTTCGGTAGCGGTGAGCTTCGCCTGCTTCTGCTGCATCTCGTGGCAGAACAGCCGCGCCATGGCTATGACCTGATCCGCGCGATCGGCGAGCTTGCCAGTGGCGAATATGCGCCAAGCCCGGGCGTGGTCTACCCTACGCTCAGCCTGCTGGTTGACGAAGGGCTGATCGCGGAAGAGGCAGGTGAAGGCCCGCGCAAGGCTTTCGCTGTTACCGACAGTGGCCGGGCCGAACTGGTTGGCAAGGATGCGGAAATCGACGCGGTCCTCGCCCGGCTCAAGGCGCTGGGCGAACAGCGTGATCGTGCGGACAGTCCGCCGGTCCGCCGGGCAATGGGCAACCTTCACGCAGCCGTGCGCAATCGCGTCATGGCAGAAGGTTTCGATACCGAGACTGCCCATGCCATTGCCGACATCCTCGACGAGGCCGCACGCAGGATCGAACGCCTCTGATGCTCCATGAATCCGCGCTTTCGCGCCGCTTTGAGGATGCATTGGGCCATGATATCCTCTCCCCGGGTAACAGGGGGAGAGGACCCATGGATAACCTGCAAGACAATCCCGTGAAGACACCGGGCCATCTCTGGGCTGTCGGCGTGATCAGTCTGTTATGGAACAGCTTTGGTTGCGTCGACTACGCGATGAGCAAGCTCGATCCGCTTGGTTACATGAAGTCCGTCGGCATGACTGAAGCCGAGATCGCCTACATGCTCGCCATGCCCGCCTGGCTCAGCGCGTTCTGGGCGCTTGGTGTCTGGGGTTCGCTGGCAGGCTCGCTGCTGCTGCTGGTGCGTTCGCGCCATGCCGTTACGGCATTTGCGGTTTCGCTGGGCGGCCTTGCCGCAAGCCAGCTTGCGCATCTTCTCGACAGCACGATGCCCACATCCATGAACTCGGGCGCAATGATGGCGATGAACCTCCTGATCTGGGGCTCGCTCGTGTTCTTCCTGTGGTATGCGATCCGGATGAAGGCTGCAGGCGTGCTGCACTGAGCCTGGCGTCTATTGACCCGCCCGCGACTTGGACTTCTGGCGCACCAGCCTGAGGTAGGTATCGGCGACTGCCTGATTGATCCGGTCCCAGGAGAAGTCGAGACTGCGTTCCTCGCCCGCCATGCCGTGGCGGGCGCGAAGCCCTGCGTCTTCCACATAGCAACGCAGCGCCTCGGCAAACTGGCGGACGGCACCCGGCGTGATCAGGCGGCCCGATACGTTGTCGTCGACGAGGCTCTGGCTTCCGGTCGCTGCTGCGGCAACGACCGGTACGCGGCAAGCCATCGCTTCAAGAGTGACGTTGCCGAAGGTCTCGGTGACCGACGGATTGAAAAGCACGTCCATGCTCGCGACCGCGCGGCCGAGATCGTGCCCGCCCTGGAACCCGGCGAAGACCGCATCGGGCAACCGGGCGGCAAACCAGTCGTGTGCCGGGCCTTCACCAACCACGAGCACGCGATGTTTGACGCCCTTGCGCACCAGCTGGTCGACCGAGTCGGAAAAGACATCGAGGCCTTTCTCCATGACTAGGCGGCCAAGGAAGCCGATCACCACTTCGTCATCACCAATGCCGAGCGAGCGGCGCCATTCGAGACTGCGCGCTCCGGGGTGGAAGATCTCGCGATCGACCCCGCGCGACCAGATGTCGATGTCGTAATTCATCCGCTGGTCGCGCAGCACCTGCGCCATCGATTCCGACGGCGCGACCAGCGCATCGCAGCGGCGGTAGAAGCGACGCATCAGGGCTTCGACCACGGGTTCGGCCCAGGCCATGTTGTAGTAGCGGAAGTAGGTCTCGAACCGGGTGTGGACCGAGGCGAGGATGGGAAGCCTGCGGTGTCGCGCCCACGAAACCGCGCGGTGCGCGACGACGTCGGGTGAGGAGACGTGCACGACGTGGGGGGCAAACGTGGCCAGATCGCGGCGGATGCGTGGGGACAGGGCAAGCGGGAAGCGATACTCGGGACGGCCCGGGATCGCGAACGAGGGTACACCGATCAGCGTGCCGGTTGCCTCGAAGGCGGGTTCATCCACCTTGGGGGCATAGATGCGGACATCCGCGCCCTGGCGCAGAAGATAGCCGACGAGGCGGTTCAACGCCTGGTTCGCGCCATCGCGGACGTAATTGTAGTTGCCGCTGAACAGCGCGACGCGCAGCTTTGAAAGATCGGTCGGGAAGGGGGAGTTTGCCTCGCTCATCGGCTGCGCCATAGCCGGGCCGAAGCCGAATGGCGAGTGACGGTGACCGATTTGCGCGACTTTTGCGCGGTTCGCGTCAGGCGTTGCACGACTGGCCGAGCGCTGCAACTAGCCTTGGAACTGACACCAAGCCTGTCCGCTCACCCTGCAAGGCTCAGCAGGAGTGGAGCAAATGTCCTTTCTCGACAAGATCGTAGCCGTCATCACCCCACCTGAAAGCGATGAAGATCGTCGCGAGGCGCGAGACAAGGCGCAGGCCTTGGCGCGGCCCGGCGACTGGATGACGCATGCGCTGGAACATCATCGCCGCATCGAGGCGTGCTTCGAACTGGCGCTGGGCGCCAATTCCGTCGCCGAGCGGCGTGCCGCACTGCGCGACCTTTCGATGGTGCTGACCGCGCATGCCAATGCCGAAGAGGCAGTTCTCTATCCAGCGATGGCCAATGAGAGCAGCAAGGCAAGTGCTGGGCTGGCGTTCGAGGAGCACGCGATGACGCGCATCCAGATGGGCGCATTGGAGACGCTTGATCCGATGGGCCAGGACTGGCGCGACAAGCTTGGCCATATCCGCGGTGCTGTGCTCCACCATGTCTACGAGGAAGAGGGCAGCCGCTTTCCGGAGCTGCGCCAAGCCATAGATCCGCAGGAAGACAAGCGGCTGACGCGGCGGTTCCTTGAGGAATTCGATCGCTACATGGGTGCCCAGGCTTTCGAGCAGCCGCGGCAGATGGCGGCGGAAATTCCGAAGGATACCGGAAACCGGAATCCGCCCAGCAATTGGGGCGCGGCGGACTACTGAACCTGCCCCAAGTGCCGTACCCGTCCGATCCGGTGCGGTTTTGCGGAAACCAATCCCGCTCGCAGGGATTGGGGCTGCACGACCGGTCTCAGGCAATCCAGAGGGAATATCAATGACTTCGAAGAGCATTTTCACGTGGCCGCTGGCCGCGACGCTGGCGCTCGTCGCCGCTCCGGCCATGGCGCAGGACAGCATGGACAATTCCGACACCACGATGTCCACGGCCACCACCGCCGATGGCTTTGATCGCGACAGCCACTTCGACGGAGTCTACATCCAGGGCTTTGGTGGGATCAGTCTGCTCGGCAATAATCGTGGCCAGTTCGAATTCGATACCGATCGCGATGGCAACTACGGCAATACCGTCCAGACGACGACGGGCGCCAATGCGTTCTCGCCAGGGTTTGCCAACTGCGGTGCCCAGGGCGCGACGCGCGGGGCTGGATGCGTCGCCGACAAGCAGGGCGCGGAATACGGCGTTCGCGTCGGCTTCGATGCGCGGTCGGGCAACATGGTGTTCGGCGGCCTGATCGAAGGTTCGCGCAATGAATCGATCTATCGCTCGACCGCTTTCAGCACCACGCCGGCGTCCTACCGTATCGACCGCCAGCTCGACTACGCCATTTCGGCGCGCGCGCGCCTTGGCTATACCCCGGGCGGCGGCGCTCTGTTCTACGTCACCGGTGGCGGCAGCTACGCCAAGATCAATCATGATTTCTCGACCACCAATACCGCCAATTCGTTCACCGAGCGCGACGACGGCAAGATGATCTGGGGCTGGCAGGCTGGTGGCGGCACCGAGATCATGCTGTCGAACAACCTGTCGCTGGGTTTGGAGTACCTCTACAGCCGGTATCAGGACGACAAGTACGAAGTCGAAGTGGGCCAGGGGACCGCGCCTGCGACCAACCCGTTCCTGCTGAACGGCGGCGGGACCAACCTGCGGGTTGCCGACCGGGTGTTCGACACGCACGCCCTGCGTGCCACTGTCGGCCTGCGTTTCTAAGAACGAGACGAAATACCTGCTGCGCGCCAGAAACGCGCGGGACAGCGAACCCGGAGAAGCTGCGGCGACATGCATCGCCGCAGCTTTTTCGTGTCCCGCGCGGCCCGCATGGGCATCGCGCCGGACCTCGTCGACCGCCCGGCGGGCGCCAGAGGGTTGACGCTGTTTACACAGTTCAGGAGCGCAATCGCGGGCAAGCGATCGGGGCAGATCGATTGGCTGTGGGAATGCGCGGCCTGCGCCTTCCAAGAGGGCGGCGTTCAGGCGAATCAGCATTCCCGGAACCTGGCCACCCCGGCCCATCCTGCCTACAGGAGCGAGGAAAATCGGCGGTTTTCCGGTGTTTGAGCGGTGGTGGTGTTGGCGGGCAGCGTGATGGGGGCAGGGTGCGACATGGCGGGGATGCTATGTCAGCTGATGCCTTGTAGGACAGCGGTTTTTGTGCCTGTTTTGTTCAGGAAAGCTGGCGATTGTTCGCCATTTATGCTGACGTGGGCGTCAGCATCCCGTGGTGGTGAAATGCCCACCCCGAACCCTTCCGCCTGCCGGTGCGGAGAAGGTTGGAGCGGCTCTACGCACGTCGCTTGACGGACAAGCAAAAAGGGCGGCCCGAGGGAGCCGCCCTTTGTTATTCCTTATGCCGCTTCCTTCTTCCGCGACGCCTTCTTGCGCTCGTTCGGGTCGAGGATGGCCTTGCGGATGCGGATCGACTTTGGCGTGACTTCGACCATTTCATCGTCGTCGATGTAGGCGATGGCCTGCTCCAGCGTCATGATCTTGGGCGGGGTCAGGCGGATGGCGTCGTCCTTGCCGCTCGAACGGAAGTTCGTCAGCTGCTTGGACTTCATCGGGTTGACCTCGAGGTCTTCCGGCTTGGCGTTCTCGCCGATGATCATGCCTTCGTAGAGCGGGGTGCCGACGCCGACGAAGAGGATGCCGCGCTCTTCAAGCGGACCAAGCGCATAGGCAACGGCTTCGCCGGTGCCGTTGGAGATCAGCACGCCGTTCTTGCGGCCTTCGATCTTGCCCTTGTGCGGACCGTACTTCTCAAACAGGCGGTTCATGATGCCGGTGCCGCGGGTGTCCGAGAGGAATTCGCCGTGGTAGCCGATCAGCCCGCGCGAAGGGGCCGAGAACGTGATGCGGGTCTTGCCGCCGCCCGAGGGGCGCATGTCGGTCAGCTCGGCCTTGCGCATGGCCATCTTGTCAACCACGGTGCCCGAGTGCTCGTCGTCCACGTCGATCATGACGGTTTCGTACGGTTCGAGCTGGTTGCCGTCCTCGTCCTTCTGGAACAGCACGCGCGGGCGGCTGATGCCGAGTTCGAAGCCTTCGCGGCGCATCGTCTCGATCAGGACGCCCAGCTGGAGTTCGCCACGGCCGGCGACTTCGAAGCTGTCCTTGTCGGCCGATTCCGTGATGCGGATGGCGACGTTGGATTCCGCCTCGCGCTCCAGACGGTCGCGGATCATGCGGCTGGTGACCTTGCTGCCTTCGCGGCCTGCCATCGGGCTGTCGTTCACGGCAAAGCGCATAGACAGGGTCGGCGGGTCGATCGGCTGGGCCTTGATCGGCACGGTGACTTCCGGCGCGGCGATGGTGTTCGACACGGTGGCGACGGTGAGGCCGGCGAGGGAGATGATGTCGCCCGCGCGGGCTTCATCGACCGGCACGCGATCGAGGCCACGGAAGGTCATGATCTTGGAAGCGCGGCCGGTTTCGATGACCTTGCCGTCCATGTCGAGCGCACGGATCGGATCGTTGACGCGGATCACGCCCGACTGGACGCGGCCGGTGAGCACGCGGCCAAGGAAGTTGTCACGATCCAGCAGCGTGGCGAGGAAGGTGAACGGTGCGTCTTCATCGAGGTTCGGCGGCGGCACGTGATCGACGATGAGCTGGAACATCGGCTCCAGCGTGCCTTCGCGGCGATCGGGATCGGTGCTGGCATAGCCATTGCGGCCCGAGGCGTAGAGCACGGGGAATTCGAGCTGTTCGTCGTTGGCATCGAGCGTGACGAAGAGGTCGAACACTTCGTCGAGCACTTCCTGGATGCGCTCGTCCGGACGGTCGACCTTGTTTACCACGACGATCGGGCGCAGGCCGAGGGCGAGCGCCTTGCCGGTGACGAACTTCGTCTGCGGCATCGCGCCTTCCGAGCTGTCGACCAGCAGGATCACGCCGTCGACCATCGAGAGGATACGCTCCACCTCGCCGCCGAAGTCAGCGTGGCCGGGCGTGTCGACGATGTTGATGCGCACGCCGTTCCATTCGATCGAGGTCGGCTTGGCGAGAATGGTGATCCCGCGTTCCTTTTCGAGATCGTTGGAATCCATCGCGCGCTCTTCCACGCGCTGATTGTCGCGGAAAGTGCCGGACTGGCGGAAGAGCTGGTCGACGAGCGTGGTCTTGCCGTGGTCAACGTGGGCGATGATCGCGATATTGCGCTGCTGGGCGGACATGAAAACGGGCTTTCAGTTGGAATCGGCTGGAGTCGGCACAAGCAAGGCTCGCTCCGGTTTCGGCGCGCGCTTACTCGCAATTGTGCGTTGCGGCAAGCACGCTTCTATAAAGGCATGCGTTGCAGCGAACACGCTTCTGTAAAGGCCTGCATTGCTACAAGCACGCTGAATGCGGGAAGGCGCGTTGCGGCAAGCTGGGCGTGGAACAGCAGCCAAGCGGTTGCAGGTGTGACTATCATGCAACAGCGCATGAAAATGCATGGGGACCGCGAAGGATTTCATCGAACTGGAATTGTTCGCATGTTTTCCGCGCCCTAGAAGGTCGGGTGGGAAACAGGATGACCTTCCGGCCGGATGACGGCCACCGTCCGGCGAAGGCCCGGCGGGTGAATAGAGGAACAGTTTTGCAGATGAAATCCTTGTATGCCGGTCGTGCCGGCCAGGCCGCGCTTCTTGCTGGAGCTTGCGGACTTGCTCTTGCGTTTTCCGCCACCGCCCACGCGCAGGACGCTGCCGTCGCGGCCGAGGAGGAAGCTCAGCCGGCACCGCCCGCGCCCGATCAGGCGGCAGAGGGCAACGAGATCATCGTCACCGCCACGAAGCGCGAACAGACCCTGCAGGACGTGCCGATTGCCGTCTCTGTAACGAGCGCGAAGACGCTGGAGCAGGCGCAGATCCGCGATCTGAAGGACCTGACGAGCGTGGTGCCCTCGCTGCGGGTGACGCAGCTGCAATCGAGCGCGAACACCAACTTCATCATCCGCGGCTTCGGCAACGGCGCCAACAACGCCGGTATCGAACCATCGGTCGGCGTGTTCATCGACGGCGTCTACCGCTCGCGCTCTGCCGCGCAGATCGGCGACTTCCCCGACGTGCAGCGCATCGAAGTGCTGCGCGGGCCGCAATCGACCTTGTTCGGCAAGAATGCCAGCGTCGGCGTGATCTCGATCGTGACCGCCGCGCCCAAGTTCGACTTCGGTGGCAATGTCGAGGCGAGCTACGGCAATTACGATGCGGTCGTGCTCAAGGGCGTGGTCACCGGGCCGGTGACGGACGGGCTGGCGGTGAGCCTTGCCGGCGGCGTCAACAAGCGCGACGGGTACAACAAGGACCTCGGCACCGGCAACGAAACCAACGAGCGAAATCGCTGGTTCGTGCGTGGCCAGGCGTTGTGGGAACCCAATGCCCAGGCGCGGGTGCGCCTGATCGGCGATTATTCGAAGATTGACGAGAACTGCTGCGGGGTGGTCAACCTCCGGCCCAGCTCTGCGACGCAGGCGATCCGTTCTCTGGGCGGGCGCGTCAACGGACCTGACGAGATCTACGCCAACCGGGTCTATTCGAATATCGATTCGGTCAACGACATCGAAAACTGGGGGGCTTCGGGCCAGGTCGACTACGACTTCGGTCCGCTGACCTTCACCTCGATCACTGCCTACCGGCGGCTGGACGCCTTCACCAATCAGGATTCCGACTTCACCAGTGCGGATCTGATCGGGTTCAATGCACAGGATCAGGGCATCAAGACCTTCACGCAGGAACTGCGTGCGGCCACCAACATGGATGGCCCGCTCAACTTCCTCGTAGGCGGATATTACTTCAACGAAAGCATCCGTCAGTCCAACCAGCTTGGCTGGGGCGAGGACGCGCGCGGTTATGCCGACGTGCTGATCCGGGGGCTGACGCAGAACACCCAGTCGCTTTCGAGCATCGAGGCGACGATCAGCGGGCTGACCGGCACCAACTACACGGGCCGGTTCTTCGTGGCCGGGCAGAAGCTGGACGAGCGCTATCGCCTCAAGAATGAGGCTTTCTCGGTCTTCGGCCAGGCAGACTTCAAGATCGGTGACCGTGTGACCGTGACGGGCGGCATCAACTACACCAAGGACAAGAAGGACTTTGCCGCCTCGGCAACGTCGTCTGACGTGTTTGCGAACCTCGATCTGGTGCAGATTGGCGGTACGGCCTTGAGCCGCGGCTTCATTTCGACCGCGCTGGGCACGACGGACACGCTGGCCATTGCCGCCTTCGCACAGGCCAATCCGACGGTGTTTGCCAACCTTCAGGCCCAGGCTTCAGGCTTCGCGGCGCTGAACGCGAACCTTTCGACCCAGCAAGCGGCTGCGGACAGCAATCCTCTTACGGTCGGCAATCCGCTGCTGGCGCTGCAGGATCTGCAGTACCTGCCGCCCTTCCTGGCCGTGCCCAACGCGGTGGAGCCGGGCCGGACCCGTGACGACAAGTTCACCTACATCGTCCGCGTTGCCTATGACCTGACCGACGACATCAACGTCTATGCAAGCTATGCGACGGGTTTCAAGGCGAGCTCGATCAACCTCTCGCGCGACAGCCGCCCGCTGCTGAGCGATCGCGACGCGCTGATTGCGCGGGGACTGACCGTCGTCAACCAGACCTATGGCAGCCGGTTTGCCGGCCCTGAAAGCTCCACCGTCTATGAAATCGGGCTGAAGGCTGACTGGGGGCTGGTCACGGCAAACCTTGCCGCGTTCGACCAGCGGATCAATGGCTTCCAGTCCAACACCTTCACAGGGTCGGGCTTCGTGCTGGCCAACGCCGGCAAGCAGTCTGTTCGCGGTATCGAGTTCGAAGGTACGGTGAAGCCGGCCAAGGGCTGGCAGTTCAACGTGGCGATGACCTACCTTGATCCGAAGTACGACAGCTTCGTGCTTTCGGCGGTGGGCGACCTTTCGAAGACGCGACCGGCAGGCATTCCGGCGATCTCGTCGACTTTCGCGGCGAGCTATGACCATGAGTTCGACAGCGGCCACCACCTGATCCTGCGCGGCGACTTCCATTATGAATCGCCGGTGCAGATTGCCGAGGGGCTGCCCGGCTTCCTCGATGGCGGCACGCGCGTGGCGATCGAAGCGGCGCGGCCGTTCCGCCGTGAAGTGAACGAGGCCAATGCCTCGATCACCTGGGCCATGCCGAGCGGGTTCGAACTGACGCTGTGGGGACGCAACCTGACGGACAACCGCTATCTCCTGCAGATCTTCGATACCCCGGCCCAGCCCGGATCGATCTCTGGCTATACCAGCCAGCCGCGCACTTATGGCGTGGCGGCACGCTACCGGTTCTGAGGCGCGGGCTTCGGAAGGGGGAAGGGGAGCTTCGGCTCCCCTTTTTCGCATCAGGGCTGCCGCCGAGCGGCCAGGTCAGCGGCTGGGCGTGCTCTCGGCTGTTGCGACCTGTGCGGGGGTGAAGGGCCTGGCATGAAGTGGCGGGAAGGCGTCTTCCAGCGGCTTGCTATCGGGCAGGATGTAGACGTAGCCGCCTTTCTTGCCGAACATGGGGGCGATCTTGCCGTTGTAGAGCGCCTTAGGCACGTTGATGCAGCCGAAGGTTATGCGGTTGTCGTCCACGTCGGGCGAAAGCATGCGTTTGGCCCGGTTCTCCTTGGGATTTCCCGGCGGGATGGTGTGGATGGCGACCGAGGTGGCGTAATCGACCCAGAGAACGCGGGTGTTTCCCGCAGCCTTGCCGAAGCGGGCAAGGAAGCGACCGGCCGGGGTGGTCTTCTCGGCGGGGCCGATTTCGGCAAGGCTCTTGTTTCCGACGCCAGGCGTGGCGTCGTCACCCAAGGCGCGGCCGATCAGCACCGGACCGAAGCCCACCGGCTTGCCGCTCGCATCGAAGGCGAAAACCGTGGCGCTTGGCTTGTCGATCACGAGGAAGGGCAGCCCGTTGTTGTCTGCGGTCTCCGTCACCCATGACGTCACGCGTTGTGTCGGGATCGTCAAGTCGGGCAGTTGGACGGGCTTCTGGACGGATTTCGTGCTCTTGCGCTTTTGCGACTTGGCCTTCGAAGCTGTCGCCGTTGCCGCTTCGGCGGGGTCGGTCATCACAGAGGGGAGAGCCAGCGCCAGGCCGGCAAGCGCCGCAAGAGCCTTCATCATTTCGAACTTCACTCGCACCAAAGACGAAAAACCGGACAGGCCTTCCCTGGTTTTCTGACCACAGAAGACCTGTCCGGCACTTTAACGCGACAGTGGCCGATTAGTTGCGCGGACGCTTCTGCTGGGCCTGCATCATGCGCTGGTCCATGCTGTCGACGCGGCCAGTGAGCTGGTCGAGACGCTGGGTGTTGGTCTGGGCCTGCGCGTTGGCGGCCTGCGCTTCGCTGCGGGCAGCCTGGGCAACGCCGTCAGTTGCCTGGAGGCGGCTTTCCACGCCATCGATACGCTGGTTGACCGTGGCGATCTGCTCGTTGACGTAGCCCTTGGTGGCGCAACCGCCGAGGCCCAGCGAGCCAGCGAGAATCGCTACGGCGGGGATGATCTTGAGAGACGGCGTCATGTAATGCTCCTTGATGAAACCTGTTGGTTTTTTGGCGAACCGCAGCGGCAACGCGCAGATGCGCCAAACAGACATGGTTGAATCGGTGGAGCGTTGGTTGGTGGGGGCGAGTTGCGGAACGCGCGCCAGGGCGTTTCGGGGCGTCGATGACCGGTGTGCAGGCAAGGCGATCCGACAGCGTGCGGATTGCAGGTGGCGAATGCCCACCCCCCGACCCCTTCCGGCTGCGGGAAGGGTAGATAACTGTCGCCTGTTCGGAAACGAAAAGGGCGCGCCTTGCGGCACGCCCCTTGCGGTTTGCATAAGCGCGGTCTCGGGCCTACTTCGGCGCGAGGACCATCAGCATCTGGCGGCCTTCCATGCGGGGGAAGGCTTCGATCTTGGCGATTTCAGCCACATCGTCCTGCACCTTGCGCAGGAGGTTCATGCCGAGCTGCTGGTGCGAAAGCTCACGGCCGCGGAAGCGCAGCGTGATCTTCACCTTGTCGCCTTCACCGATGAACTTCACGACGTTACGCATCTTCGTGTCGTAATCGTGGTCATCGATGTTCGGACGCATCTTGATCTCCTTGATCTCCTGCGTCTTCTGGCTCTTGCGCGCGAGGTTGGCCTTCTTCTGCGCCTCGTAGCGGAACTTGCCCACGTCGAGGAACTTGCAGACCGGCGGATCCGCATTCGGGGAAACTTCAACGAGGTCGAGGCCGACTTCGGCGGCCTGTTCGATCGCTTCACGGGTGTACATCACACCCAGGTTCTCGCCGTTCTCGTCGATCACGCGCACCTTGGGCACGTTGATCATCTGGTTGTAGCGAGGCCCGCTCTTGACGGGGGGCGCCATCATGCGCCGCGGTGGGGGAGCTATAGTGCTTTCTCCTGCAGTTTTTGCCCAATATGGTTCCGCGCGCTCATATCACAATGCGCGCACAGATAAAGGGCGGTTTTGCCCTTGGTTCTAAAGCCGACGGGTTTCGCGAAAGCATGTTGCTTTCAGGCTGCAGCGCGCCAGAGATTGAAGCGGGCCAGCTTTGCCCCGGCAGGGACGATCGCATCGATCGAGCGGGCGGGCTGCAATGCCGCCAGAATTGCCGGGTCGCCTGCGTCCATGCCTCCGGTCAAAGCGCCAAAAGCGGGAAGAATCAGGCGGTTCTCGCTCGCGACGGCACAGGGGCGGGCAATGGTGCGACCGCGGATCGAGACGCGCAGCTTGGGGTGGAAGTGCCCTGAGACTTCGGCTTCGTCGGTGCCTTTGCGGGCGATGTGGCGCAGGGTGAGACCGCGAACGGCCAGCTCGTCAACCAATGTGCCGCCGGGGGCAGATGCGTCTTCGTCGTGGTTTCCGGTGATCCAGACCCAGTCTGTCGCGCGGGTGAGGGCATCAAGCATGCCAGCGGCGTAAGGCTCCATTCGAGCGACGGCGGCGGCATCGTGGAACGAGTCGCCCAGGCAGAAGACGCGGCGGGCGCCGGTCTCGCGCAGGGCCTCGGCAATCCGTTCGAGAGTGGCGCGACTGTCATACGGGGGGAGCATCTGGCCGTGGCGCGCGAAGAAGCTGGCCTTTTCGAGGTGAAGGTCAGCCACCAGCAGCGCATTTTCTTCCACCCAATAAAGCGCGCGGGATGCACCGAGGCGGAATTCCTGCCCGACGAACTGAAAAGGTGCGAACGAAAAGGGAACCATGGCTTTCCCTTGCCGGATCGCGATTCCCTTGGCAAGTCGCCATGACAGACCTTTGGGGGAATGCATGACCGACTGGACGACCCACACCATCCGCGCTCGCGCCTGGTTCGAGAGCTTGCGTGACCGGATCTGCGCGGAGTTCGAGGCGATCGAGCGCGAAGCGGGGTCGGATGCGTCGTTTGCCTATACGCCGTGGAACCGGGAGCATGACGGCGAAGCTGTCGAAAACGGCGGCGGCGGTGTGCAGGGCCTGATGAAGGGCAAGGTGTTCGAGAAGGTCGGCGTCAACGTCTCGACTGTGCAGGGCGAGTTCTCGAAGGACTTCGCCGGATCGGTCAACGGGGCGAGCGCAGAGGCACCGGGCTTCACTGCGACGGGGATCAGCCTGGTGGCGCACATGCGCAATCCGCACGTGCCGGCGGTCCACATGAACACGCGCTTCCTGACGACCAGCAAGGCGTGGTTCGGCGGTGGCGGCGATCTCAACCCGCCGATCCCCTATGAGGAAGACACGGCCGAGTTCCACGCCGAGTACAAGGCGGCCTGCGACAAGCACGATCCGGAATACTACCCGAAGTTCAAGAAGTGGGCGGATGACTACTTCTGGATCCCGCACCGCAAGGTCCATCGCGGCGTTGGGGGCATTTTCTACGACCACCTCGAATGTGCTGACGATGCCGCATTCGAAGCCAACTTCGCCTTCACGCGCGATGTGGGCGAGGCGTTCATCAACGTCTTCCCGCGTCTGGTGAGGAAGCGGATGGGAATGGACTACTCGCCGGCAGAGAAGCTGACCCAGCTCGAATATCGCGGTCGCTATGCCGAGTTCAATCTGGTGTGGGACAGGGGTACGCTGTTCGGTCTCAAGACCGGCGGGAACATCGATGCGATCCTGATGAGCCTGCCACCGGAAGCCGTCTGGAGCTGACGTGATCGAGGCGGAAGGCCCGGCGCTGCCCCGTGGGTTCCACAACGTTGCGCCGGGCGATCTGGCTTGCGTCGTGACCTCGCTCGAAATGCGCCAGCCGCCGGCGGGCTTGCGTCGGCTGGTGCCCGAAGGCGACGTTCCGGTGCAACTGGTGCGCTGGAAGGACTGCGCGCCCGAGAAATACCGGCTGCTCTATCGTCGCGTGGGTGAGCCCTGGCTGTGGTGGTCGCGGCTGGCCATGTCGGACGCGGAACTGGCGGCGATCATTCACGATCCGCAGGTGCAGGTCCATGCCGTGGTGGACAGGGCGCGGGTCGAGGTCGGCATGCTGGAGCTGGACTTCCGTGCGGCCGGGTCGTGCGAGATAGCGTTCTTCGGACTGATCCCCGGGGCGACCGGCAAGGGCCTTGGCAAGTGGTTGATGCGGCGGGCGCTGCAGATGGCCTGGGTGCCCGGCGTTGAGCGGGTGTGGGTACACACCTGCACGCTCGACGATCCACGCGCCCTGGGGTTCTACATGGGACAGGGCTTTGCGCCCTATGCACGGCACGTTGAAATCTTTCCTGACCCCCGCGTCGCAGGACTGTTGCCGGAAAGTGCCGGAACCGAGCCGATCATCGGCTGATCGACCAATACGATTGCATTCATGCGGCTTTCCCCCTTGCGGGAACCACTCCGATGCCGCCATTTAGGGCACAGATGCTCCGCCAGTACGAACTTGTCGAACGTGTGCTTGCCTATGATCCCGATGCGGACGAGGCGATGCTCAACCGTGCCTATGTCTATACCGTGCAGAAGCACGGCACCCAGAAGCGGGCGAGCGGGGACCCGTACTTCTCGCATCCCGTGGAGGTGGCCGGCCTGATGACCGAGCTCAAGCTCGATCAGGACACGATCATCACTGCGCTGCTCCACGATACGGTGGAGGATACGCTTGCCACCGTGGACGAGATCGAGCGCCTGTTCGGGCCGGACGTGGCGCGGCTGGTCGATGGCGTAACCAAGCTCTCGAAGATCGAGACGATGAGCGAGAGCGAGCGCGCTGCAGAGAACCTGCGCAAGTTCCTGCTGGCGATGAGCGAGGACTTGCGCGTCCTGCTGGTGAAGCTGGCCGACCGCATGCACAACATGCGCACGCTCCACTACATCAAGAGCGAGGAAAAACGGCGGCGCATCGCGCGCGAGACCATGGATATCTATGCCCCGCTGGCCGAGCGGGTGGGCATGTACGAATACATGCGCGAGATGCAACTGCTGGCTTTCGAGCAGCTTGAGCCCGAAGCCTATGCCACGATCACCGGCAGGCTGGCGGCGATCCGCAGCGAGGAAGGCGCCCAGGTCGATGCCATCGCGCTGGAGATCAAGCAGGCACTGGCCGAGGCGGGCCTGCGCGTCGAGGTTTCGGGGCGCGAGAAGCACCCCTATTCGATCTGGCGCAAGATGGCCGAGCGGCACGTGTCGTTCGAGCAGATCACCGACATCATGGCCTTCCGCGTCCTGACCGACAACGAGGACGACTGCTACAAGGCGCTGGGCATCCTGCACCGCGAATGGCAGATGATCCCGGGGCGGTTCAAGGACTATATCTCGACGCCGAAGATGAACGGCTATCGTTCGCTGCACACGGCGCTGATCTATTCCAACGCGATGCGCGTGGAAGTGCAGATCAAGACGCACGAGATGCATGAGCGCAACGAGTTCGGCCTTGCCGCGCATTGGGCCTACAAGCAGGGCGGCACGCCCGATGGGCAGGTGGGCTGGCTGCGCGACCTGATCGAAATCCTCGAATCCAGCCACGACGCCGAGGAACTGCTCGAGAACACCAAGATGGCGATCTACCAGGATCGCATCTTTGCCTTCACGCCGAAGGGGGCGCTGTTCCAGTTGCCCAAGGGGGCGACGCCGATCGACTTTGCCTTTGCCGTCCACACCAAGCTTGGCGCGCAGGCGGTGGGCGCGAAGATCAACGGTCGGCATGTGCCGCTGCGCACGCCGCTCGGCAATGGCGACGTGGTGGAGATCATCAAGAGCCGCACGTCCGAGCCGCAGCTATCGTGGCTGGGCTTTGTCGTCACCGGCAAGGCGCGGGCCGCGATCCGCCGCTTCGTCCGCCAGAAGGAGCGCGCCGAAGTCGCCGCCATCGGGCGCAAGCTCTATGAGGAAATCGTCGAGCGGCTGCCGACCAAGATCGGCAAGAAGGCGCTGACCGATGCGCTCAAGCGGTTGAAGCTGGCGAGCGAGGAAGACTTCATGTTTGCCATCGGCTCGGCCAAGCTGGATGACCGGCAGGTGATGGAAGCGCTGGTGCCGGGCAGCGCCGCCAACATCCCGGAAGAGAACTGGCCGAGCCAGAAGCGCGCGATTGCGGTGCGCGGCCTGACGCCGGGCATGGCGTTCAAGCTGGCCGACTGCTGCCACCCGGTGCCGGGCGACCGCATCGTGGGCCTGCGCCGCCCCGGCAAGGGTGTGGAAGTCCACGCGATCGACTGCATGAAGCTCGCCGACGGCGTCGATGCCGACTGGATCGACCTGTCATGGGACGCCCGCACCGACGGCGCGATCGGGCGGCTGCGTGCTGAGTTGTATAACCGGCCGGGCACGCTGGCGGAGATGGCGGGGATTTTCGCCAAGAACCACGCCAACGTGGTCAATCTGGAGATGACGCAGCGGGAGAACCCGTTCCATACTTACGAGGTTGATCTGGAGGTGCGGGACCTGGCGCATTTGACGCGGATCATCTCGGCGCTGCGGGCGAGTGAGGCGGTGGCGCAGGCGGAGCGGATTTGAGGGAATAGATAAGTGTATTTAGTAAAGTGTCACCGTAACCTGTAATTGAGCCGAAGCGCCCGCGCGTTACGGATTGCACTTAAGCGCTGGCACGTTCAATGTGACACTGGCGACAGTGGCCCGTGGGGGAATACCGTGTTCAATCTAATCAAGCAGCAAGTTGCCAGCGACTATTTTCAACAGAACTTCCCAAACGATGGCCAGCGCTTCGTGGCTTGGTATCTACGCAATGTCCTGTTCCGTGATATGAACGAGACGAAGGCGGACATAACCGATGGCGCGGATGACAAGCAGATTGATGCTATCATCGTCGATGACGACAAATCCGTTGTTCGAATCATCCAAGGCAAGTTTATCGGGAATGGCAACGTTGATGGCGAGCCCTTACGTGAAGTGCTGTCATCTTGGATTCAAATCAAAGATTTGGCACGGCTACAAAACGTGGCGAACAGCAAGCTGAAAGCGAAGCTGTCGGAACTGGCAACAGCACTTGAAGACGATTATGAAGTTTCGTTCGAACTGTTAACTACGGGTTTACTCACGCCAGCCGCTCAAGCGGACTTGGCTGCGTTCCAAGAGGAACTGGCGAAACTGAGCGAGAATGAATCGTTCGATGCAACGATTCACGTCATCGATGCGGACGAACTGCAACGACGCTATGAATACGCCATTGAGGCCGACAACCCCAGCCTGAACTACAAGCTGGACCTGTCCGGCACGAAGCACATGTATCACGAAGTTGCGGGGACGCCAGTCGTCGTCGCGGCGCTACCATTGAAGGAATGCATTAAACTGCCCGGCATCAAGGATGGCACGCTTTTTCAAAAGAACGTGCGCCAAAGCCTCGGAACCAGCAACGCCGTCAATAAGGGCATTCGCCAATCGATCCTTGGCGACAAGCGCAGTGATTTCTTCTTTTTCCACAACGGCGTGACTGCACTCTGCAACAAGATGACGTATGACGAAGCCAGCCAGTCGCTTTCGCTGCACGGGCTTAGCGTCGTGAACGGCTGTCAGTCGCTAAACACGATATTGTCGTGCAGCGAAACGGTGAAGAAGGTGGATGATGCCTTCATCCTGTTTCGGTTCTACGAAATTCCACAGCGGGACCGGGCGGACAAAATTTCCATCAATACAAATTCGCAAAGCGCGGTGAAGGCCCGCGATTTGCGCAGCAATGATAAGCGTGTTCTAGCGCTGAAAAAGGCTTTCGAACTGAAATACCCAACTGGCTATTTCATCACCAAGCGGGGTGAAGCGGCTCCCGCAGATCGCAACAAGATAGAAGTTGTAGAACTATCCGAATATGCGAAGACGTTGATTGCGTGGCAGACACTAAGGCCGAACCTGTCCTACGGTGAAACCAAGATTTTTGATAAATATTTTGAAACGCTGTTCAAAAACAAGGATTACCCGCCTGAAAACATCATGGCGTTGAACAGGTGGATGCATGCGGTTCGCCGCACTTGGGTTTCGGATAACCCACTAAGCTTGAACGAGACTTTGTTGGCGATGAAGGCATACGCACCGTATCATCACCTCTACGCTGTTGCGATGTGCTTCGCTATTTCTAGCAACCAATCGGATCGCGTTTCCAATCCGGCGCGTGCCTGGCAAGCCGCTGAAGCTGCTGGGATGGTAGATGAAATTGTGCGGCTTGGCGGAACGGCGTTGAATATGGCGCTTGAAGCGGCTGCGAATGAAACACAGCCACCCAACCGGGTCTTCAGCCCGCAAAATTGGATCAAAACGAAAGGTTGCCTGTCGAACATAAACATGGCTGTGAGAAACTACTTCAACATGTTGAACGTCATGCCGGGTGGAGCAGAAATCAAAAAGAAACTGAACGACGCAGCCGTTTTGCCTCAAGAAGCCTTCGAATATCGTTGGTCCGCTGATTAAGTGTAGAGCGCATAGAAGGAGTATTTTGTATGAGCGAAATTGCTGAAAAATTGCGGCGTGTGGTAGATGCCGCACCCAAAGGTGACAAAGTTGTCACCATTCATCTTTTCGGAATTCAGCACGCGCAACGACTCAATGGTGTGAACCTTCAGGATCTTGCAGAACACGCCGGAATTGGAAAGTCTTTTGGGACGGAACTACGAAAGGGAGTTCGACTTGCCGAATTCGTGGAAATTCGAAAAGGTAGATAAGTTTAATAGCCCCGAAAAACTGCAAATTACGAATTATCAATTACGTGAATTAAGGGGACACGTGCATAATTCCCTAAATCGAAGTCCGGAAACTCAAGAGAAGCCAAGCCCCTTGTCGAGTACGGGAAGACGAGGTCTTTGGGTGATTGTGGCGTGTGGGTTCACGCTGGTTGCGACACTGCCCGTTAGTCCATCAAGCGCACCTCTACCACCTGCGCATTCAGCGTCGCGGCGCCGAAGATCGTCAGGAAGGCGATGTCCGCTGCGTCGCGGCCTACACCGATGATCGCGGTCGTCGCAGGGTCGGCCATGCCGGTCGCGTCCACCAGGTGCCAGTCTCCCGCCAGCCAGACCTGGGCGAGGGCGTGGAAGTCCTGGGGGGTGACGTCGGGGCTGTAGGCGCTGACCATTCGGGCCGGGATGCCAAGGCTACGCACCAGCGCGATCAGGAGGTGGGCGTAGTCGCGGCAGACGCCTTCGCGGGCGTGGAAGGTGTCAAGCGCGGTGGTGCCGCCGTGGCTCGCGCCGGGGACGTAGGCGAGGTGGGTGGCGATCCAGTCGCGCACGGCCTCTACCGCCGCACCGCCAGTCAAGTGGCCAAACATGTCGACCGCGGCGGCGTGCATCGTGTCGACCGGGCAGTAGCGCGAGGGAAACAGGTATTCGAGCACTTCGCCGGGCAGGGCAGTGAGGCTGTCGGCGGCAAGATTGGCCAGCGGCAGGGGCTGGCGGTCGATCTCGACGATGGCGTTGTAGGATACCTCGAACCGCGTCCGGGGTTCAAGCCATTGGCGCTCGCCCAGACCATCGTGCCCGGCGACGGTGTGGGCTATGCCGGGTGTGGTGATGCAACTGGTCTCGAGCAGGCGCTGTCCCGCAACTGCCGCAACGCCGATCTGCATCAGCACGGGAGCGGCGCCGGACATGGCATAGTCGAGCGATGCGGCAATGCGCAGGCGAGTTGTGATGGCAATATCCGACGCTGGAGGGACGGCCGCCCGTGCCGGCGGCGTATCTCGTCGCTATCTAGCGGCCTCGGCCCTTTGCGCAAACAACCATGCGACGAGCGCCGTCATAAAGATGGACAGCAGGTTCTGGACGAGCGACGCGCCGTCCTGCGCGAGTTGATGGGTTACGGTCGAGACCAGTTCGAGCGCGATGAAACCATATGCTGCCATCATGCCGATCCGGCTGTACCCCGGCCGGAACAGTGCCAGCAGCAGCAGGAGCGTAAGCGCAAGCTCGGTGATCCCGACAAGGCGTCCGAGCCATTCCGGCAGATGCACGGTCCAAGCCGTATGGCGCATCAGTTCCTCGCGGGAGGAGAAGACCTTGTGCCAGCCGACGAAGCCGTGGAATGCCGAAAGCAGCAGGGTCAGCGGCACGAGCAGGGCCAGTCTCACGAGCGGTGAAAGACGCAGTGCGGCCATCGAGTTCTCTCCCCATTTATTATTAGAACTCCTAGTCTAATATGGATCGAGGGCGGTGACAATCGCCTCAGGCGGGCGTCCGGGGCGGACGTCTGAGGCGGGGGCTTCAGTCGTCGGCTTCAGGCGTGGCGTCGAGGGCGGCCGGGCCGCGTGTTGCGAGCCCGAGCTTGATGGCCTCGCGCGCATACATCAGGCGCTGGTTGATGTGGGCTTCCGGCAGGCGGCCGAGCCATCCGGCGTCGATGCCCCGCCGCACGATGCGGGCGGGATTGCCCGAGACGATGCAGTCATCGGGAACGTCGCGCCTGACGACCGATCCCACCGCGACGATTGCGCCGTTCCCGATGGTCACGCCGGGCAGGATGACAGCCCCTGCGCCGATGAAGCAGCGCGCGCCGATCGAGACCGGGCGCACGTTGCCGTCCTCTCCTCTGGTAAAGATTGCGGCGTTGAGGGCGATCGCGGTTTCATCGCCGATCGAAATGGCGCCACGCCTGCCCACTTCCATGCGCGTGCTGAGCGACAGGTCGACCTCCCGGCCCATGCGCACGCCACGGACATGGCGGAGCCAGGCGACGTAGCTGCCGATCACCAGGCCACGGGCGCGGATGAAGCGCGAGAGACTGCGTCCGCTGATCGGGGGGTAGGCCATGGCGAGTTGATATCTCCGGCCCGGGCGTTATGCAAAGCGCGATTGGCCCCTGGCGGGCCTGGCGGGGGCATCGGACGCGTGACCAGAGGGGCGGGTATACGCCGAAAGAGCATCAGGCAGAGACTTCGGCATCTTGTCCAGACTCGCTTCTGGGGGATGAACATTGCCGCCAGCGCCTGGGTCTCCCCGACAGCGTCGCTCGACCGCAACTGGCCATCGGGGATCCATATCGGCGAGGAATGCGTGATCGGGCCATGGGCCATCCTGCTTTCGCACGACTTCACGCGCGGTCTCTACGCCGACACCGTTATCGGCAGCGGCACCACGATTGGCGCGCGGGCCATCGTCATGCCGGGCATCAAGGTGGGCAAAGGCTGCGTGGTGGAAGCCGGCGCTGTCGTGACGCGCGACGTTCCCGATGGGGCGCGTGTTTCCGGACATCCGGCAAGGATCGTTGCCCCGACCCAGTAGGGCTGCGCACCGGGGGTTTTGACCTCGCGGCGCGATTGGGATAAGGTTGCTCCACATTCGAGCAGGACCGTGCCACGAACGGCGCGCAGTCCGCCCCTTGTGCTTGCGTAACGGTTGACGTTGCAGTCGAAACCGCCTAATCGCGCCTTTCACTCATTTCCGGGCAACGTCTGCACAATCAGGATCAAGATCCTGAAACCATGCAGAAATCCGGGATTTCCCGAGTGAGTTTTCGCGATGAGATAGGCGGCGCGAGCGATTCGCGCGGCCTGTGGAGCAAACGGAGAAGCAAGTGGCTCGTATTGCCGGGGTCAACATCCCCACCAACAAGCGCGTGATCATCGCGCTGACCTACATCCATGGCATTGGCGCACACAAGGCCAAGCAGATCGCCGACAAGCTGGGTATTGAACACACCCGCCGCGTGGCCGACCTTTCGGACGCAGAGATCCTTCAGATCCGCGAAACGATCGACGCCGAGCACACCGTGGAAGGCGATCTTCGCCGCGAAGTGGCGATGAACATCAAGCGCCTCATGGACCTCGCGTGCTATCGTGGTCTGCGTCACCGCAAGGGCCTGCCGGTCCGTGGTCAGCGTACTCACACCAATGCCCGCACCCGCAAGGGCAAGGCCAAGCCGATCGCCGGCAAGAAGAAGTAAGATCTGAACAGATCCTTCTTCCGTCCAAAGTTTCTCGAGGATATTTACCATGGCACGCGAACCTCAGCGCATTAAGCGCCGCGAGCGCAAGAACATCACCAGTGGTGTTGCGCACGTAAACGCCAGCTTCAACAACACCATGATCACCATCACCGATGCTCAGGGCAACGCCATTTCGTGGTCGTCGGCCGGCATGATGGGCTTCAAGGGTAGCCGCAAGTCGACTCCGTACGCCGCGCAGGTCGCTGCTGACGATGCCGGCAAGAAGGCTGCGGAACACGGCGTCCGCACCCTCGAAGTCGAAGTCAAGGGTCCCGGTTCGGGCCGCGAGAGCGCCCTTCGCGCCCTTCAGGCGGTCGGCTTCACCATCACGGCGATTCGTGACGTGACCCCGATCCCGCACAACGGCGTTCGTCCGTCGAAGCGTCGTCGCGTCTGATCCTGCCTATGGTGGATGGGGCGCAGGTACCGGCGTCCCTTTCACCCAATATCTCGACCGGAGCCGGGAATTAAGCATCCCGGCAACCGGCAAAAGCCCGCACAAACCCCAGGGGAATTCCATGACTGTCAACATCAAGAACTGGCAGGAACTGAAGAAGCCCAACAATCTCGAGATCAAGCCGGGCAACGACGCCAAGCGCCGCGCGACATTCGTCGCCGAACCGCTTGAGCGTGGCTTTGGTCTCACCCTCGGCAACGCGCTGCGTCGCGTGCTGCTCTCCTCGCTTCAGGGCGCGGCGGTCACCTCGATCAAGATCGAGAACGTTCTTCACGAATTCTCGTCGCTCGCCGGCGTCCGCGAAGACGTGACCGACATCGTGCTCAACGTGAAGCAGATCGCCCTCAAGATGCAGGGCGAAGGCCCCAAGCGTCTGCAGCTCTCGGCCACTGGTCCGGGCGAAGTGAAGGCAGGCGACATCGCCGTCACCGGCGACATCGAGGTCATGAACAAGGACCTCGTGATCTGCAATCTCGACGAAGGCGCGACGTTCAACATGGAACTGACCGTCGATACCGGCAAGGGCTATGTCCCCGCCGTGTCGAACCGTCCGGTTGACGCGCCGATCGGCCTGATCCCGGTCGACTCGCTGTACTCGCCGGTCCGCCAGGTTTCGTACAAGGTCGACAACGCCCGGATCGGTCAGGAGCTTGACTACGACAAGCTCAATCTGACGGTCGAAACCGATGGCACGATCACCCCGGAAGACGCCGTGGCCTATGCCGCGCGCATCCTTCAGGACCAGCTCGCGCTGTTCGTGCACTTCGACGACCAGGTGCCGGTCGGCCACGTTCCTTCGGTTGCCGGTGGCGTCGCTGCCCATGCACCGGAAGAGAGCGATGCCAACCAGCTCAACCGTTACCTTCTCAAGAAGGTTGACGAGCTCGAGCTGTCGGTGCGTTCGGCCAACTGCCTCAAGAACGACAACATCATCTACATCGGCGACCTGGTCCAGAAGACCGAAGCCGAGATGCTGCGCACGCCGAACTTCGGCCGCAAGTCGCTCAACGAGATCAAGGAAGTCCTTTCGTCGATGGGCCTGCGCCTCGGCATGGACATCCCGGGCTGGCCGCCTGAGAACATCGAAGAGATGGCCAAGAAGCTCGAGCAAGAGCTTCTCGGCTAAGGAAATTCGGGGCGTCCTTCGGGGCGCCCTGTTTTCAAGGGTGACTTGGCGGCAGCCCTAATTGCCGCCTGGATCGGGGTACCTCGTACGGCCCCCCTACGAACGGAAGGGAAATACCATGCGTCATAAACTTGGCCAGCGTAAGCTGGGTCGTACTTCTGCCCACCGCATCGCGATGCTGCGCAACATGGCAGCGGCCCTGATCAAGCACGAGCAGATCACCACGACGACGCCGAAGGCGCGCGAACTGCGCCCCTACATCGAAAAGCTGATCACGCTTGGCAAGAAGGGTGGCCTTTCGAACCGCCGTCTCGCCCACGCCCGTCTGCTTGACGATGCCCAGCTGCAGAAGCTGTTCACCGTTCTGGCCGAGCGTTATGCCGATCGCAACGGTGGCTACACCCGCATCATCAAGGCCGGTTTCCGCGCTTCGGACGCCGCACCGATCGCCGTGATCGAACTGGTCGACCGTGACACCTCGGCCAAGGGCCAGGACTCGGGCCCGGTGATGACGGCTGATGAAGACGAATACGAAGCCGCATAATTCGCGCTTCGTTTCGGACGAGATTGACGGGCGGGGCCGCTGGCTCCGCCCGTTTTTCGTGCACGGGGCTTGTGCGTGACGGGAAGCTGGCTAGTTTCGGCTGCAACCGAATGATTCACCGGAAAGCTCCCCCATGCCCATGCGCCAAATTCTGTTCGCCACTGCGGTGGCGGCTGTCAGCCTGTCTGCCCCTGCCTTTGCCGGAGATACAGCTTTGAACTACCCTGAGACTGACCGGGGGTCGGTGGTCGAGACCCTTTTCGGCGAACAGGTTGCCGATCCCTATCGCTGGCTGGAAGCGGACGTTCGTATTGACAGCAAGGTTGCGGCGTGGGTCGACGGCCAGAGCAGGTTTACCGATAGCTATCTCAAGGCCCTGCCGGAGCGGGCCGGGTTCGAGAAGAAGCTTAAGGGGCTGTTCGACTATCCGCGCTGGGGCGTTCCCCGCGAGGAAGGAGGCCGACTGTTTCACACCTACAATTCGGGTCTGATGAACCAGGCGCAATTGGTCGTGCGGGATGCCGCCTCGCCTGAGGGGCGCGTTCTGCTGGATCCCAATGGCTGGGCGAAGGATGGGGCGACCGCGCTCGACGCCTGGGAGCCTTCGCCGGACGGGGCAACGCTCGCCTACACCGTGCAGGACGGTGGATCGGACTGGCGGACGATGAAGTTCGTTGGCGCGGGCGACGGGAAGGCCCTTGCGGACGAGATCAAATGGGTGAAGTTCAGCGATATCGCATGGGTCGGCAATGACGGCGTGCTCTATTCACGCTTTGAGGCACCCAAAGAGGGCGAGGCGTTCCAGGCGCTGAATTACAACCAGACCGTTTGGTATCACAAGCTGGGTACGCCGCAGGCTGAGGACCGGCCCGTCTTTGCGACCCCTGACAAGCCGAAGTGGGGACATGTGGCGCAGGTCAAGGGCGAGGGGCGCTGGCTGGTGGTGACCAGCCATGAAGGCACCGACCCCCTTTCAGCCGTGTTCGTGGCGCCAATCGGCAAGGCTGACTGGAAGTTGCGCCCGTTGGTTCCCGACATGACCGCCCAGTGGGACTGCTTTGACGCGACAGGCGACACGCTGTGGTTCGTGACCAGCAAGGACGCGCCGCTCAAGAAGGTAATGAAGGTCGACCTTTCGGGGGCAGAGCCGGTCTGGACCACGGTGGTCGAGCAAAGCGATGCGAACCTCGACGGGGCCGCGATCGTCGGGGGCAAACTCTACCTCAATTACCTGAAGGACGTGAAATCGCTGATCAAGGTCTACGCCCTTGACGGGACACCTGCCGGAGAGATGGCGCTGCCGGGGATCGGATCGATCACCGGGTTCAGCGGCAAGCCGGGGGACCGGGCCGGATTCTTTGGCTTTACCAGCTTCACCACCCCCGGAACCGTCTACAGCTTCGATACGGTCAGCGGGAAAGTGGCGCCATGGCAGAAGGTGCCGCTGAACTTCGCGCCCGAGGACTACAAGGTCGTGCAAGTGTTCTATCCATCGAAGGATGGCACAAGGATCCCGATGTTCGTGGTCCGGCGCAAGGACGCAAAGGGGCCGGTGCCGACGATCCTCTATGGCTACGGCGGCTTCAACATTTCCTTGCCGCCAGCCTACTCGGCAGCACGCATGGCGTGGCTGGCGAGCGGCGGGGCCTATGCCGTGGCGAACCTGCGTGGCGGCGGCGAATATGGCGATGCCTGGCACGATGCCGGGCGGCGGGCACGCAAGCAGAATGTGTTCGACGATTTCATTTCGGCAGGCGAATGGCTGATTGCCAATAACGTGACCCCCAAGACGGGGCTTGCGGTGGAAGGCGGCTCAAACGGCGGGCTGCTGGTGGGCGCAGTGGTGAACCAGCGGCCCGACCTGTTCGCGGCGGCGCATCCGGCGGTGGGCGTCATGGACATGTTGCGCTTCGACCGCTTTACCGCCGGGCGTTACTGGACCGACGATTACGGCCGACCTGATGTCGAGGCAGACTGGCGCGTGCTGCGGGCCTATTCGCCCTACCACAACGTGAAGGCTGGCACGCCCTACCCGGCAGTGCTGGTGACGACGGCTGACACTGACGACCGCGTGGTGCCGGGGCACAGCTTCAAGTATGCAGCAGCGCTCCAGGCCGCCGGACTTGGACCGAAGCCGCAACTGATCCGCATCGAGACTCGCGCCGGACACGGGTCGGGCAAGCCGATCTCGAAGTTGATCGAGGAAACGGCTGACGTTTACGCGTTTCTGGCGCACTGGACGGGGTTAAAAGCCACGGACTGAGGAAGAAGGGCATCTCCCGCATATCGTTGCGCTGTGCTATGCCTTGGCCAACGATGATGCGGGAGATGGCAAGGTCTGCGCGCGGCCTGTTGGGCGGCGCACTTCTGTTGGCGGCGGTGCTGCCTGCAGGCCCTGCAGTTGCGGACAGTTCCGAGGTGGCCTTTCCGGAGGCCTCTGGAGGTTCCAATCCCAGCAGTAGTAATGCCAGGCTTGTCCTTCCGAAGACGGCTTATCCATCGACCCGGGCCGATCCGCTGGTCGAGCAGGTTTTCGGGCAGCGCGTTGCCGATCCTTTCCGTTGGCTTGAAGCCGATCCGCGAACGGATGGCGCGGTCGCTACCTGGGTGGCAGAGCAGAATGCCTTGAGCGGGGATTATCTGGCGAGGCTACCCGCCCGTGAGCGCTTTGCCGGTCGTATCCGATCCTTGTTCGATTTCGAGCGCTATGGCCTGCCGCGCAAGGCTGGACGAAGCTATTTCTACACGCGCAATGCAGGCTTGCAGAACCAGTCGGCATTGTGGGTGCGCAAGGGGGTCGAGGGCAAGCAGCGCCTGCTGATCGATCCCAATGGCTGGAGTGCGGACGGGTCCTTGGCGCTGGCCCAATGGGAGCCATCACCATCCGGCAAGTATGTCGCCTTTGCCGAGCAGGAGGCGGGCAGCGACTGGCGCACCTTGCGCGTGGTGGATGTCGCGAGCGGCCGCATCTTTGACGAGCGTATCGCGTGGGCCAATGATACGGAGATCGCCTGGGTTGGCGACGAGGGCTTCCTCTATTCGCGCTTTCCGGCACCCCGGGCGGGCGATGATCCCCGGGCGCCGCGCTTCAACAAGGCGGTATGGTTTCACCGCGTCGGCACCGCGCAGGATCACGATGAACTGGTCCACGCAACGCCAGAGAACCCCGCATGGAGCCACAAGGCACTGGTGACGAGCGACGGGCGCTGGGCCGTGGTGGTGAGCGAAGTCAGCACCGACAAGCGCAATGCAGTTCATCTGATCCAGCTCGACGGGCGCAGGTCGGGCGAACGGAAAGCGCAGCCGCTGGTGCCCGAGATTGCAGATCACTGGAAGCTGGTGGCGGGGATCGGCGATCGCTTGTGGTTCCTGACCGACCGGAGCGCTGCCAATTACCATCTGGTCAGCATCGATCTGGCCCACCCGAAGAAGGGCTGGACCGTGGTCGTGCCCGAGCGCGGCAATACGCTGGAAGGGGCGCGGATGATCGGCGACCGCTTCCTGTTGTCGTATCTCAAGGACGGCCAGACGGTGGCGGTGATGACCGATCGCAAGGGCAAGCCGGGCAAGGCGATAACGCTGAACGGGATCGGCACGGCCAGCGGGTTTGGCGGACGACCCGGCGACCCGGAGACATTCTACCAGTTTACCAGCTTCAACCTGCCGCCGGCGATCTATCGCATGGACCTGCAGAGGGGAACGGTAACGCCGTTTGCGGTGCCGAGAATGGCGTTCGATCCCGCTGACTATCTGGTCGAGCAGCGTCAGTACCCTTCGAAGGACGGGACGATGGTGCCGCTCTATGTCGTTCGCAAGAAGGCCCTGGCGGCGGCAGGCAAGCCATTACCGACCCTTCTTTATGGCTATGGCGGTTTCGACATTGCGCTGACGCCGGCCTATTCGCCGGTGCGCATGGCCTGGCTAGAGGCGGGCGGGGCGTTCGCGCTGGCCAGCGTCCGGGGTGGCGGCGAGCTTGGGCGCTCCTGGTACGAGGCCGGACGGCGCCAGAAGAAGCAGAACAGCTTCGACGATTTTATCGCTGCGGGCGAATACCTCGTGAAGGAGGGGATCGCGGCCAAGGGCGGTCTTGCGATCCAGGGCGCATCCAATGGCGGGCTGCTGGTGGGAGCGGTCGTGAACCAGCGGCCCGATCTGTTCGCTGCGGCCAATCCCGACGTGGGCGTCATGGACATGCTGCGGTTTGACCGCTTCACCTCCGGCCGGTTCTGGGTGGATGATTATGGCCGTCCTGACCGGGAGGAAGACTGGCACACGCTGCGCAGCTATTCACCCTATCACAATATAGACGGGGGCAGGGCCTATCCCGCAATCCTCGTGACCACTGCGGACAATGACGACCGCGTGGTGCCAGCGCACAGCTTCAAGTACGTGGCTGCGCTGCAGGCCGCGGAGATTGGCGAGCGGCCGCGCCTGTTGCGCGTGGAGGCGCGCGCGGGGCACGGGACGGGCAAGCCGGTGGAGAAGGTGATTGGTGCGGGCGCCGATGTGCTGGCGTTCCTGGCCTACTGGACGGGGCTGGACAGCGAAGCAGTACGGTAGCAGGCCTGTTCATCTTAGGGGCTGTTTTGATGAACAATCGCTGTCGGCGTGGTTCAGCGTCCCATCACGGCGAATCAGGCAATCCTTCATGCGTGGCGGGAAAGGCCCGCCGTTTTGAAGGATCTGAGCCATGAAGACTTTGCCCAAGGCCCTGGTCGGAACTGCTGCCGCCGCTGCGGTCGCGGTGTCTTCGGCCTCTCCCGCAGTTGCCCGAGACCATCGCGGCGGCATCGACGGGGGCGACATCATTGCAGGTGCGCTGGTGATCGGCGGCATTGCCGCGATCGCCGCTGCAGCAAGCAACAACAATAACCGCGACTATGACCGCTACGGTTATGGCGACGACTGGCGGGGCCGTGATGGCTGGAACGACGGGCGCTATCGCGATGGCTACTACGGCCGTGGCAACCCGCGCCAGGCGATCGAACAGTGTGTGCGCACGGCAGAGCGCAACGCCGCCCGCTACAGCTATGGCCGGGCCGACGTAACCGACGTCCGCGAGGTGCGGAACACGCGGTGGGGCTATGAGGTTCGCGGCCGCATCGCCGTGAACACGCGCGGTCGCGATTGGCGCGATGGCGACCGCTACTACGGCAACGGCTGGGGTGGCGACTATCGGGGCTGGAACAATTCCCTGCGCGGCTATGCGGATTCCGAGGTCATCGCGCGCACTGTTCCGATTTGATCGCGCGCGGCATTCCGAGGTGATCGCGCGCAGTTTG